>JAMCSM010000198.1 GCA_023380915.1 Actinomycetota bacterium | reverse complement strand
TTATATTTTATTTCCCCTTCAACAATTGTTATTTTTATATTCATCAAATTATCAAAAATTGTAATATCCGCATCCATGCCCCCTTTTATCATACCTTTTCTGTTTGACATTTTTAACACTTTTGCAGGGTTATGCGTAGCCATCATTACTGCATCCTTTAGCATTATGCCTGTATACATCATCATATTTTTTATAGCATTATTCATTGTCATAATACTTCCTGCAAGGAAACCATTCTCGAGCCTAACAATGTCTTCGCCTTCTTTTAGAATCCCTGCCCTGCCATCCTGGAAAAAATACCTCCCTGGAGGAAATCCATTCATGCTCATAGAATCTGTAATTAATATAATATTTTTTATTCCCTTGCATCTTATAAGTATTTTTAGCAAAGTTGGGTTAACATGAACTGCGTTCCTATCACACATGATCTCACTCATTAAATCATCACAAATAAGCAACTCCTCCTGAATGCTTACAGGTTTTACACCCTTTTCTGTACTGATAACTCCACCCATAGCATTAAAAATATGAGTAATAAGACTGATTCCTAAATTTAATGCTTCATGAAGTTTTTCAAATTTTATATCAGTATGGCCTATAGATACAACAACATCATTTTGTCGTAAATATTTTATCAAATCATAAGCATTTTCAAGTTCAGGAGCTACTGTCATAATCTTTAAATTTCCATCACCAGCTTCGATTAATCTACTGTAATCCTTATATTCAGGCACTTTTACTAATTCTTCTTTCTGAGCACCATAATTTTTATTCAAATAAGGACCTTCTGAATTAATTCCTAAAACTCTTGCACCGCTTTTTTGATCTTTTATGAAATTACTGATTTTTTTGCAGGCATTTACCATATTATTAAATTCTGCCGTCCAGAATGTGGGCAAAAAACCTGTAACTCCATATTTAACTAAAAAATCAGCCATTGGCTCTATTTCATCTTTGACGGCATCCACATTATTTGCTCCATGAATATGGATATCTATAAAACCTGGTGATATATAATTCCCCTTTACATCTATTGTTTCATAATCAGCCAGATAATCTTTGCTATAGTTATGATATTCAGCATCGGATACCAATTTATAAATTTTTCCATTTTCCAGGAATAAAACTTTATCCTTTAATTCAATAAAAGGGGTTAAAATTATCCCGTTTTTTAATATTAAGTTCTTCATACAATCTCCTGACCTTAAAATATTTTAAAAACTATGAGTTTTGAATAAATAATTGATTAAAATTTAAAATTTTTCAAAATCTATCTCAAAATGCTAATCCTTTAGAAAATAACTAGAAATTCAGAAAATATTAATCAATATGTTAGTAACTTATATTATAACCAGGTTCAGTGGTTCTTTTTATTAAACTCATAAAACTCAATTGCAAATTCACTGATTTCATTGACCAGGTAATTAAAAAGTTTTTCACCCATCTCTTTTGTTGAAACTGTTGGGTCTCCCAATACTCCGGATTTTGTTTTTTCAAGAGCCCATGTAGACCAGTAAACTCTGCTTCTGCCCTGTACCCCATCAGTATTTCTAAATTTGGAATTATAAGTAGCTAAATTTTTTTCAGCCTTGTTCATATCTACAAGGTCTGTAAGATAAAGCATCAGTGAAGTTTCGTATTCACATGAATGGCATATGCCACCAATTTCACTTTTTCGATTTTCTTTTAAAAAGGATTCTGTAAAAATTTTATATTCAAAAACATATGGAATATGAATATTGTATTCATCTGCAATAAGTCTTATGACAGCTTCCATTGTAAATAAATTCTGGCCATGGCTATTTATATAAATTATATTTTTAAAACCCATTTTTATAATACTTTCAGTAATATCAAAAAGCATGGATTTTTGAGTATCCTGGCTTACTGTCAGTGAACCAGGCCAATTTTTTCTTATGAATTCTCCATTATATGCCTGCCACATATCAGGTGTAACAAGTACAGGAATTTTATCTTTTATTTTCTCTGCTACGGCCAGGGTTATTTTACTGCCTATTACCATATCAGTATTTACAGGTAAATGTGGTCCGTGTTCTTCAATAGCACCTATAGGGATTAATATTAAACCATTATTATCAATATATTTTTTCAGCTCTACCCATGATTTTTCTTCAAATTTTACAGACATATAAAATCCTTTCCAATTTTATTATTCATTTTTGAAAATCTAGTTATTTTTTATTTTAAAATAAATTTTACCCAGATCATTGATTATTTTTATATAGTTTTCCTTACTTTTTATATAAGAGTTGACTATTCGTTGATTGGGAAAGATTATCTTTTCTGTGTAAATAATTTTATTTGCCAGTAATTTTTTATAGCCATCTTTTATTCTATCTTTATATTTTGCAATAAGGAAAAGCCCCATTATCTCAAATGGCAGCTTGTTTAATTTTAAATATTTTAAATTCAGTATATTTGTTTTTATGTTGCTCCAGAAATTATCTTCTGAACCCCCTCCAATTACTTTTATTTCCTTCAAATCACTACCAGTTAAGTTATTTAACTGCCTTAATGGTTCAAGATAAAAGTTAAACTCATAACCAAATGATTCAAGCAATGATGCATAGAAATCATCCAGAGTGTGCTCCCAGCTTATACCAATCCATGAACCATCATAATAAGGTTGTACAGGATGGTATCTTCCGCCAATATAAGGTATAAAGTAGAGGCCTTTTGAACTTTTATAGTCTTCAAAGAATAAGGCTGGTTTATAATTAAATTTTTCAATAAACCATTTATAAGTGTAACCGCCTGCTGCAATTACTGCTATTTGATAAAAGATATCTTTGATTCCTGAATAAATAGAGCTAAAGACTCTATGTTTTAAATCGATTTTAAATTCATTGCTGCAGTATCCAAGTACCGTGTAGGTACCTGTAACATCAACAATATCATTTTTATTAAATATACCTGAACCTAAAAATCCTGCTACTTGATCACCACATCCAGCTAAAACTTTTATATCTTCATCAGTGCCAAAAGTTCTTTTTGGTATCGTTTCTATTATTTCAAATGGCTTTAAAATATTTGGTAATTTTCCAATATCTATTCCGGAATTTCTGCATATTTCAGAATCCCATCTGCTTTTTATTACATCAGCAAGCCCCCAAAAAGGAAGATAACTGTAATCTGTAAATGCATATTCGATATTGAGGTTACATATTCTGCCTGAAACATAGGTGGTCAAACTAATGAATTTTGCAATTTTTTTATATATTTCAGGAAAATCCTTTTTTATCCACAATATTTTCCCGGCACAAAATGGGTAGCCTCCGGATTTCATTCTCACTAATTGTCCAATTTCTTTTTCAATTCTATCGACATAAATACTAAAACGGCTGTCCATAGAATGTGTCCATGGAAAAACGACATTCCAATTTTTATCAATTCCGCAAATTCCACCTAACTGTCCGCTGCAAATAAATGCTACAGTTTTTTTAAATTCCTCAGGATGCTTTTTTTTAATTATGCTGACTTCATTAATTACAGTATTGAAATATTCTTCCGGCTTCTGGTATATGCCATTATCATAGTAGGTTTTAGCATCTATACTTGAAAAATAGATTATTTGCCCACTTTCGTTCAAAAGCGAGGATTTTATTTTTGTAGTTCCTAAATCAAAACAAAGATAACTACTCATATATTTAAAACTCTTATCACACGCTAACAAATTATATTTTAAGAATTAACTGTGGATCGTCTTTTTTTAATTTAATTATTGGCAATTATTAATATATCAAAATTTTAAATTCTTTAAATGATATTCATAAATTCTTTATTGCTTCCCTTTCTATTTCATTTAGTATTTTAATTTTATTTGAATCAATTACCGGTTCGGGGGGATAATTTTCTGTTAATATTTTATCTAATTTTTGTTTAGCCCTAACCAATATATCTTTACTTCCTTCTGCCTGCCAATTAACATAATTTTGTCTTAAAAATAATTCCCAGTTCCACTGCTCTTTTTTAAAATTATTGAATGTATGCTCTTCCTGTATAAAATTACCTCCGATTCCGACTTTTTTAATTACATCAAATGCCAGTGTATGACTATTTACCTCAAAACCCTTCCTGATTCTGGATAGATATGAAAGCCCTTCGTCATCGATAAGCATTTGTTCAAGACTTAGCCCTACACCCGAACCTACAACACCAACCGGACCATAACCATATAGCGAAAGCATTTCAGCACCTGCTGCAATGCTAAATGCTGCACTTGCAGCTGCTTCGTAGCCTCTCTGAAAATCGCAGCAATTGGAATCAGAAATATGAATGTTGCAGCAACATGAAAGACCGTATCTTCTTGCCAGTTGTGTTACTCCGGATGAAAGAAGGGTTTGTTCTGGCGAACCGTATGAACAAATGCCGGTTTTCATATCAAGAATATGACAAACACTTGCATGAACTACTGGTTGTTTAGGATTTAAAAGATGAAGAATAACTATTCCCATTAAAACTTCAGCATTCTGTAAAGAAATAGTTCCTGCTAAAGTTACTGGACCTGAACCTCCAGCTGTTACCATAGGCCCTAAAAATATAGGCTGTTCATACTTTGAATATTCAATCATTATTTCAAGTGTATGAGGAGAAAATTTAAGCGGACTTATTGATTCGGCAAAATAAGTTACAGGTTTTTTCTTTTTCAGTTCATCCTCACCCCCTGTTAAAATTTTTGCCATTTCAATAATATATTTGGCTGAATTAGCAGAATAAGTCCATGTAGTAACAGGTTTTTTTGAATAAATAAAAAGATTCCTATAGCAAACGACATCAGCACATTTTGCAGGAACGTCTTCCGGCAAACAATAAGCAGAAACAGTATTTATGCTTTTTAAATAATTGCCCAATACAATACCTTTTAATGTATCTTCAAGAGTTCCTCTTCTTTTTTTATTGCCTGACAGTTCAATAATATCAGGTGTGGTATCCATAGTCAGTTTTAGATTGCCGTCATTAAATGAGATTTTATTATCATCTAGGTAAGGGATTGAGGTGAATTCTTTTGGTATTTCATTTAATGCTTTTTCTATAAGTGATGGATTAACTTTTACAATTTTATTCTCATAATTAACTTCACAATTATTTTTTTCCAGTAGATTAAGGATAAATTCATTGGGAATAAAAAAACCTATTTCAGCAAGTATATTAATACTATTATTATGAATTAATTCAATTTCGTAATCATTTAGAAATGCTATTTTTCCGTTAAGATTGCCCATTTTTTTCTCTTTCTTACTTTTTTATTGTCACGATTTCTATATTTTATTAATATGTTATATCCCATTCCGGATTAATATCCTGCGCAATAGATTCTGAGATATAAAAATCTGTCCTTAATGTCTGCAGAATCGATGTAGGAATTAGTGGTGTTACGGGGCCATGCGCAACAAGCCTTGTTATAAATCTCTGCCATGAAACACTGGTTCCTAATACTGTAAAATAATTCCAGTCCATTCGAAATTTTGCTCCCATTACTTCGGCAGGGCCTATGGTTGCTGCTTTTGGAGGTACAATTGCAAGATCACCGCTCATACCAAAACTTCCATGTAGCGAACTTTGGGCAATAGTAAAAGGATTTAAAGTTACAATTCTTGGTCCCATCTTTTTCCATTCTTCTAAATCTGCTTCAAATTCACTGCCTTTTACTCCTGGTTCAATAAATGCAAGATGGCCAGTCCATCCCGGGCCACTGTAACAAATATCAGCTCCTCCATGCTCGGCTATCATTTTGCCATAATCTTTAATATTCTTATCGGACAAGCCTGTGAGCTGATTTCTTGGCGGTCTTAAATTTTCGTCAATCTGAAAATAAAAATTATGCAGCATTGCATACATAAAACCTTGTGGCCAGGTTTCAGGCGCTATTTTTCCATTTTCATCAGCATATTCATCCATATTGAATGTATGTAAATTCCTGCAATTTATCCTGAATTTATTTATAAGATATGCTACTTTTGAATAAAGAGGTGCAGGTTGTGGGGTTATCATAATCACTTTTTTATTTTCTTCATCAGATTTTTTAATCCTGTAAAACATATCTATAAGCCAGATAAATTCCATTTCTGAATCTTTTACTACTTTAATTTTAAAATCAGGATTTGGATGCTTGGTAATATCCTTCCTTTTTATATTTCTTACCCTTTCAATCACTTTTTTATCTCTGAAAGGGACCCATACTGACGGACTATAGGTAAAGTCTTGCATGGTAGCACCTCCTTATACTTTTAAAATGTTAAAAATATTATTCTAATTACAGAATACTGTGATAGTGCTTGAGGAAAATAATCTTTAAGCAATAATGTTATTTCTAAAAATCTCCTATACTGATTTCTACTACTAAAATCCTTTATTCAAAAAGAATTATATCGCTGGTGGTTTCCAATTATTTAACTCATCAAACGGAAAAAATGGATGTGTAATATTCCTAAAATTAAAATTATTTAAATTCGAAGAAGATAGTCCGGGACAATCTGCAAGTATTATCTCGTTGGCTATCGGTTCATAAGCATCCCTGAATCCAACGGGAGATTTTACAACCACCACTCTAAAATCCACTGGATTAAATCCTGCACTTTTATAAACATTTAATTCAAAAACAGGACCCATTTTTTCACTCACCAGTATTATAACTGAACCAACTTCAAGAACTGCAACTTTCCCTACATTTACATAATTCTTACCAATATGTCCGTCTATTAAAAACTTCCCATCTATTATTTTTTTAATATTTGCAGTTATATTTAATGATTTGCTGAAGATTCTATCCATTTTCCCGCCAATTTTGCATGTGATAGTATTTCCTGAACCAATTTTAATAGCTTTATGTACTACTTCTACATCCACTATAGTCAAAATAGCTGGAAATTTTACATTTTGATTTATGAGTTCTGAAAGTATGCAGGTATTATCACCAGTTCCGCCAGATAAGGTTGAATCAGAATCAGAAATTACCATCAAGCCCCTGTCCATTTTTGAAGCTTTCCGAATTGCAATTTCAGGTAGTGTTTCCTTTATAAAAAATTCTTTGCGCATCTGCCAGACCAAATCCGTTATTTCTTCTGCAAATTCCTGAGCTTTGCGATTCTGTTCATACCCAATGTTGTTAATTTTATATTTTGAATTTTCAGAATTGGAATCAGGGTTGAGATTGACGTACACAATCACACTCCAGCCTAATTCCGGCACATCGAGCCATGGCTGTACTGCAAATAAAGATGCACTCACTACATCTTTTTTATTTTCAATTTTCTCCAAATAATCAAATATTTTCCTAAAAGGCCCATAATTTGTGTTATGCATTCTTGCAGGTGTAATCATAGGAATCTTTACGAATCCTTTTTTAAGGTTAAGCTTACCGTCAAGAATATTAAAAAAAACTTGCGCCGTCTTATGACCTGTTTTGAATAAATCCATATGAGGACAGGTATGATAACCTTCGATAAAAATGGTATTTGCCAGCATTTTTTCAGTTATATTTGCATGCAGATCAAGTGAAACAGCTATGGGCAGTTTTTTCGATATTTCACTATGAATTGTCTCCAAAATATCGCCTTCTGCATCAAATATATCTTCTGCTACCATTGCTCCATGAAGTGCAAGCAGTATTCCATCAAGCGGCAATGATTTTTTTAAAGAATTTATAAGTTCACTTTTAATTTTTTTATATGCTGACTTTGTAACATTTCCTTTAGGCCATGCCCATGCCCTTATGGTTGGCAAAAGTTCTATATCATAGCCTTCAAATTCATCAGCAGCTTTTATGAAGCCGCCAAGTTCATTTATTCCCGTAAATTTATCTATAATCTCTTTCCCAAAAAAAAGACCATTTTGTTCAAAATCGGCAATATTTGTTTTTATTGGACAAAAGGTATTTTGCTCCTGCCATACCTGCCCAATAGCAATTCTTTTTTTCATATCTTCAATAATAACTTAATTCATTTTCATCTAATAAACTTTACCATGAATAACGATTTATCATAAATCAGGAGCTATGGTAAACAAAACTTCTGCTATACCAGCACTCAGATTAAAATACTGATGTTTATATCCTTCAGGTATCAGGAATCTACTACCTTCGTCAAGGCTATATGCCTTTCTTGATACAGCTTTTTCATCTTCAATTTCGCTTAAAACAACAATTTGAATTCTTCCTTTTAATACCATCAGTATTTCATCGCCTTTATGAGTCTCGGGATCCGTATTCTTTCCCTGGCATATTTCAATTTTCCCTACATGGCACCTATTATTGCTTATAAAAAATGTCATTTTTGTTTCATTTTCACTGCCATGTATTACAGTCAGCGCTTTCTCTGGCGGTATGTGCATGTGTCTTTTTTCTTTTCTAGCATCTTCGGTATCCAGCGGCCAATTCCCAATAAAGTTTTTAATTGTTTTCACAATTCCTCCTAAAATTTATAATTATTTATATTCTTATATTCATTATTCATTCTGCCAATATAACCCAATAATATATTTGCCAACAATATATTGGTCTATATATTATTTGCTGTTTATTCTTCCTTGCTTTTGTATTTAATTGTTTTTAGCTTAAAACTGGAAACTAACTCAATATCGCTTTCATCCCACATGGGGCCTTCAATTATTGCAATTATGATAACTTCCTGATCGGTAAAATTAAAAACGCTATGCCACGTTTTTGCAGGAATAAGTATTACATCTCCTTCTTTTGCCTGTATGCATTGCCCCGTCTCAGGATTAAAAATTGTTGGCCTGCCTTTCAGGATATAGTAAGGTTCATCCCCTGAGTGAATATCGGGTGGCTGAAAAGTCTGACCTGCAGGAACAGTCCACTCTGACATCAGTATTTTATCTGTACTGGCAAAAATGATAAATATAACAGCTCCAAAA
>JAMCSM010000197.1:12618-13382 GCA_023380915.1 Actinomycetota bacterium | reverse complement strand
TGCCCCTGGCTTCAGCTGATGCTAAAAACATAGGAAACAGTATCGCAGTATTTGAAGGATAATGAGTTACTATGGATACTGTTACATCTTTAAGAGGGATGTCCTTAAAGAGTATGTCCATATCACCCTTGGAGTCTATTGCAACACCTGATGTACCAACCTGGCCTTTTGATATTGGGTCATCCGAGTCATACATCTGTACTGTAGGGATATCAAATATTACACTAAGACCAGTTGCACCATTAGCAAGCATGAATTTAAATCTTTTATTGGTGTCTTCGGGACCGCCGAATCCGTTTATCTGCCTTATTGTAAACTGCTTACCCCTGTACATATTGGGATGTATCCCTCTTGTAAATGGTGCCTCGCCTGAGTTTCCAAGACTGACACCATAATCAAAGTCAGGTGTATATCAAGCGGGGTATATAAGATTTCTAGGAATCTGTGAACCAAGGATAGTCTCGGGTATTATAGAGTAGTTGGCTCTGTCAGTGTCAGTGACTTTTGTATTTTTCCAATCAGTAAAATCTTTTTTAATTGATTTTAGGCTCTGGCTGTCAAATAATGGCATTTTAGTATTGCCTCTACTGATACTGCTTAATATCTCCTTTGTTGTCTTTTTGCCTTCTGACATGGTATATCTCCTTTTCTATTATTTCCCTGCTTTTCCCTTAAGCCTTACTGTGCTATTGTATTATTCATTATTTGCTGATCAGCTTTAGAGTGGCTGATATCAGCCACTATTTATTTTGAATTAAGCTTAA
>JAMCSM010000197.1:0-12608 GCA_023380915.1 Actinomycetota bacterium | reverse complement strand
ATCAAGCAGTTTTTTATGCACATCATCATTTTCAAGTTTTGCAAAAAAAAGATTGATTAAATAATCACTTATTATATCTCTTAAATCGATTTTGGATTTGTTTACGAAATACTGTTCAAATTTGCCGGTTGATTTAAGATATTTTTCATGAAGAAAAATTCCTTCAATAAGCTTGCTTATACCCTTATCATTGGTTGCTTCGGTCAGATAAATATGAGGCTTCCACGTTTCATCTTCACCAGGCTGGCTCATACTTTCACTTATGTTAAAAAAGGTTTTAAGATCAAATTCAAGTTGTTCTGTATTACTGTTATCGGCTTTATTTATCACAAAAATATCGGCGATTTCCAGAATTCCCGCCTTTACAATTTGAATATAATCTCCAAGACCTCCCACCAGAACAACAATTGTTGTGTGAACCAGATTTTTGATTTCAACTTCTGTCTGCCCTACTCCTGCAGTTTCAACAATAATAATATCTTTTTCCATAGAATCCATAACAGTAATCATTCTTGATGTAACTTTTGATACACCGCCGCGCCATCCTCTTGTAGATAAACTCTTAATAAAAACATCCCTGTCGGTAGAATGATTTTGCATTCTTACCCTGTCTCCAAGAATGGAACCACCCGTAAAAGGGCTTGTCGGGTCTATCGCAATAACACCAACTGTTTTTTTATTTGAACGAAAATAATTTATCATGACATCTATTAATGAACTTTTGCCTGCTCCCGGTAGCCCGGTTATCCCGATAATATACGAATTTCCGGTATGAGGATAGAGAAGCTTAAGTTCACCTACTGCACGTTCATCTTCTTCTTCAATATAGCGCATTAATTTTGCTGCAGCTTTTATGTCCTTTTTTAACACTGCTTCTGCCAGATGCCCCATTTCCCTTCCCTTTATTTCCAGAATTGAAAATACAGCATTAATATTACTTTTTTATATTAGTTTGTTATTCTTTGAAAGTATATAACCTCGTAAAAAATTTGTCTATTTGCAAACATTATTCCTTTTAATTTAAATGATTTTAAAATAGAATATTCAATCAAATACAATATAATAATATACTCAAAAACCCGCATAAAACAACGGTTATAGTTCATTCGGTTCTTACTTTGATTTCTTCAGTTATGATATTTTTAAAAAAATGGATATATTTCCAAAACGTTTTGTATTTGTGAATTATATAGTATAATCTGTTCAGGATATCTTTTATTTTTAACTAATCAAAGATATTAATTGAAAAAAGGATATAAATAATGGAATTAAAAAAACTTAATGATGAAGAAAAAAGAGTAATAGTAAATAAAGGTACTGAACCACCATTCAGTGGGAAGCTGGACAGATGTTTTGAAGAAGGAACTTATGTCTGCCGCCAGTGTGGGATACCATTATATGAATCCAAAAGCAAATTTCATTCAGGCTGCGGCTGGCCAAGTTTTGATGAAGAAATAGCGGGTGCAGTTAAAAGAATTCCTGATAGGGATGGGAGAAGTACAGAAATTTTATGTGCCAGATGCGGCGGCCATTTAGGGCACGTATTTACCGGAGAGGGTTTTACCTCAAAAAATACAAGACACTGCGTTAATTCGATATCCCTCGAATTCATTCCGAAAAAGGAAGATAATGTCAGATCAAAATGAAATTGCCGTATTTGGCGGTGGTTGCTTCTGGTGTGTTGAAGCCGCCTTTTCATTAATTAAAGGTGTTATAAAAGTTGAATCTGGCTATGCGGGGGGATTTAAAAAGAATCCGACCTATAGAGAGGTATGCGGCGGCGGCACCGGACATGCAGAAGTTTTAAAAATAGAATTTAGCACTGAAGTCGTAAGTTATGAAAAACTGCTTGAGGTGTTTTTTTATATTCATAACCCAACGACTTTGAACAGACAGGGAAACGATATTGGAGAACAATACCGTTCAATAATTTTATATACTACTGAAAAGCAAAAAAGTACTGCGCATAAATTCATAGAAAATCTTCGAAAAAATAATGTATACTCCGGACCCATAACTACTGAAATAAAGCCCATGGAAAAGTTTTTTAAAGCCGAAGAATATCATCAGGATTATTTCAAAAACAACAGATTCCAGCCATATTGCCAGGCTGTCATATCGCCCAAAGTTCAAAGCTTCCAGAAAAAATTTGAAGATATCTTAAAATAGCAGGGTACTCAAGTATTGGAATAACAAGATTAAAACTTTTCGACTTTTATATTAGTTTCGGCAATAAATTTGCATGCTTCATCATAAGTCAATAATTTATTCTTTGCACCTTTATATTGAAGAACCGAATTTGAGTTTGCAATTGCAAGTTTGAGGGAAAACTCAATGTCCTTTGTTTTTATAAAACCTACAAGAAAAGCAGATGCAAAGCTATCCCCTGCTCCTGTAGTTTCAGTTACCTTTGTATCTAATGGATAACAGATATAGAAATTATTGTCCGAATCTATACAATTTACAGGATTAACTCCATCAGTTATGGCAACTATTTTCGGACCTGATTTCTGCAGGGAAACCAATTTGCTTTTTATGTCGCTATCTTTGACAAGCAGGGTTGCTTCTTCTTTATTCAAAACAAGAATTTCCAGATTTTTTAATATGTTTTCCAGATAATTTATCCCCTTCTGGCAGAGATAATTATCGGGATTGAAAATCATCTTTATCTTATTATTCACTGCATAGTTGCATATTATTTCCAGAGTCTCAAAAGACCTGTCAAGCATGCTTGATAGATAAAACCACCCGGTTTTCAGTTTTCCCAGGTCAATTTCCGATATGTCAATACTGTCATTTGCCCCGCGATAGGTGAGGATTGTCCTGTTTTTCTCTATGCTGTCCAGCACTATGGAAAATCCGGTTTTTTCTGACACCAAAATACTTTTTACTCCCAGAAAATCAACTTTTTCACTTTTTAACTCATCAAGGATTTTATTGCCGTTGCTGTCATTGTCACTGCCTATTTTACCCAAATAAGCAACTCTTAAACCCATCCTGGCTAAGCTCACTGCAGCATTGGTGCCTCCTCCGCCTGAGAAGAAATCAAGCTCATTTATAAGTAATTTGGAACCCATGGGGTATGAAATGAAATCTTCCTCACCAGCTATGGTTTTTATCATTATCGATTCCGCCTTATCGGTATAGACAAAAGCATCTATTGTGTTGGAACCTATTGTAATTACGTCATAAAAAATATCATTCATTTATTTTATCAATACTTTTTTGTAAAACTGCCGTCGCAGAATAAAAATTTTAACAGTAACCATTATAAATGTTTGATGGCTAAATAAAAATAATTTGAAAAGTTATTTTAGTTTTAATTTTGAAAAACCATTTACTGCAATTTTAAAAGTTCGGCATATGTTGCAGGGTTATTTGCTTCATTGATTGCCACCCTTTTGATTCTCATGATATCTATTGTCCTGACATCTTCTATACCTTCATCATAGGCAACCCCGCCGACATAGCCAGCCTGTAAAATGAGATCAATTACGGATGAGCCTCCAAAATTTCCGTAAGGCCATGCAAATAACAAAACGGGTTTCCCAAGATGAGATTCTATGTCTTTTTTTGATTGTACAAGTTCATTTAATGCCACTTCACGGGAAACATACCCAAGTCTTACATGATTTACCGTATGGGATAAAAATTCAATCCCATATTTATTCATTTCAACAATTTCAGGCCAGATTAACATGGAGCGCTTCGGAACTGCATTGTTATTAAAATCAAATTCATTCATTTTTCTGTCAGCATCACTATTTCCTATCAACCCTGTTACTAAAAATTCTGTCATTTTGAAATGGTACTTTTTTAAAATAGGAAATGCATATAAATAAGTATTCTGGTAACCGTCATCACTGCTTATTATCACAGGTTTTTCGGGAAGGGCTTTACCATGATAAAGGTAATTAAGCAGATCTGAGAAAGTAATTGTCGTATAGCCATGAGCTTTTAAAGTACCACAAAGAGCATCAAAATAACCGGTGCTTAGTTCTATGGACCCATGCGGATCTATATCAACACCATGGATTGCTATAATTGGTATAAAGTTGCCTGTGAAAGGTTTTACACCTGATATAAGCAAATTATAATTTTTACTTTCAAAAGAATTTATTTCATCAGAAGAAATTATAAAATGACACGAAGCATTACTGTCTTTTGTGATATTATCATTTACCTTTACGCTGGTATTTAAAGTCACTGCCTGGCCGATATCAAGTTTTGAGATATTCCATGAAACCTGATTGTTCCCGGGTGTTAAAAGCCCGGACATTTTAAGACTGACTTTTACGTTATTTGCTGCAATTTCTCCATTATTTGTAATATTAACAGTAACCCCTATAGTATCTCCGGGATAAACTTCTTTCCCATTGATCCCCGTAAAAGTAATAAAAGATTTCAAAAATGACGGGTAGAGTTTAATAACAACCTGTTGGCCTTCTTTTGTGATTTTTTTATTGCCACAACTTACTTCCATAAGAGGTTTGATAATAAAACCATTGCCAATATCCTTTTTTACCCGGGCAGAAAAGTTATAAATGTTTGATTGCCCTGCTTTAATTTCCGGTATTTTAAAGTTAAGAATGTTATTGTTTATTTCAAAACTGTTATTTTTATCTTTTTCAATTAAAAGTCCGTCCAGATTTGATATTGTTAAAATAATATCCCTTGCATCCATATCACCAGAATTTTCAACAAAAATTTTATAATTTATATTATCCCCATATTTTGCTTCTGCTGTATTTCCTGTATCTGTATCTTCTGCAGATAGATAAGAATTGCTAAAATCGGGGCTGCTGACTACGATATATGATTTACCTGATTTGACAATCTCTTTAAAATAACCGCTTTTATTTATAGTCTTATCTTCCTTAAAATATGTAAATTCCAAATCAGGTAAAGAGATTGTTGTCCCATTGTCAATTGGGGAAGTTAACTTTAAAAGCAGTGTTATATGACCATCCTTACCCGCTGCTAATGTGCCTGCACTAAAAGTAATAATGCTGCCTGAAAGATTGTATGCCAATTGTTTTGAGGAATCTTCTATTATGCTAAAATATTTGGGTAATGTCAGCGATATTTTTAAATTGCTGACATCAACTTTTCCGCTGTTTTTATAAAAAATATCAAAACTTTCCTGAGAACCAGGAATCAATTCATTACTGCCTGACAAATTGATATAGTTAATTTTATTGTCATCAAAGTTTTTCTCATTATATTTCTTCCCTATTTCCTCCAGCAGCTGTTTTTGTTTGAGATTTTCTTCATAAATATAGAATTTTATCCCTGCAAAAATCGATGTAAAAACAACTGCAAATGAAATGATTGAAATAATTGCTATTTTTATTTTTTTATATCTTAAAAAAAAATTAGAATTTTTCACGATTTTTTAATTTAAAAAAATTTAATTAAGGTATATTTTACTTAAAACAGGCAAGATATAAAAGTATCAGTTTTTTTCAATAACTTTTATAAAATTTTTAACCAGTTCAGGGTCGAATTGTGAACCTGAGCATCTTTTCAGTTCTTTTATGGCTTCTTCTTTGCTGAGGGCTTTCCGGTAAAGCCTGTCATTAGTCATTGCATCATATGCATCAATTATTGAGATTATACGGGAAATCAAGGGAATTTTTTCACCGCTTAATCCTTTGGGATATCCTTTTCCATTCCACCATTCATGGTGGTAGAGGATCCCTCTGGAAATTGACGCCAGTTCGGTTGATGTTTCTGCAATACGAAAGCCTATTTCAGGGTGCTTCTTTATAATTTCCCATTCTCCTTTATCCAGTTTTTCGGGTTTTAATATAATATCGTCTGCAATTGATATTTTTCCTATATCATGCAGTGCAGCAAGAAGAGTCAATTCATCATTTTCTTCTTCTGTCAGTTTAAGTGCATTTCCAAGTTTCACTGCCAGACTTTTCATTCGCTCTATATGTTCCTTTGTCTCATAATCTCTTTCTTCAAGAGTTTTTTCAAGGGAAAAAATAATAGAGCTGTGAATACTTTGCTGTTCTATCAACTTATGTTTGTACATCTTATCTTCTGCATTTTTAATAACATCAGCAATATCCTGCGTAATATCATTTTTAACTTCCATACCGAAGGATATGCTCAAAGGCAGCATTTTAGTACTTTCTCTTTTGAATTTTTTGCTTACCCTGTTTATTATTTTTGTGGTATCTTCAAGACAAGTCATGGGTAAAATAATAATGAATTCATCACCGCCCCATCTTGAAACTATATCTTTGCTCCTGAAGGATTCCTTAAGTATTTTTGCAACTTTAATCAGAAGTTCGTCACCTTTTTCATGACCGAAAGCATCGTTAAGAATTTTCAAACCATTTACATCACCAATTACTAAAGACAGGGGGAATTGCTTTTGCTTGTCTAATTTTTGAAGTTCTTTTTCAAAGAATGCACGGTTATAAATACCTGTCAGATAATCATAAAAGGAAAGATGTTTTATCTCATCCTGGTAATTTTTTATATTATCAAGCATTCCGTTAATATTGCCTGTAAGCTTTGATATTTCATCATTTCCTTTAAATGGAATATTCCCTGACAGATCATTGCTTTTGCCTATTTTTATTGTTTCCAGGCTTAAATTTGTAATTCTTGAGAGAACTATTTTTTTTAATACCAAAAAAATTGTCAGACAGCTTATCAAACCTGAAAAAATCAGCATAAGAATAAATTCATTTGTACTTTGCCTGCCTTGCTGATATATAGTCCTTGGAAGAAGAATTTGCAAAAGCTGCACGGGAACTCCACTAATATCATTAATGACATAATAACCTGATATTTTGTCACTTGACAGATATTCAATTTGGATATTTTTGTTTTCAGCGCTGCCAGATTTTAGTTTTGATAATATTTCTGCAAATTTTTCCTGATTGGTATTTTCACTAATATTATAAAGTTGAACAGGATAACCAACTACAGAACTTAACAAATCAGAAGTTGAATTATCCAGGTACTGCCCCATTATCAGTGTTCCATCAACCGGACCGCTGTCATCACTTTTTATAACAGGTTGGGCTGCGATAAATGCAGGTTTGCCATCAATTAAAGCAATTCCGGCAACATCACTTTTTTCATTACCCTGCTGCACCAGTTTACCGGAATTTAAGAGAGAGTCCTTAAAATGTTCTGATACTTCAACATATTTATTTTCATTTAAATCATATAAACCTATATATTTTATGTTTTCCTGTTTATCAAGAATGGCAAACAAATTTATTTTTAAATTTGTATATGTTCCTTCGACAAGATTGGAATTGATATAATTTTTGTTTCCATCATTAATAAAATTATATGTGTCGTCCCATGCAGAATATTCCTTAGCCATTACGTCCAGAGAAGAAATTTTTCCATCCATTATTTTAACGGATCTCTCAATGTTTCTGTAAAGATCCTCTTTTTCCAATTTTAAATAATTATCTAAGACAAATATTTTAAAATAAAAAAACAGTAATATTATAAGAAAAAATAAAGTTGATAAAACAATAAATAAAGTTTTTCTTGCTATGCTCATTCTTTTACTAATTTAGTGTATAGGGTTTTCCAATTTCATAAAAAATAAAAGTATAATGCCAAATATAAAACGTTGTAAAATTTTAAGGTAAAGGTAAAAACACAACCTGTTTATTAGAATATCGGCATTTTATAGTAAAAAATAAAATTAAAAAAATAATATTTAAAAATAATAGTAATTAAATTAAGATAGCAATATCAAAATACTGCTTCATATTATCTGGAAAAGGCGATGGAAGAAGCAAAAAAATGCACCGAATGCAGAAAATGCACAAAAAATGTCCCTGTAATCTAAATATACCCTTACTTCTTAAAGAAAATATTAGTTTGTGGGAAGAATATAAAAAGAAATTCATAAAAGAGTAACTCGAATCAGTCCTCAAAAAAATCTTTTAATGCAACGCTTCCGCCCGTACTTCGTAATTTATTCAAAGCTTCAAGTTCTATTTGCCTTATCCTCTCTTTGGTCACCCCGAATTCTCTTGATATTTCTTCAAGATTTCTGGGAAAACCATCCTGGAGCCCGAACCTGAGTTTAATGACTTTTTTTTGTCTGTCATTTAAGGTATTTAAAACTTCTTCGATTTTTTGCTGAAGCATCGAAAAAGATGCGGCATCGGGAGGAGTCATTATTTTTGAGTCTTCGATAAAATCTCCAAAATATTTATCTTCATTTTCGGTTATAGGCGTATCAAGAGAAATAGGATCCCTGGACAAATTCAAAATTTCTCCGACATTTTCAGGAGATATATCAAGTTGTTTGGCTATGTCTTTGCAGGAAGGTTCTTTCCCAAATTTTTGAAGAAGCTGCCCCTGGGCTCTGATTACCTTATTGATAGTTTCACCCACATAAACAGGAATCCTTATAGTCCTGGAATTGTTTGCTATCGCTCTGGTTATGGACTGCCTTATCCACCATGTCGCATAAGTTGAAAACTTGAAACCCTTTTTATAATCGAATCTTTCCGAAGCTTTTATAAGGCCAAGATTTCCTTCCTGTATAAGATCCAGCAGAAGCATTCCTTTAGCATTATATTTTCTTGCAATGCTTACAACAAGTCTTAAATTTGCTTCGATAAGCCTGTCTTTTGCAGATATGTCACCCTCCTCGATACTTTTTGCAAGCTGTATTTCTTCAGAATATGTAAGCAGCCTTACTTTATAAATCGCACGCATATAGGCTCTTACCGGATCACCGGCAGGCAACTTTCCGGTGATTTTAATTTTATTTTTATTTCTTCTAATTTTATTCCTGCTTCTGATTTTAATCTCATCATCGCAGTTTTCTTCATTTATCGTTTCAAGATTATAATTGTTTATAAAATCATATATATCATTGATTTGAGCCTCAGTTAATCCCGAATTCCTGACTGCATTGATATTTTCGTCTTCATTAAATTCACGGCTTATTTTGCCTTTGTCTATTAACTCCTTCACCAATTCAAGTTCTGAAACTGTCATATTACAATCACCTCTAATGACTAAAGTTTATTTTAAATAAAGCTCAACATACTCTGCAGGAAGTTCATAATTGCAGGCTCCCTCTAAAATAACCTCTCTGTATTTTGCAGATGGCTCTCCTTTTTTCTGCCCGACTCTATGATAGACCCATGCAGAATATCTATTTTCTTCCGTATCCTTGACCGTTACAATTGACCTTCCGTATTTTTCAGGGAATTCTTCCAGATGATCAAGATTTTCAAGATCTTTCTTATCTATTTGATATAAAACTCCCCATACTGTGCAGCCTTCAATGCTTACCAAGTTTGCAACTGCCTTATCATCCCATAAAGCTGATTCCCCATCATAAACAAATCTGACATTCTCCAGAAAAAATGGGCCTTTTAAAGGTCTGGCATCAGGGCATTTTGATTCCATAATATTCTTGTTTATATTTGAACCATAAGCAAAATAATACATTTAACTTCCTTTAACTTTTTTTAAATCAATATATTTCCAGGCTTCCAATTAATCTAAAGATCTCGTCAGGAAAAATAATAACAGCAGAAAATGAAAATATTATGAATATCTAAATTTTATCTTTTATTAAACTTAAAATTTTTCATATCAAACCGGCCGGATAAACTATGAGATTATTTTATGACTTGAATTTTGTGCGAAAATTAACACATGAGGCCCCTTCCGGTAACCGGGACCTCATTTAGTTTGTGGCATTAATCACTTATAAAATCATAATTGATATTTTTAACGATTAAGCCAACTATTAATATTTTAATAAGTCTTATTTTGACCTGTCTGCTGATTTTGAATGCCGGAATTCTGCAAATTATTTTGTTTATTCTGATAATTCTGCCCGTTTTGTAAATTATTCTTGCTTAGGGCCGGCCACCCTGTAAGAGTTACATTCAAATCCTGACTTTGGCCATTCCGGCTTATTGTCAATTTAACAGTATCTCCAACTTTATGGCTCAAGACCTGTTGCAAAAGTTCTTGCGGCTTGTTGATAGTCTTGCCGTCAATTGCAGTGATAATATCCTGTGGCTTGATACCTGCATTTTCTGCCGGGCTTCCTGGAACAACATTTATAACTAAAACCCCTTTTGTACCATTTGGAGCAACAGTCATTTTAATGCCTGCAAAAGGTGTATTTGCAAGCATTTGTCTGTATATTTGCTTATTGCCAAATTTGTTATTATTGCGCCAGCATGGCATGTTTTTATAATTAAACTCTTTTTGTGACTTTAAGTTCTGTTTAAAATTCATTCCATAGAAACCCCTATGACCAAAATTAAATGCAAACTTCCCTATAGAACAGCCTGTCAATACAGGCACGAATATTATAAAAACAGCAATAAATGAAATTGCGGTTATTATGATTCTTCTTTTCATAATCCCTTTCCTTTTAAATTGATATTCATTTTTTTCAAAATATTTTGGCCGAATTATAGCAGACAAAGATTAACAACAGATGAATAGAAAATGAATGTTGCGGTCCAGGGGTAAACAATTAAACCAATGCTTTATAAAAAAATATTTAAGAAAAATTTCTTTAGTTTCCTGAAAATCAGCTCTTTGCCAGTTTAAGTATTTTCTCTATATCTATATGATCTCTGACAATCCTGATCAATTTATCGAGCTTTCCTTTTGTATTTACACTCGATCGCCCCATTATGTCATTTAATTTCCCCACTGCCGAAAGAGTATCGCATTTTACAAGAATAATTGGAATTTTCAGCAATTCTGCCCTGCCTATTACCATAGGACTTGGTTCATAGTTACCAGTAAGTACAAGACATTTTGTATTGGTTTCAAGTGCTGCTAGCTGAATATCTGCCCTGTCTCCGCCTGTAATAACCACTTTATTGGAGCGTGTTCTGAAAAATCTTAGTGCAAGTTCATGGCCCATTGCACCAACCATAAAAGATTCAACAAGTTCGCCTGTTTTATCGTTTGCACAAATTACCTTGCCATCCAGGCATTGAGTCATTTCCTTAATGCTTACAGATGAAAGAACTTTATCGGCAGGCATGATTCCAAAAATATCTACTTTTCTTTTTTGCAGATAAGGAATAATGGTATTTTTTAATCTTTCCATATTTTCCATGGGTACCAGATTCAATATAATACCCCCAAAGCATTCTTTAAAAAATTCCTTGTAATATATTACAATATCCGTTATATCGTCATCTTCGGTATATTTAACCACATTAATGACCTTTGCACCTACAGACTTGCATATTTCTTTTGAAGAAAATCCGGCAGCTATGCCATATTTACTGTTTTTTGCCCCTTCTACAAGTACAAAATCCTTGTTTTCAGAGATTTTTTCAAAAGATTTATTTATAATCTTCAGATATTTCTTTGAGGTCGCTTCCATTTTTTCTTTCAAAATATCTTCATAATCTTTTTCCAGAAAAACAAGAGGACTCATATCCTTTAGATTATCTTTTATCTCAAGAATATCGGAAACATCTTTGACATCTTTGTCAATGTAATCTTTACCGATTTTTTCGGGAAGTGCGCCGACAGGCTTCATATAACCGACATTATATCCTCTTTCTTTCAGCAGCTTGCCCAATCCAATACAAATAGAACTTTTACCCGAGAAAGACTTATTGGAAGTGAATAATAAAGGTTTCATTTTACCCCCTTTTCATATTCTTTTATAACCTGTAATTTGGATCAAATATCGGCTTTTAAAATAAAAATTTGTATCAATTGATATTATATCAGGAAAATTTATAATAGTGTGATAATTCTTTAAAATGTTTTTTAATAACTTTTTTTACTGAAATTTTAATTTTAAAGGTCAGGAATCAGAAATTTGCCCACCATATATACAAGGAGAATTTTTATAACATCTGTCTTTAAATAGTGAGAAGCACTGCTGTCAAAAAGAACACGAATACGAGCTTCAAATTCATCATCTTTTTCATCTAAAATAAATAGGACCGGGAATTTTTTAAATGGATATATTGTTGCAGCAAATTTGAAATTTTTATTTTCCTCTCCGCCAAATTTTTTTACTTTTTCAATAAATTTTTTTCCGCTGCTTTCATATTTTTTAACAAGCGGCTGCAATACTCCGGGAATTGTGCTTGCATAAAAAAGCCCATCAGGAAGATCACGATAAGAGATCCGCTCTCCTGTTAACCGCGTCCCATCAGCAGTAAGAAGAAAATGGAGAATAATAGTTGATGTGAATAAATCAAGAGGTGCGGAAAGATCATTCTCATGCTCATTAAAAAAATTAAAAATTTTTTTCTGTGCCATATCCACCAGCACCTTTAATTCAAGAAAATTGAGTATCAGCTTATCCTTATTGAGAATACAGGCTGAAGTCTTTCTTGCAATTTCCTCCAGCTTTCTGCCTGCAAGTTCTGAAAAAAGATTCTCGTAATTTTTACCGAAAAGTTCATAGTTTTTATTTATATTTTCATTAATGGACATGGCCAAATTTATGGATTAAATTTTAAATTTTTCTCTTAAAGTATATAAAAACATCATCGGAAACTCAAACTAAAAAAGATTCGATAGTTAAAAATGTCATAGATGAAAAGGCTATGGATATGTATGTATGCTGGAAAATTTATAATAGTGTGATG
>JAMCSM010000196.1 GCA_023380915.1 Actinomycetota bacterium | reverse complement strand
AGCAAAGGTGATCTCTACCCCAAAAATCAGACAGGATTTTCATGTTATTATTCTTAGTAATTGTAGGCTTTTTTATTTCATTTTTTGTAAAATCATTAATTTTTCCCTGTAAATCTGCAAAATATCATCTAATGTGGCTATCCCTAAGAATACATTATTTTCCATAACAGACACCCATGTAGTTTTATTTTCATTCATAATATTCCATGCCTGGTCAAGTGAGGTGTTATAATCAACCGAAATCGTTACTTCTTTTATAAAATTAGATATGCCTATACTATCTTCTATATCAATAAGATCATAAAGATAAATTATACCTTTTAATTGATTATTTATAACAACAGGTAAAGAAGAAAATAAATTATATGACATAACCTCTTTAACATAATAAACTTTTTCAGCCGGATTGATTTTAATCTTTCTAAAATTTTTTATATCACCTATTTTTAAATTTGATAAAAGAGGTATATTGAATTCTCCAAAATTCGCAGGAGAATCTTTTTGAGTTAAAACCTGGGATTCATATATTGTTGTTGTTCCTGAAATCAAATATGATATTGAAACAGCTATCATTGCTGCAGGTAAAAGTTGTAAACTGCCTGTCATTTCTACCACCATTAAAATAACGGCTATTGGTACTTTACCAGCTGCTCCAAAAAAAGAAAGCATTCCAACGATAGCAAAAGCCCCAATAACATTTAAAGGTACCAAATGAGGGACTATAAAATGAAATATAAAACCAATAGCTGCTCCCAAAAATGCTCCTATAAATATTCCTGGTGCGAATACACCGCCACTGCCGCCTGAACCTACTGTAAGAGCCGTAGAAAATATTTTAACAAAAGCAAGTATTATTAAAATGACAAAAATCGGCAATCCAAAATCTATAAGATTATTAAACCTGCCATTTATTAAAAGTTGTACCCATCCATATCCAACACCCATAATTTCAGGAAAAAAGAAAGCCAATATGCCTGAAAAAAAACCACCAATCGCGGGTTTAACTCTATTATCAATTGACCATTGATTGAATTTTGTTTTTACCCAATAAAAAACTTTTGGATATAATATTGCCATATAACCTAATGCTATACCCAAAGTTGCATATAAAGGCAGTCTTAAGGGATTAAACGGGACAAGATAATAGCCAAAGATTGGTGTAAAGCCTACAAAACTTCCAAAAATAGAATATCCTATCGCTGATGCTACAATAGCAGGATAAATTATATCAGGCTGCAAATCCCTTTTGTATAAAACTTCAGCAGCTAATAATGCACCACCAATAGGTGCTTTAAAGATGGTCCCAATACCTGCGCCAATACCAATGGCAAGCATTTTTCTTCTGTCCGCCTCGTTTAAATGAAACACATTAGAAATAAAAGAACCAATTCCAGCTGATATTAATGCGGTAGGACCTTCTCTGCCCGCGCTTCCTCCAGAGCCGATTGTAATGGCTGATGCAATTGTTTTTAAAAAAATTACCCGTGGCCTGATGTTTCCATGTTTTCTATGATATGCATCTATAGCTGTATCTGTTCCATGTCCTTCAGCTTCTGGCGCAAACTGATAAACCAAAAAGCCTGATATTAAACCCCCAATACCTACTACAATTGGTATAAGATAAGGATGTTGAATAGAAAAAACATGGTTTTTTCCTTCTCCAAGTGGAGTAGGGACTTTCATACCAAGCAAATATACCCAGAAAAACAATTCACTGAATTTAATGGCATAAAAGAAAATAAACGCTCCTATTCCGGCAATTATACCTACAATAATGCCAAGAATAAGCCATTTGGCAAAATAATTCAGATTTGTAATTTTTTTACCAAGAGTGTCAATAAAGTTAAAATGACCTTTTTCCATTTCTGTAATTCGTTGTTATTTACTTTCTTTTATGTACTTTTTCAATGTAATAAAATAGCCCGCCATAAACAGTCGGGTGAAAACCTGTAAATTTATTATTAACTGCATAAATTACAGATGGAACTGCTGTAAAAACTATGGGGATTTCATTGCTTACAATCTTCTGCCATTTGTAGTAAAGCATTTTTCTTTTTTCTACGTTCATTTCCCTGTCTGCTTTTTCAAGTATTTTATCAATCTTTTTCTCCCATGGATATACAGATTGTCTTGTCCCTGAATTCCAGAAATGAAGTTGTCCATTGGTTAGCCAGACATTTTGCCCGCTATACGGGTCAATGTCTCCTGTAAGTCCGATAATAACTGCCTCCCAGTTTTTTGTCACATCCAATCTTGTTACAAGAGAATTAAACTCAACAGGTAAAAAGTTTACTTTCATACCAAGTTTTTCAAGGCTGTTTATTATAAGAGTTCCTTCTTCTATTCTTTCATGGTCATTGCTGTTTGTTAAAAGTGAAAAATGAACCTGGTGCCCGCCTGAATCATATAAAAGTCCATTTTTCCCATAGATGAATCCACCTGAATAAAGACATCGTTTTGCCTCTGCAAGGCTGTAAGGGTATTTTGTAATATCCGGGTTATAAAACTGGGGAACTGACCGGTCCAGTGGCCCGTAAAGCGCAGAACCAAATCCTGCATATATGTCATTGATTATGGCATTTCTGTCAACTGCATAAGAAATTGCCTTTCTAAACCATTTATTTCTGAACCATTCAATCTTATATTTTGGAATAGGGCTGTTAATTGCCTGGTTAAAAGCAATAAACTCTGAATCAAGGGAAGGTCCTAAATTATAGAATTTTTCACCTTTAAAGATTGAACTTTTTAAAATCAGATAATTTTCCGGTGTTAATCCAACAACGTCTATTTCTCCTCTTTCAAATTTAAGAAGAACCATATTCTCATCAGGAATTATCAAAAAAACAATCCTGTTGAGATAAGGAAGCCTGTCTCCCTGCCTGTTCATTTTCCAGTAGTAAGGATTTCTCTTGAGAATTACCCATTCCCCGGGTCTGAAATGAGTCAGCATAAAAGGTCCTGTTCCAACTATCCGGGAAGGTTTTGAGTCAAGTCCCATTGAAAAATTGAATAGATTTTTTTCAACGGATTTTAATAGAACATGTTCTGGTAATATTGGCTGGGATAGGCTTTTAAGAAAGGGTGCAAATCTATGTGGAAGAATAAATTCAACTGTGTATCTGTTAATTTTTTTTACGATTATTTTTTTCCCTTCAATGGTAAAAATATCCCTGCTACTATTAGGTATATCAGGATTATAAATAAGGTCATTAAAAGTAAAAACAACGTCATTTGCCGTAAAAGGGATACCATCGTTCCAGAAAACGTTTTTTCGTAAATGAAATATCCATATTTTACCGGAAGAATTATGCTGCCAGCTTACTGTAAGGTCGGGTTTTATTTGAAAAGTACGGGGATCTATTGTTGTTAATCCTTCAAAAATAAATCCTGTAATAAGCGTGGTACTGGTTTCCTCGGCAATTATCGGATTAAAGGATTTTGGTGAGGATGAAGTAGAGGCAATGAGGGTTCCTCCATATTGAGTATATGCAAAAGATTTTGCACTGAAAATCAGTAATAAAAAAACAAAGAGGAACTTGAATTTTCCCATTAACAGATA
>JAMCSM010000195.1:2037-2805 GCA_023380915.1 Actinomycetota bacterium | reverse complement strand
TATATGAATAGGACTTTTGCTGATGGATTACTTCATGGCGGAGTGATTTTAGGATGTATCGGACCGCAACTGGCGGCAATTCTGTCTTTTATCGTTGCCCTACAAAGTATTAGTCAAGGTGTATTGATGATTATTTTTTTTGCTTTGGGTTTTATGTTTCCTTTTCTTATTTTTGCCTTGATAATTACTGACCGGTCAATCCAGTCACGTTTACTAAAGCAGGCTAATTTGGTCCAGAAAATCGGCGGAATTTTAATGATCACAGCCGCTTCTTATCTTTTATATTTTTCATTTCAAGGATTTATATGAAGATTAAATTTATATTAGGCGGGATTTTTTTAATATTTTTTTTCGTTATGTTATTTTTTGGGAATACAATCAAAAACATAATTATTAAAAAACTTTTTCGACAACTACCTAATTACAGCTGTAGTAATGAAGGATTGTGCATGAAAAAAATTTCTCCTTAATAATATATTAGGTAGTTGACTTCAATTGCTTATTCTGTCATCCCTTTGAGTGTATGGATAACCTACAGACTCAATACTGCCTGTATGCCCGTAAATCTTCCGAATCTGACGAACGACAGGCAATGAGCATTGATTCACAGATTAAAGAAATGCAGGTTTTGGCAAAAAGAGACGGAATTAACATAAAGGAAATAAGATATGAAAGTCATTCGGCAAAACAGTCTGGTCAAAGACCTGTTTTTAAACAATTAATAGCTGATATATTTCTTGGAAACAAAATAAAGGAGTTTATGGATAG
>JAMCSM010000195.1:0-2027 GCA_023380915.1 Actinomycetota bacterium | reverse complement strand
TCCTGATAGGTTAAGTCGGAATGCTGGAGATCTTGGAGCTCTAGTAGATTTAATGGACCAAGGAAAACTACAGGAAATCAAAACCTATTCCCAATCATTCCGTAATCAACCAAATGATAAGTTTTTACTTATGATTTTATGCTCACAAGCAAAGCTGGAAAATGATAATAAATCGGTAAACGTCAAAAGAGGAATAAGGACAAAATGCGAGATGGGCTGGCGACCTAGTCCTGCACCTTTAGGATATATGAATAGGACTTTTGCAGGAATAAGAGATGTGATTACCGATCGTCCTCGGGCAGAGATAATCAAACAAGCTTTTGAAAAACTTGTTTATCAAAACTATTCAGGAAACAAAATAAAGGAGTTTATGGATAGAAAAGGATTTACCACCAAACAAGGAAAACAAATAACAATTAGCATGATCTACTTAATGCTTAAAAACCCTTTCTATTACGGGTACTTTGAATTTCCAATAGGAAGTGGTAAATGGTATAAAGGCGCTCACGAGCCAATAATCACCAAAGAACTATTTGATCAAGCGCAAAAAGAACTGGGAACTTTCAAAAGAAAAGGAAAACCAATAAAAGATTTTGCTCTAAAAAGTATTTTTACCTGCTATTCTTGTGATTCAAGTATTTGCGGTGAGGAAAGATATCGAAAACTAACGAATGGCAGAACAAGACCTCATATATATTATCACTGCACAAGAGGCAAAAACAGAAATTGCAAAGAAGGATATATAACGGAAAAAGGATTAATCAAGCTAATAATTGAACATATCAACAAATTGAATGACGATCAAATAATTATTCCTGAAAAACTAAAAGAGGGAGTGACTGATTATAAAAAGATTGTTAAAGATACCCTGTATTTTAATACAAACAAAATGGATGACGATATTGAAGTGACAAACAAAGATTATGCAAAATATATCCTAAATCAAGGATCAATGACGGCAAAACGTGAATTAACCAAGTCTCTACCTATTCCAAGAAGGCTTCATAAAAGACAACTGATCGTATAACAATTTCCTCCAGGGAAACTAGATCGCTTGGAACCGATTTTGAGGATTTTCAGGCATAATGACTATAGCTAAGTAGTACTTTCTATATCTTCCGTCAGAGTCCAGTTTGGTTGCCCAGCTTCGATTTGAACGAAGATAAACGGATTCAGAGTCCGTTGTCCTACCATTAGACGACCGGGCATTTCAATCTGTATTCTACCAAATTTAGCCGATCTTTATGCGTTTTATGTATTATATGCTATATATAATAATATATTGAATGGATTATTATAATTTTATTAATAATTATTATATTGTATCATTAATATATAGTTTATATCAATTTGTTATTATATTTATTTATATTAACATATGAAAACCTATGAAACTTTTACTGTTGACTTTTCGGTTTTTTGTGGCATAATAGGATTATGGAAGCTGATAATATTCGAGAAAAAATACTTAACGCACTTTATAGAATTCACAAGTCTGCACGTAGTCGCAATTCGCAACTTACGGGTATTCGTGATCTCTCCGCTGAAGTTAAAAAAGAATTACCAGAGGTGAAAGAGCAACTAGTTGCAGCTAATACAACCTTTCTTGTACAAAACGGTTTTATAGAAGAGATTCCTGTTGAAAACTATTTTGCAAAAAATAAATTTGGTGGATCTAAACCATCTATTAAATATCGATTGAGTCGCGAAGGACTAGCTTATTTTGAGCATGGATCAAAATTTGATAAAAGTAGCATTTTCGCTGGAATAGGAGATATTACAGGAAGTGGGAATAATATTATTATCGGAAATCAAAATTCAATTACAAGTCTTACAAATACTCAATATTCTGAAGGACATAAACTTACAGAAGACTTGCGTCGTCGGGTTAATGCACTTGGCGAATTATCAGACGATGAAAAAATATCGATTCAAGGAGATTTAGAAACCATTAAAAGCCAACTGGCCAAACAAAAGCCTGACGTAAGTATTTTACAAAAGGCAAAAAATAACATTGCTTTTCTCGC
>JAMCSM010000194.1 GCA_023380915.1 Actinomycetota bacterium | reverse complement strand
ATCTCAAGGCGTGCATATGGGTTCAGGAATTTTGAAAACTACAGGTTGCGTGTTAAGGCCTTGTGTTGTTAGAGCGGGATGCCCCGGAATTTGGTTGAGAGCCAACTATTATAGCATATTAATTTATATTGTTAGAATGTGTGGCTATACAGGACTATTGGGAGTTTGGCAACAATCCCTTATTTAGTGAAGAACCCCAAAGATTGGCTCCCCGGGTAGGATTCGAACCTACAACATTTCGGTTAACAGCCGAACGCTCTACCGTTGAGCTACCGGGGAATACGATAGCAAGAAACAAAAATTCTAAAATATAACTATTAAAAAACTAACGTTTACTGCACGCAGTAATTATAATTTTATAAGCATTCTATTTCAAGTTAAATTATTAAAAATAGTAAAATAATTAAACCCTAAATTTTTTAATTACTTCTTTTGAAAGCAATAAGAAATTTATAATTGATATAGTTATAATTCCTGTTATTTCCAAAAGCCAGGGTACTTAAGTATGACTCAAAACCCTGAATAATATATCTCCTGATAAACAAAACCGGAGTTAAGTTTCAGAATAATTTATTTAAAATCTTAACCCCGGTTTTAAAGTTTTAATTTATTTTAATTTTTTATTCTTAAAGATATCTAAATTTCTATTCTAAATATTATTAAGAATCTCTATTCTTTACAATTCTTTACATAAACTTATACCAAAATTTTTAATCAATCTTTATATTTTAGAATTTATGTTTCCAGGAAATCTTTCAGCACACCGCTTCTATTTGGATGTCGAAGCTTGCTCAAAGTTTTGGATTCAATCTGCCTTATTCTCTCCCTTGTTACTCCAAATTCCCTGCCAACTTCTTCAAGTGTCCTTGGATGCCCGTCCTGCAGCCCGAACCGCAGTTGTATTACTTTTCTTTCTCTTTCATTCAATGAATTGAGAACTTCCTGCAATTGCTCCTGCAGCATTGTAAAAGATGCCGCATCCGATGGAGCTTCAACTTCCGAGTCCTCAATAAAATCACCAAGATGGCTGTCTTCTTCCTCACCGATAGGAGTCTCTAGTGAAACAGGCTCCTGTGATATCTTCATTATTTCCCTGACTTTTTCGGGAGTGAACTCCATGTATTTTGCTATTTCATCAGGGGTAGGTTCCCTTCCTAGTTTTTGGAGCAGCTGCCTTTGTACCCTTATAAGCTTATTTATCGTTTCAACCATATGAACAGGGATTCTTATTGTTCTCGCCTGGTCTGCAATAGCTCTTGTTATTGCCTGTCTTATCCACCAGGTTGCATAAGTTGAGAATTTATAGCCCTTTGTATAGTCAAACTTTTCAACTGCTCTTATGAGGCCCAGATTGCCTTCCTGTATCAGATCAAGGAAAAGCATACCCCTGCCTACATATTTTTTTGCAATGCTTACAACAAGCCGTAAATTAGCTTCCACAAGCCTGCTTTTTGCAGTCATGTCACCCTTTTCAATTCTTTTTGCAAGCTGAACTTCCTCAACTGCTGTCAGCAATCTCACCTTCCCTATTTCTTTCAAATACATTCTTACAGGATCATTGGTGGGAGACTTTACAGAAAAATCAATTTTTTTCTTTAAAAGTTCATCCTCTTTTTTGCTTTGTATTACGTTATCGATGTCTTCATCATCTTCATTGACAATTTCAATTCCCAGATTCTGAATAACATCGTAGATATTTTCTATCTGTTCCTTGCTAAGATCTACATTCGAAAGGGTCTCACTTATTTCTTCGGTGGTAAGAAGCCCTTCTTCCTTACCTTTGTTAATGAGGTCTTTTACTTCGTCCAGTTTAAATTCAGACATTCTTTTCATTTAACTTCACCTCGATTTATATAAAAATTTTGTTCTTGAAATTACAGAAAATGTTATTTTACACAATATTTCCAGAAAATCAATCAATACAATTAATCAATATCATTAATTGAAAATAAATTCAATAAATAATCAATTCTGTAAAATATATTTTCTTTTTTCAGCCTCAAGATCATTTAACTTTATGCCAAGTTCCTTTATTTTTGCTTCTATTTTCTCTTCTTTAATTCTGGCATTTTCTAGTCTGGTTATTTCGTTTTCCTTTAAATCCGCTTTCAGCCTTTTTATTTCTTTTTGATAATTTTCAATTTTAATCATCTGCTTCTTAATGACTTCAATCTGGTCGGAAATAAAGATTTTCTTTAAATTATTATAAATCTCAATACTTGCCAGATCATTGCTGGTATAAACATTTTGCGGACTGAATATCAAAAAATTATATAATTTTCTTGTATCCTCAATTTCAAGTTTATCTGACGAAATTTCTAAGGGAAAGTTTATCTTAATTCCTGATTTCTTTTTCCCTTCGATTTCCTCATAAATCAATTTGATCCTGCAGATTATGTCATTGAACTTAAAATAATCCGGACCAATTTCAAGCAGCTCGTTGAATTTGCAACCCGATCCGTTTATTAATATTTTAAGTGCCTCTATTTCAATGTTTTTTAAAGGTGAAACTATATTATCCTCATTTCTTTCTTCACTTAAAATTCTGCTTTTAGAAGAAGCCAGATAAGATCTTTTTTGCATTTGTTCTATAAGAAGATCCTCTCTCAGGTTTAATCTCTGGGCTATTTTCTTTACACATTCCTCCTGTACAATTTTTGATGAAAGGGTTGATATCAATTTTAAAAGCTCATCAGCAGCATTAAGCTTTTCATTTAAATTCGAAAGATTATATTTCTTTATAATCATCCCAATCGTAAAATCAATTATTCCTGCTGCAACTCCGGATTTTTCCAGAAAGCTGCCTTTCCCTTTTTTTATGACATAATCTGCAGGATCATAGCCTTCTTCAAGAACTGCCACTTTTATATTAATGTTGTTTTCATTATATAAATCCAGCTTTTCATTATATTCCCTGAGTCTCTCAATTCCCTTAAGAGAAGCATTGACTCCTGCAGTATCGCTGTCAAAAACCAGAGTTACATTTTTGGTAAACCTGCTCAAAAGTTCAATTTGTTCACCAGTTAATGCAGTTCCAAGGCTGGCAACCGTATTACTGATATCAGCTTGATGGAGAGCCATCACATCAGTATAACCTTCGACAATAAATACTTCGTCCTTTTCCACTATGGAATTCTTTGCTTCAAACAGGCCGTATATATTATGGCTTTTGGAATATAATTTTGTTTCCGGTGAATTAACATATTTTGCTGTCTGTCTGGAACTCTGGGGTTTTTGCTGTTTTGAATTAATTGCCTGCTTTGAACTAATGCCATTTTTTGGACCTGAAAGAGTACTTACGGCAGGACCGTCCTGCTGCAGTAACGGAACAATCCTACCCCCAAACCCGATTGTTTTCCCAATAAGGTCCTTTATGGGAAACATTATTCTTCCCCTGAACCTGTCGTAAATTTCATTGCTATTTTTGGTGCTGGGAATGGCAAGACCGCAATCTATAATCTCTTTCTTTTTGAAGCCTCTTTTTTCTGCAAAAAGGCAAAAATTATTCCAGCTGTCGATACTGTAACCAATCTCAAACTTTTCCAGAGTTTTTACTGTAAATCCTCTCTTTATAAGATAGTTTTTCGCTGCCTGGGCAGCCTTGCTGCTAAATAGTACAAAATTATAATATTTCTTTGCAAGTTCATTTAATTCAACGAGTTTACTTTTTTTCTCGGATATTTCCGGTGACCCTGAGTAGACATAATTCAGGTTATAATTTACTTTTTTTGCCAGAAATTCTGCAGCCTCGATAAAATCCAGATTCTCGATTTTCATGATGAAACTGATTACGTCACCACCCTCACTGCAGCCAAAACAATGATAAAGCTGCCTTCTGGCATCAACTGTAAAAGAAGGTGTTTTCTCCTTATGAAAAGGGCATAGGCCCAAATAATTTTTACCTGCTTTTTTCAGATTTACATAACCTGAGATTATATTTTGTATATCGGCCCTCGATTTTAATTCGTTTATTTCGCCTTCTTTTAAGCTTTTGTTCATTGTTATTTTTTTAAGTCAGGTAATAAAAAGATCCTGAAGATTTTTAATATTTTAAAATAATTTTATTAATTTCAAGATAAAATTCTGGACTAAATACTTATATGTTAAATAATTATAACATATTAATTGCTATATTATATTTGAAAAAGTGTTTCCAGATACAATAGTTAATCAATTAAAATGTGTGCAAATTTTCTTAAATAATCAAAGAAAAAGAAAATTTTCGAGTAATTGTGTGCCCGATGATGTAAGGAAAGATTCAGGGTGAAATTGTATGCCTTCCAGCTTATATTTATTATGCCTTATCCCCATAATAATACCATCTTCGGTAGCTGCTGATATTTCAAAGAAATCAGGAATACTGTTCTTTTTGATGATGAGGGAATGATATCGTGCCGCCATAAAAGGATTTGCGAGACCTTTAAATATTGTTTTGCCATCATGATAAATCAATGAAGTTTTACCATGTACAACAATACCGGAATTGATAATCTCAGCCCCAAAAACTTCCCCTATGCACTGATGTCCGAGACATACTCCGAGAATTGGAATTTTTTTGTAAAAATGTTTGATTAAACTCTTAGATATACCCGCATCTTCAGGCCTTCCTGGACCCGGAGAGATCACAATTCTTGATGGTTTTATTTCTTCTATGTCAGACAGGCTGATTTTATCATTTCTAAAAACTTTTATTTTAGACCCTAAAGTTCCAAAACATTGCACCAGATTGAACGTAAATGAATCATAATTGTCTATCATCAATATATCTATTTTATTTTTTACTTTTATTTTTGTTTTATTATTTTTCATTTTTTTATTACCTGGCATTTCTATTCTATTTTTTAATTTTAACTTTTTTTTAAGATATTATTTATTTCAAAAATAAAATTTCCCACCTTATATGCACCCTCTTTAAAGTCCGGGGAATCAAGCACCATAGAAAGAATCTTACTCCCAATTATTATAGCATCACAATACTCTTTAATATCAACTATTTGACTGGAATTAGAAATGCCAAAACCAAGCGCAAGAGGAAGAGTTGTCGTATGCCTGAGCCCAGCTAAAAATTCTTTTACATCTGCAGTTATTTTATCTCTTATGCCTGTTACCCCTTTTACAGAAATGCAATACAGAAATCCTTTGCATACGCTGGAAATTTTTTTAAGTCTTTCGCCGCTTGACGTAAGTGAGGCAAGCATTATGTTATCAATACAATCATTATTTAAAATAGATTTATAATTATAATATTCTTCTAGAGGGAGATCGGGAATTATTAAGCCATCAACCCCCGCTGTTGAAATTTTAGATAAAAATTTATCAATTCCGTATCTGAAGATAATATTAAAATAAGTCAAAATAACAATGGGAATGCTGCTTTTTTCCCTTATTTTAACAACAGAATCTATTACTATATCGGTATTTATGCCATTTTCAAGAGCAATTTTAGATGCAGCCTGAATAACCAGCCCGTCAGCAAGAGGGTCTGAAAAAGGAATGCCGATTTCAATAATATCAGCCCCATTTTTTTCAAGGATACTAAATAATTTTATAAAATTGTCAATGGTCGGGTAACCGCAAGTTATAAAAGGTATCAGGGCTTTTTGATTATTTAAAATTAATTTATTAAAAACTTTATCTATCCTGCTTTCTCTTAGTGTTCCTTTTTTATTTTTTGCAGTTTTTTCTTCTTTGATTGTATTCATTTTCTACTTTCTTAAGTTTATAATTTTAAATTTTGTAATTATCATCAATCTTCAATTAAGAATAAAAAATCAAATTTAATTTTTCATTCACGCTATAAGCTCTTCTTGAATAATCTATAAACTGTGTCAATATCCTTATCCCCCCTTCCTGATAGATTAATGATAATAATCTTTTGTTTATTCAAATCCGGAGCCATTTTTATTGCATATGCAACAGCATGCGCACTTTCAAGGGCGGGTATTATCCCTTCATATTCTGACAGGATTTTAAATGAATCCAGGGCTTCCGTATCAAGTACATTAACATATCTTACTAATCCCTTTTCCTTGAAGTATGAATGCTCGGGTCCAACTCCAGGATAATCAAGACCTGCAGATATGGAATGTGCTTCTTTTATTTGACCATATCTGTCCTGAAGTACATAGCTGAAGCTGCCTTGCAGAGTTCCTTTTTCTCCTGCTGAAAGTGAAGCGCCATGTTTTTGGCTTGCTATACCTTCACCCCCCGCTTCAACCCCGACTAGGGTAATTGTGCCGGAATTTTTTAAAAAAGGGTAAAAAATCCCAATTGAATTACTTCCGCCGCCGACACATGCTATGATATAATCCGGCAGCCTGCCTTCCATTTTTATTATTTGCTTTTTCGTTTCTTTTCCTATAACTTTTTGAAAATCCCTGACTATGGTTGGATAAGGATGAGGCCCCACTACCGAACCAAGAACATAATAAGTATCATCTATGTTGGAAACCCAATAACGGATAGCCTCACTTACAGCATCTTTTAAGGTCATGCTGCCCGAGCAGACTTCTACGACTTCTGCACCCATCAGTTTCATTCTGAACACATTTGGAGCCTGCCTTTCAATATCTTTTTTGCCCATAAATATTTTACATTTTAAATCAAAAAAAGCTGCTGAAGCCGCAACTGAAACTCCATGTTGGCCTGCCCCCGTTTCCGCAATGATATTCCTTTTACCCATTTTTTTAGCCAGCAATACCTGCCCCAATGTGTTATTGATCTTGTGAGCACCAAGGTGGCACAAATCTTCCCTTTTTAAATAAATTTTTGCTCCTCCGAGATATCTGGTGAGCCTGTCCGCAAAATAAAGAGGTGTTGGTCTTCCTGCATAATTCTTCAGATAATATGATAATTCTCCCTGGAATTTTTTATCATTTTTTATTTTTGCATAATTTTTTTCTAGTTCATCTAAAGCATTAATAAGAATTTCGGGAACAAATCTTCCGCCGAATTGACCAAAATAACCTCTACCTTTTTTTATATTTTTCTTATTTTTTCCCATTTATTCCCTTCTTTTTCTTTTACAAAAATAAACTGGCAGCATTTTTAATAAAAAGGTCTACCTTTTTGATATCCTTTTTCCCTGGTGATTTTTCAAGTCTGGTTGATGCATCCACGCCAAAGGGTTTAACTATTTTTATTGCCCCGGCTACATTTTCGGAATCCAGCCCGCCGGCTAAAATAACAGGAATCTCCTGTCCCCAATTTTCTACAAACATCCAATTAAAAGGTTCTCCAGTTCCACCGTAAATATTATTCTTAAAAGTATCAAGCAGAAAGAAATCTGCATAATTTTTAAAATCCTGTATTTTATCAGATATAGTTTTATTAAATAAGCTATTATTTTTAATTCTGATGAGTTTTATAAGCTTGATAATTTTATTATGCTTTTTTATTTCTTTTAAATACTCCACAGATTCATTACCTGACAACTGTATATAATCAAACCCCAGTTCCTTTGTAATGCTCAGCACTTTATTTATATCTTCATTTACAAAAACTCCTACCATAGATGGCTGTTTTTTAATAGGATTGTTTTTAAATTTTTCTGTAACAGTAATTATTATCTTTTTTGCATCTTCAGAATTTATTTTTCTGGCACTATCGGTAGTGGGGCCTTATCCTTATCCA
>JAMCSM010000193.1 GCA_023380915.1 Actinomycetota bacterium | reverse complement strand
AAATATGGCGGTACCGGACTTGGTCTTGCAATTACAAAAAAACTGGTTGAACTTATGAATGGAGAAATTTCTCTAGACAGCATGCTAGGTAAAGGCAGCATTTTTAAAGTCATAATTAAAGAAGTTTCAGTTGCCACCATAGACAAAAGTACGGGGAAGAAAAAAGCCCGGATTGAAAGGATTAAATTTAATAATCAGAAAGTCCTGGTAGCCGATGATATAGAATCCAACAGGCTGCTTTTAAAAGAGATATTAAACATATACGGCCTCAGATTTTTTGAAGCCGCAAATGGCAAAGAAGCAATAAATTTAGCCTCAAGTGAACATCCTGATATTATTTTAATGGATTTACGAATGCCTGTCATGGATGGTTATGAAGCTATAAAAATTATAAAAAATGATCCAGGTTTAAAAAATATACCAATAATTATTCTTACTGCTTCTGCAATGAAATTTAAAGAGGAAGAAATTAAAAAATTAAGTTGTGAGGGATATATAAGAAAGCCTGTCGGCAGAGAAGATTTGATAACAGAGCTTAAAAAATTTTTAAAATTTAAAGAAGAGGTTGAAACAAAAGGTAAAGAAAATGAAGAATCAATCAATGAGGAAACTCTAACGAATGATTTTGTTTTTAAAGATACGGACATTCAAAAACTTAAGGAAAAATTTCCGGATTTATATAATAAATTAAAAAATGAAATTCTTTCCAGATTAATGAAATTGAAAAGAGAATTGATATTAAATGATATTGAAGACTTTGCCGGGGAAATTATAAGTATGGGGAAAGAATATGAGCTTCCCACACTGGTAATATGGGGTAATAAAATATTAGACCAGGCCTCAAATTTTGATATGGATAATTTATTGAAAAATCTCGATCTATTTGAAAACAAACTGGTTGCATTATAGAATCAAAAAAGGAGAGAATAAATGCCTCTTAGAGAAATATATGGAAGACAGCCTGTAATATTAATTGTAGATGATGTACAGGACAACATTAAAGTTCTTGGCAATATTTTAAAAGAAGAGAATTATAAAATATCAGCAGTCAGTAATGGTACACAGGCAATTTCAATTGCCGTTGCGATCCATCCCGATTTAATATTATTAGATGTTATGATGCCTGAGCTTGATGGATTTGAGACATGTAATAAACTGAAAAATATTCCCGAAACAAAAGATATACCAATAATTTTTTTAACTGCTAAATCGGAAACCCAGGATATTATTAATGGTTTTAAGATAGGAGCAGTTGATTATATCGCAAAACCTTTCGATTCCTATGAGTTAAAAGCCAGGGTAAGAACACATATTGAATTAAAAATAAGCAAGGATTTACTGCTGGAAAAAAATGGAATTTTAGAAAAATTAGCAATAACAGACAGCTTGACTGGGCTGTATAATCACAGATATATTATTGATAACCTGTCAAGACTTATTGAAGAAAACAAAAGATACAAAAAACCACTTTCAATATCAATGGTTGATATTGACAATTTTAAAAAAGTAAACGACAGCTTTGGTCATGATTTTGGAGATGAAGTTTTAATTAAGGTTTCAAATTACATAGAAAATGGAATTAGAAAAACAGATCTTGCGGGAAGATATGGAGGCGAAGAGTTTTTAATTATTTTTAACCATAGCAATTTAAAGAGTGCCATCGAAAGCATAAAAAGAATAATTAAAAATATGGAAAACTTAAAAATGGAAAAGAATAATTTTAAAATTACATTAAGTGCAGGTGTTTGCGAGAGAAAAGATGAAGATGTTTTAGAATTTATAAAAAAAGCTGATGATCTTTTATATATTGCAAAGCAAAAAGGTAAAAATCGCCTGGAATTTGATTTTTAAAACTGGAATAAAATTATTTTTACTTTAATAATTTCTGGAGCTTATTATTTTCTTTTTTAAGTTTTTCTATCTCTTTTTTTAATTCAATCATCTTAAGCTCACGGCCGACAGTAAGCCTCTGGAATCTTTCCAGTTCTTTAAGTCTTTCCAGTTCATGTGCGCTCTTTTCTTCAAGTGCCCTCTGCTGTGCAATTTTTACTTCTGCTTCTTTTTGTGCCGTAACATCGCGAGCTGCAGCAAAAATACCCAGCACATTACCGTTTAAATCACGATAAACAGTTGCGTTATAAAGAACATCTGTTAATTTGCCATTTCTATTGTGTATTGTAAGCGGATAGTCCGTTACATGACCCCTGGCAAAAACCTGCTGATATCCCTCGCGTGCCTTTTGAGGTTCAGTAAAATAATTCGAGAAATCAGTCCCTATAAGTTGCTCACGCTTAACACCTGTTACCCTGACAGTTGCCTCATTTACATCAGTAATTTTTCCTTCAGGGTTGATGGTTACCAGCGGGTCAAGACTGGCTTCAATAAGGCTTCTTGCATATTGAGCATTTTCCGTCAACTTTTCAAATTTCTTTATTTTTTTATTATCCCTGGACATAAATTATCCTTTAACTTTTTTTCTTAATCTTGTTTCAACTTAAAATAAAAAGTTGCACCTTTATCTAATATGCCTTCGGCCCAGATTTCCCCGCCCATCCGATTTATAATACGTTGAACTGAAGCTAAACCTATACCAGTACCAGGATAATCTTTTTCTGAATGAAGACGTTGAAATGGTTGGAAAAGTTTATTGACATATGCCATATCAAAACCAGTGCCGTTATCCGAAACAAAATAAACCTGAGAACCATTCTTCCGTATACTGCCAAATTCTATTCTGGCTATAGAACATTTAGACGTAAATTTAAATGCATTACCAAAAAGATTTTCAAAAACTGACTTCAATAAAAGCCTATCTCCCATAACCACTAAATCAGGTGCAATAACAAAATTTACTTTACGCCCGGATTCCATCCTTTTCAGTTCATGAGCAACATCTGATGCCAGCTCACTTAAATTAATTTTTTCCAATTTCATTTCAACACGGGTTATTCGTGTGAGTTTAAGGATGTCATCAATTAATTGTGCCATTAATTGGCTTGATGACCGAATATTCTGAAGATATTTTCTGGCCTGTTCATCCAGTTTGTTACCGTAATCCTCCAGAAGAATTTGACTGAAACCATCCATACTTCTAAGTGGAGCCCGTAAGTCATGGGATACTGAATAGCTAAATGCTTCAAGTTCCTTATTTGCAGCCTCTGCAGCATTCTTGGCCTGCTGGACATTTTCCAATGCAGTTTCAAGCTCCCGGTTTGCATTCTCTGTTTTAATGCGTTCAACATTAAAGTCGTCGAGAATATTTATCATAGCCCGCTGTACATTTTCAAGTTTCTTATTCGTTTTTTCAAGATCTCTGGCCCGTTTAATCAAATTTTCATTCAGTTTCTTAATCTTGCCTTCGGATTTTTTAAGTTCCGTAATATCCTGTATCCAGACAATTACAAGTTTTTCAGGCAGGTTTAGAAGAGAAGTATATAAATGAAAGACAAGCTCATCCCTCTTCTTATTATTAATGAATGGAAGATGACATTCCACTCTGTAATGACTTTTACCGGTTTCAAGGGTATCATTAACAGTAATTCTGGTTAAACAATCCTTACAGGCCGTACCAAAACCGCAGCCCTGAGGGTCCTGCATCGAATTCAGACAGCGAAGTGCTTCACCGGCACGTAAGCCTGCAGCCATTTCATCAATGGTTCTACCGGAGAAGCTGGCTGCAGCACTGTTGGATTTTATTACTCTCCTCTCTTCATCAACTAATATCATCAACATTGGAGAGCTATTCAGAATTGCAGCAAACTCTGATTCACTATGTAAATTCTCTTTTTCTGCTTCTTGCTGCGTTTTATTTCTTGAAGTTCCTTTAATTAAAAAGCGCTTTTTTGCCATTCAATCTACTTTCTTTCAATATAAACCCGGGAATTTAAATCAGCTATTCCTTCTGCCCTGTTATGATGAATAACATTAATGGTCATCATATTATTTACCCAATCGCAATAAGTTTTTGTGTCTTTATTTCCAACAGAAGGTGAAACAAAATAATCGCCGCCTATCAGATTTATTTTTTGCTGAAAACTGACCGTTAATAAATCTCCTTTTTTGTAATAATCGGATTTTACCCTGTTTAGCTTGTTATTTGTGCCGTATACGACAACATTTCTATGATCTGCAATCCTTATCCCGAATATGGGGTTATCAACATCATTGTTAAACTTAACATGAAAAGTTATTTTAACATCATCACCAAACTTACAAAAATCAACCAGTTTGCCTTCCGGATTTAATAGTTCAATTTTTGTTATTTCAGCATCGCCGGAGCCAAACCTGTTTTCCATATCATCGCTTCCGCCAAGTTTTGAAAGTTTATCGATTTCATCGCCATCTACAACTTTTCTTTTGTTATCGATTATGGATTTGAATATCTTTTTCCTTTCAATTCGCTGCTGCTCTATGATTCTCTGCCTCTCAAGTTCTTCTACAAAAGCACGGTACTTGCTTACAACTTTTATTGAATCTCCCGTATCTTCAATTTTGCCGTTTTTCAGGAAAATTACTTTCTGGCATAAATCCGATATCGTTTCGAGATCGTGGGAAACTATTATTATTGTTTTTCCCTTTCTGACAAAATCGTAAATTACTTTATAACATTTTGACTGGAATGACTGATCTCCTACAGCCAGAACTTCATCAACCAGTAAAATATCCGGATTTACGTTTATTGCTATCGAAAAACCAAGCCTCATATACATGCCTGATGAATAGTTTTTTATCGGCATATCAATAAAACGCTCCAGCTCTGAAAATTCTACAATTTCATGGAAACGTTTATCGATTTCCTTCTTTTTCATTCCCAGTATTGCAGCATTTAAATATACATTTTCCTTGCCGGTCAGATCAAGGTGAAAACCTGCTCCAAGCTCCAGCAAGGCTGATACTGTACCGTTAACAATTACCTCACCACTGGTAGGCTGCAGTACTTTTGCAATCAGTTTAAGAAGAGTGCTTTTACCGGAACCATTCGGCCCTATTATCCCAAAAGTCTCTCCATGCATGACAGAAAATGAAATGTGGTCCAAAGCCAAGAATTCTTCGTAACTGTCTTTTCTCTGCAGGATGACATCCTTCAGAACCGGATTTTTTTGATGCCTGATTTTATAATGTTTTGTAACATTTCTTACATCAACTGCAAAATTATCTGTATTAAAAACATTTCTTTTTGAAACAGAAATTTCTGTTAAGCTTCCGTTATCCATAATATTTTTATCACTAAATTTTTTTTATATTTTTAAATTTAATATATTTTAAATCTCTTCTGCAAATCTCGGCTCAAGCTTTTTGAAAATAAAATAACCAATGAAAAAGAAAAAAAATGTTACTCCAAGGCATATAAGAATTATGGAAATTGGAGGCATATAAAGGTTCTCAGGATATTTTACAAAATAAAATATGTCCCGGTAAAATGTAGCAAAAACAGCCATAGGGTTTATCTGCATAATAAATTTGAATCTCTCAGGGACAAGGCTCAATTGATAAATAATAGGAGTTCCAAAGAACCAGACCATCATAATTATGCTTATCAAATGCTGCAAATCCCTGAAAAAAACATTTAATGATGATACCAGCAGGGCAAAACCTGCAACCAAAAAAATTTGTATAAAAATTATCAGCGGAAGGAAATAAATAAATCTGTAAAACGGGTACCTGAATATTATAAGAATAATAAATAAAACTACAAGTTCAAGTAAAAAATTTATGAGATTGCTGAATACAATTGACAGTGGAATTATTTCCTTGGGAAAATAGATTTTCTTAACAAGATTTGAATTATTGATAATGCTTCCGGCGCCATAATTTATGGAATTTGAGAGAAAGTTAAATGGAAGAAGTGCGCTTACGAGGAAAATTGCATAATCTTTTACGCCCTGTCTCATAATTATTGAAAATACAAATGAATAAACCAGCATCATCAGTACAGGATTGAGAAGCGACCAGAAAAATCCCAGCACCGAACCCCTGTATTTTACCTTAAGCTCTTTTTTGGTCAGGCTGAATAATAGCTCCCTGTAATGAAAAAGTTTTTTAAAATTGCTGATCATATTCCGCCAATATTAACATTTATTATTTATTTTTAATATTTATCTTATTTAATAGGCGCCTTTGCCAAACAATACTGCAGGAACTGTCCTTAACATAATTTTAACATCCATTTCTATTGACCAATTTTGGATGTAATACAAATCAAGCCTTGTCATTTCATCAAAAGACAGCTCGCTTCTGCCGCTGATCTGCCAAAGTCCCGTAATACCCTGTTTAACATTCAGCCTTTTTAACTGCCATTCCTCATATTGTTCTACCTCCTTTGGCAATGGCGGTCTTGGACCTACAATACTTAATTCTCCCCTTAAAACATTTATTATCTGTGGAACCTCATCAATAGAAAATTTTCTTAACAATCTTCCTACTTTTGTTATTCTGGGATCATTTTTCATCTTAAATAAGGGACCGGAAGCTTCATTAAACTGCAGAAGCTCTTTTAACCTCTCTTCGGCATTTGTATACATTGTCCTGAATTTGAACATATAAAATGGCTTACCGTCTTTTGTTAGCCTTAGCTGTTTATAAAAAACGGGACCTTTTGAATCAATTTTTATCAGCACTGCTGCGACCAAATAAACCGGAATGAAAAATAAGAAAAAAATGCTTCCAAAAACGTAATCAATAAAA
>JAMCSM010000192.1:7519-8356 GCA_023380915.1 Actinomycetota bacterium | reverse complement strand
GGCCTTTGGTTTCGTAGACCACTGCTCTATCCACTGAGCTACAGGCGCTGGCGGAGGGGAGAGGATTCGAACCTCCGGAGGGCAAAACCCTCAACGGTTTTCAAGACCGCCGCATTCAACCACTCTGCCACCCCTCCAAAAACAGTTATTATATCAAAAGCAACATTATCTGTTAATGTTTTCCTGAAATTGTTTTTTTGCCGCCCATATATGATACCAGCTTTTCCGGAATGACAATATTGCCTTCCCTGTCCTGACAGTTCTCCATGATTGCCATTATCATTCTTCCAATAGCACATGCTGTGCTATTCATGGTATGCAATAAACCTTTTTTAGCACCATCCTTAAATTTTATGTTTAACCTTCTGGCCTGAAAATCTGTATCATTACTGCATGATGCAATCTCCCTGTAATTATTTTGCCCCGGAAGCCATACTTCAAGATCATATTTTTTAGCATTTGGAGTTCCTATATCACCAGTACACATATTCATTATTCTATAATGAAGCTTCAGACCTTTTACTATTTCTTCGAGTGTTTCCCTTAAGACTTCGTACTCCTCCCATGATCTCTCAGGGTGTGCAAAAATAAACATCTCAATTTTATCGAACTGGTGAACTCTGAAAAGACCCCCCATGTCCTTCCCGTAACTACCCGCTTCTCTCCTGAAGCAGGTAGAATATGCGGTATATTTCAACGGAAGCCTTGATTTTTCTATTATGTCGTCACCGTGATAAGCACAGAGAGGTACTTCGGCAGTTCCCACCAAAAACAAGTCATCAAGTTCCGTTTTATAATATTGAGTCTTTTCGGCAGGAAAAAACCCGGTCCCATACG
>JAMCSM010000192.1:0-7509 GCA_023380915.1 Actinomycetota bacterium | reverse complement strand
ATAGCTCTCTCTTTTACCAATACAGGTGGGATCAATGGTATATAACCTCTGGAGATCAGAATATCGAAAACGTACTTTATCAGCGCAAATTGAAGCAAAACTGCATCATTTTTCAGAAAAACAAACCTTGCACCGGAAATTTTTGAAGCACTATTTTCATCGATGATATCAAGCCTTGTCCCAAGATCGATATGGTTGGCAGGAGTAAAATCAAAATCCGGTTTTTCACCAACTTTATATAAAATTACATTATCATTTTCATTCTTTCCTACCGGAACACTGGGATGGGTAATATTAGGGTAACCTGCCAAGTTCAAAAAGAACTTTTTTTCTACTGTTTCCAGTTCTATCTCAAGATTTTTTAAATCTTCATTTAGATTCTTCATTTCAAATATCAGTTTTTCCCTTTCGAGACCCGAAACTTTAGAAATAAGCTTTGAGGCATCATTTTTCTTTGCTCTCATCTCATCGATTCGTGAAATTAAATTTCTTCTCTGAATATCAAGTTTGATATCAGAATCGATATCAATTTTAAGCTCTCTTTTTTTGATTTCATCTTCAATTGCTTTAGGATTTTTTCTGAACAATTCAAGGTCTAACATTTATTTTCCTCTTTTTACACATTATTTTTCCAGGCAGGGTATGAACCCAGTATTTTTACCAGATAAACTTTATTCCGCAGGCTTTCAATAGCTTCATAAATATTTTTATCATGCACATGACCTTCCATATCTATCATAAAAACATAATCTCCAAGATCTTTTTTTGCAGGTCTTGATTCAAGTCTGGTAAGATTGATGTTCCTTTCTGCAAACTCTTTAAGGATATTGTAAAGGCTTCCTGGTTTATCTTTTTTAAGGAAACAAACTATTGATGTCTTATCGTTGCCTGTTTGGGGTGCAATAGAATTCCCCACCATGACAAATCTTGTTTTATTTTCCTTGTTGTCTTCTATATCACTTGCCAGAATTTCCAGATTGTATAATTCAGCAGCTATCTTTGGACCAATAGCAGCAACATCATTTTCCATATTAACAAGTTTTTTTACTGCCTCTGCAGTACTGTTTGCAGCTATTATCTCCAAATCTGTGAAATTATTTGTTAAAAAATATCTGCATTGTGCTGTTGCATGAGGAATTGAAATTATTTTCTTTATATCACTTATTTTTGTCCCTTTTTTGCCAATTAAATGATGTTCTATAGGAATAATAATTTCACCTATTATTTTAGCTTCACTTTCAAACATTAAAATATCCTGAGTAATATTGACAGCACCTTCTATGGAATTTTCAATTGGTACAAGACCTCGGTCTACCTCCCCACGGTCAACACTTTTTATTACTTCGGATATTGTTGTAATAGGAACCATCACAATATCCCTTTCTTTACCAACATAATTAATCAAAGCTTCTTCGCTGAAAGTGCCCTCAGGTCCTAAATATGCAATTTTATTTTTAATATTTTTCATTATGATTTAAAATTATTGTTAATTTTGAAGTTTAAATAATAACACCAAATTTTAATTTTAGTCAAAAAATAATTTGTTTCTTTATGATTCCATCATAATTTTAAAAATTGCAGTATTGTTGGTAATTAAAACTTCATCAGTACCGGTTCCCAATGAAGTTTTAATTTCACATTTTTTACCCGGATATGCTTTGAATCCTGAGATGCTTACCGTTTTTTGTTCGGAAGGCTTTATGGATTGAATAGTATAACCTTTCTCTACTGGTTTTGTAATTCCTTCTACGCTATAGCTCATTTTTACAACTACATCATTCTCAACCGAATTTCCCTGATTTTCTATATTTATTGTCACATTTATCTGAGAACCTTTTCCAATAATTAGGTATTCACCCTGTTCATTAATTATTGCAGGATTAAAAATTATACTCTGAGCAACTACTGCAACACCTCTTCTTTCCTGGGTATTTGAAGATGTTTTGATATCAGAAACCAGATTCAGTACATTCTGGCTGTTTGTAAGATTTTTATCCTTCAAAGTAACCGAATCAATTATGGTAAGATTGTTAATTCCAAGCTTTTCACCGGCCTTTTTTAATTCATCCTGGAAGTACTTGAATATTTCATCACTCATATACATGTCCAAAAATGTCGAACTTATTTGTGTTGTAGCAGAATCAATATCTTTATTATCTTTGATATTTAAAATTGCAGGTTCAAAACTTTCATAGGCTTTATTTCTTGCCTGAAATACCAATTTGAGATAACCATGAGCAACATCAAAAAAATCAGGTGGATTTATTTCTTCACAATTGTTTAGTATTGCTTTACTTTCTTCCAGTATGCCTGTTAAATTAGTTTCAAGTTCATTTTTAGACATATCTTTCGTTTTTTCAAGAGTAGAGAAAAAATTGACTGAAATTTTGTTTGAATGTTGTATAAGGACAGAGATTGAATTCATATAGTCGGCAATTGTAAGTTTTTGTTTTTCAGCCAGATCTTTTTTCCCTGATTCGCAGCTCCAGAGCCCTGTTAACCAGCTTGCAATTACTGCAGCTATTATTAACATTATGATTAAGATTATTATTGCTTCTCTTCTGCCCTTTTTTTCCAAAGATTTGCCTTCTTATAAATTATGAAAACTGTGGTGGGCGAAGGGGGATTTGAACCCCCACGCTGTTTAGGCACTAGACCCTGAACCTAGCGCGTCTGCCAGTTCCGCCATTCGCCCCAAATTATTCAAAAAATGATTTTTATGCCATAAGTAAGTTAAATTATTTTAACTTTTTTACTTTCAAATTCAAGGTATTTCTTTAAAATTCTTTTATATCTTATGGCCTTAATTATTATAACAAAAAATTAAGCTTTATTCTCTTTAAAAATTTTGTATAATCCTTCAAAATATTTCTTTAAAGTATTTTCCAAATCAAGATTTTAGGAGTATAGCTTGCTAATTTTATTAAAAGAAGAGTTTGTCTAATACAGCCAGTACTGATAGCCTATATTGAATAGTATTAATTATCTTGCTCTTTTTAAAATAATATGGAAATTCCATAATATTTATTAATGGAAAATTATAACATATAATAACGCGTATGGAATACTATGCAGCTACAGACATAGGAAATTACAGGGATATAAATGAAGACTACTATTTTTGTGGTAATGATTTATTTGTTGTTGCAGATGGAATGGGAGGACAGAATGCAGGAGAAGTTGCAAGCAGATATGCGGTAGAAAACTTTATCGATTATTTTCAAAAAAACTCAGAAAAATTAACTGATAAAAATAACCTGAGCCAGTCTGACATCATAATACCGGAAAGTGAAAAAATTAAACAAATATTAAGGGCCGGCATTTCTTCTGCCAATGAGAAAGTCTATAATCTGTCTCTTAAAAAACCTGAATATTCCGGTATGGGTACGACTTTTACCGCATGTTACATTAACGGCTTGACTGCTTATGTGGTACATGTGGGTGATAGCAGAATATATGTTAAAACTGGTAAAAAGCTCAATCTTTTGACTTCTGATCATACCGTTGTAGGTGAAATGTACAGAAGCGGGCTGTTAAAATATGAAGAAATCTTCAATCACCCTCAAAGAAATTATCTTACAAATGTTTTGGGAATCAGCAATAAAATAGATCCAGATTTTTTTACAGTTAATTTAAAAAATGGAGATATAATAATAATGTGTTCGGATGGTTTGAATTCGATGCTCCGTGATGATTTAATCTTTAAAATTACAAATAAAAATAATGAAATAAAACAGATTGTAGAGAAATTAATTTACTGCGCAAAAGCAAAAGGTGGATTGGATAATATTACAATCATTTTAATAAAAATTTAATTATGGTATTTCCGGATTCATTAATAATCAACAGATACAAAATTATTGAAAAAATAGCTTCAGGCGGCATGAGTGATGTATATCTTGGGATGGATATAAAACTGAACAGAAAAGTCGCCATAAAAATATTGAAGGAGAATTATGCAAGCAATAAAAATTTTGTCAATAAGTTTAAAAGAGAATCGCAAATCCTTGCAAAATTAAATAGTCCCAATATTGTAATGATTTACGATTCAGGAGAGTTCAATAACCTTTATTTCATTGCAATGGAATATGTCGAAGGGACAAGCCTTAAAGAAATTATAGAAAAAAGAGGAGCCATGCCTCCCAGGTTAATTGCAAATTATGCAATTCAAATATGTAATGCACTGGAAATTGCACATGACAATAATCTTATTCACAGGGATATCAAGCCGCAAAATATTATAGTGACACCTGAAGGAAGAATTAAGGTTACTGATTTTGGAATTGCAAAGAATCTCGCTGAAGATGCAACAAAAACTATTAATATCTTAGGTACGGCATTTTATATTTCTCCGGAACAGGCACAGGGAAAAGTTCTTGATTGGAGAACAGATATTTATTCATTGGGGATAGTAATGTATGAAATGCTAACTTCAGATGTGCCCTTTAGAGGCGGGTCATCGATAGATATAAGCATAAAGCATATAAATGAAGAGCCATCCCCTCCATCCAGGTTCATTGACAATATTCCCCCTGATCTTGAAAAGATAATAATGAAATGCCTCGAAAAAAATCCCTCAGCAAGATATGCAAACTTAAAAGAATTAAAATACGATCTGCAGAATTATCTTGATGGCAAACCATTAATTATAAATGGCAGCGTTCATTATTATAAATTTAAAAGGAAAAATATATTTGCAGGAAATAAAGCCTGGCTGCTTTCCTATTATATTCTATCTATTTTTTTAATAATAATTTTTACAACCCTGTTTATTTTCTATTTCGGTAAATTTAATTTTTTAAATAATGAAAGAAATTATACCTTGGTTCCCCCCATAGAAAATATTAATGTGGAAAATGCAAGAAAAATACTTTCAACTTATAATTTAAACATTATAGTCACCGATAAAGTTTTCAGCTTAACAATTCCCATGGATTATATTATAAAGCAATCGCCTGCCGGAAACAGCAGGATTGCCCTGAAAAGCAATATTGAAGTTGTAGTAAGTAAAGGAGTTGAAAACAAATTAATATCCATGCCAAATATTGTAGGTTTGAATTCTGAAACAGGCACTAAAATTCTCAAAGACATCGGTCTTGATAATGTAAACATTGCTCAAATTTATAATCCTACTTACGAAAAAGATATTATTATTGATCAAAGTCCCAAGTTTGATGAAAAAATAGACGGGAAAACTCCTGTTAAACTGGCTGTAAGTCTTGGAGAAAAATTAATAACCTTACCAAATATCATAGGATTTGATTATATATATGGAAAAAAACAACTGGAAATTCAGAATTTAAATGTTAAAGTAAAAAGGATGCCGGATAATAGCAAAGAACCCGGTACAATAATCAGTATTTTACCAGTACCCGGCACACAGGTCAAAGAAAACAGTATCGTGGAGATATTTATTTCTACCAATGAACAACTTATAAAGGTTCCTGATTTGATTCAGTCAGATCTACAGAAAGCCATAGAAATAATAAATGCATTAAATATCAGTTTTGAAGTAAGAGAAATAACATCAGATTACTCGATTCAAAGAGGCTCAGTAATAGCACAGGATCCTGAACCTGGGCTTTATATGGATCCTGGCGAAGCATTAATACTATTTGTTGGAAAATAATTCAAAAAAACCCATTGCTTCAAACTTTTCGGCTCTTTGCTTTTTCAAGTCTGCACCTGGAATATTTTCATATCTGTTAAGTGCAATTATTATATGTCTTTTGAGTATTCTTACCATCCTGTTTGGGTTGCTTTGAGCGCCCCCTACAGGTTCATAAATAATTTTATCGATAACCCCAAGCTTCAATAAGTCCCTCGATGTTAATTTTAATGACCTTGCTGCCAGCTTTGCAACTGAGGAATCTCTCCATAGTATAGAGGCGCAACCTTCCGGAGATATTACGGAATATATAGAATTTTCAAGCATTAAAACAGTATTGCCTATTGCCATTGCAAGAGCACCACCGCTGCCGCCTTCACCAATCACTATTGAAATTACGGGAATTTTCAATTCAAACATATTTAAAATACTTTTTGCAATGGCGCCGGCCTGGCCATTATCTTCAGCTTCAGGTGCAGAATAAGCACCGGGTGTATCAATGAAAGTGATAACCGGGAAGTTAAATCTATCTGCCAGCTGCATGATACGCTGTGATTTTCTGTAACCCTGAGGAGTGCTCATGCCAAAATTAAACTCTACTCTTTCCTTTATATCCTTACCTTTATTGTGTCCAATTACCACTACAGTCTTCCCTTCTATCTTCCCAAAACCGGCTATTATTGCTCTGTCATTCGAAACTAATCTATCACCTGAAAATTCAACAAAATCTTCGAAAATCCCGTTTATATAGTCTGGAGTATGAGGTCTTTTTTCATCTCTGGAAAGTTCAATAATTTTCCATGTCCTGACTGCTTCTCTTTCAACTGTTTGATAATTTTCTATTTTTTGGGCGAGCTCTTTTTCAGCATCATTAAAGTGGATTCCAGTTGAATGCGATATTTTCCTTATTTTTTCAAGTTTAAACATTGATGTTAAAATTTCTTTAAAATGATTTTTTGGCAATGTTTTCAGGTTGTTTAAATCAATCATCGTTTATTATCAAATAAATTTAATAATTTTGTTAAGGTGTCTTTAATCTGACTTCTATTAATGATCATATCAAACTGGCCGTATTTTAAATTTCTTTCTGCTGAACCAAAATCAGGGGGTATTTCTTTCTTTAGGGTTTGTTCTATCACACGCGGTCCTCCAAAACAAAAAAATGCTTCCGGTTCAGATATTATTACATCTGCCAGGGTGACAAAGCTTGCACTTACCCCTCCGGTTGTGGGATTTGTTATTACACAGAAATAAGGAATAATATTGTCTCTTATTCTATTTATTGCAGAAACTGTTTTTGCCATTTGCATAAGGGAAATTATTCCTTCCTGCATTCTAGCCCCACCTGATGCCGAGAATATTATCAGTGGTATTCTTTTTTCAATACAATTATCTGCAAGGACTTTTATTCTTTCCCCGACAACACTTCCCATGCTGCCACCTATAAAATTAAAATCCATAACTCCAAGACCTACAGGAATTGAATTTATGCTGGCATCTCCAACTATGATTGCTTCATTAAGGCCTGATTTTAACTTTGCTTCATTTAATCTATCAGAATATGATTTTAAATCATGAAAATTAAGGAAATCTATTGAAGAGATATTTGAAGCAAACTCTTTGAAAGTACCTTCGTCAGCTGTAATCTGTATTCTCTCTCTTACACTTATATAGCTGTGATAATTACAAAAGGGGCACACATTTAAATTTATTAAAAATTCTTCCTGATCAATATTTTTTTTGCAATTTTTACAGATTATTTTTTCTGCTTTTTCAATTTTTATTAAATTATCCATTTCAGCTTTTTTATTTCTTTAATCAAAATACTTTTGGAAACCAAGTGTTACATTGTGGCCACCAAAACCCATTGAGTTCGAAAGGGCAACATTGACTTTCCTTTT
>JAMCSM010000191.1:37838-49103 GCA_023380915.1 Actinomycetota bacterium | reverse complement strand
TTATCTTCAGTGGATCTGTCTTTAAATAATGTATCATTTTTTCATCCGGCATTGTAAAAGGATGATTTACAGATTTGTATTTATTTTCCTTTTCATCATATTCAAACAAGGGAAAATCGTAAATCCATAAAAATTTATATTCATCATTGTTTATAAGATTAAGCTTTACAGCCAGATGATTTCTTAATATGCCTAAAACCGTACAAGCTGTTAAAAACTGATCAGAAACTATAAATAACAGATTGTTTTCCTTAAGATCTAATATTTTTATAAGACTTTCCTTTTCAGAATCATTTAAAAATTTTGCAACAGGAGATTGAAACTGCAGATTATTATCAATTTTTATCCATAATAAACCGCCTGCACCATTATTTTTTGCCATTAAAACAATATCATCAAGGTCTTTTCTGCTGAAAAGCCTCCCGTCTTCAGCTTTTATACATTTTATTACTCCCCCATTTGTCAGAGTATCTTTAAATATTTTAATTTCAGAGTTTTTAAAAATTTCAGATATATCATTAAGTTTCAAGTTAAACCTTAAATCAGGTTTGTCTGAACCAAAATTTTCGATTGCTTCTCTGTATCTTATTTTATCAAATGGAATTTTGATATCCGATTTCATGACTTTTATAAATATCTCCCTGATAAGTCCTTCAATCAAATACATTACGTCTTCCCTCTTAATAAATGACATTTCAAGATCAATCTGTGTAAATTCGGGCTGCCTGTCTGCTCTTAAATCTTCATCCCTAAAACATCTTGCTATCTGAAATATCCTGTCAAAACCTGAAAACATTAAAATTTGTTTGAATAATTGGGGAGATTGAGGAAGAGCATAAAATTTATTTGGATTGAGTCTTGAAGGAACAAGAAAATCTCTTGCACCTTCGGGAGTACTTTTTGCCAGAATAGGTGTTTCTATCTCGACAAAACCATTTGAAATTAAAAAATTTCTGGTTGCAGTCATAACCGAACTTTTCATGCGAAGATTTCTTTGCATGTCATTTGTTCTTAAATCAAGGTACCTGTATTTTAATCTTGTAAATTCATCAATATTGCTTCTGTCGTCAGGCATAAAAGGAGGAGTTTTTGATTTATTGTATATGTTTAACTGACCGGCAAAAATTTCAATTTCTCCTGTTGTAATATCGGAATTTACAGTATCATTTGTTCTTTTTTTTACAATACCCTTAACCTGAATTACATATTCGCTTCTTATCTCTTTTGCAGTTTCATATGATTCTTTATTAAATAAAGGATTAAAAACTATTTGAACAATACCTGTAAAATCCCTTAAATCAACAAAAATTAATTTTCCATGATCCCTTCTTCTGGCAACCCACCCGCAGACTGTTACCTCTTTTTCACAGTATTTTTTATTGATAATACCGCATAGGTCAGTCCTTAATCCTGTTTTAAAAATACTGAAATCTTCCATTACACACCTTTCATCATTTTTCTGTTTTTAAAATCACTGGGAATTTATAATAATGATGGAATTTATTATTGATTTATTTTAATAAATCTAAAACTTTTGCCTTTTCGTTTAACCAGCTTAACTGCATTTGAGTAAAATTATTTAAATCCTTTATAGTCAGCAAATTATTGCTGACTTCATTTTCTCCTATTATTATTACATGGCTGTATCCTTCAGTTTGAGCCCATTTTATTTCTTTTCCGAGGTTTTTCATATTAAAATTTGTATCACAAATTATTTTGTTATGTCTTAAAAATTTAAGTATTCCAAAAAGATATTCGTTAAAACGGGAAGACATATTTATGAGATATACTTTTGATGTCTTATTTTTAAAATTTGGAGTATTTATGCCAAGATCCTTCATTAAAAGCATTGTTCTTTCAATTCCGATTGCAAATCCTGTTGAACTTATTTTTGGACCTCCGAATTCTTCCATAAGATTATCATATCTTCCTCCTCCTCCAAGTGCATTTTGAGCGCTTTCAATGTCTGATGATATGATTTCAAAAATAGTGCCTGTGTAATAATCAAAACCTCTTACAAGATTTTCATTATGAAAATATTCAATGTCCAGTACTTTCAATATATCAAAAATATCCTGTAAATACTTTTTACATTTTTCACACAAGCTACTGCTTATCTTTGGCGCATTTCTAAGTATTTTCCTGCAAGTTTCCACTTTACAGTCAAAAACTCTTAATGTATTTTTTCCGATACGGTTTAAACAATCAGCACATAAATCCTTCCCATAAGGTTTAAGATATTTTTCAAGCACATTCATATATTCTTTTCTGCATTGCGGACAGCCTATGCTGTTTATATAAAGTTTCAGGTTCTTAAATCCAAGATTTTTAAAAAGACTGTTAAGCAGCCATATAATTTCAGCATCCATGGCAGGACTGTCGCTTCCAATTGCTTCCACTCCAATCTGACTGAATTCCCTCATTCTGCCTTTTTGCGGTCTTTCATATCTGAACATGCTTCCGGCATAAAATAATTTTAACGGAAGATTTTCACCAAAAAGTTTGTGTTCAATTACTGCTCTCACTACTGATGCTGTTCCTTCAGGTCTTAAAGTAAGAGACCTTCCCTTTTTATCCTGGAAGGTAAACATTTCCTTTTGAACTATTTCTGAATTTTCACCTACTGCCCTTGCGAAAACTTCCGTATATTCAAAATGAGGTGTAACAATTTCCTCATAGTTATAAATTTTAAACATTTCCCTTGCAGTGTTTAAAATAAATTCAATATATTTTATATCTTTTCCGTAATAATCTGTTGTTCCTCTTGGCGAATTATAAATCAATATTTCCTTCCTTTTAGATTAATAAAATAATAAAAAATTTTTTACATAAAGAATTTATTTAATGGTTAAAAAACCAGGTTTTTCAGAAAAAAATTATTTTCAATTTCTGTTTCAATAGTACTTTCAGGTCCATGTCCGGGAAATATTTTAAAACTTTTATCAAACCGTTTTATCTTCCTTAATGAATCATTCATTGCTCTGTTGTTTCCGCATGGAAGATCAGTTCTTCCTATCGAATCCTTAAATAATACATCTCCCGTAAATAAATATTCCTCCATCTTTATAAGAATACTTCCAGGAGTATGGCCCGGTAAATTCATTATTTCCAGTCCAGGGATTAAAAAATCCTTACTGAAATCTCCCTTAATTAAATTATAAGTTTTTAATGATAATTCATTTGGATAAAAAGTTGAAGATAAATTTTTTTGGGGGTCTGTAATAATTTCTTCTTCCTTTTCATGTACATAGAAAGGAATGCTGAATTCCTGCACCAGTTCCGGCACAGCAGAAATATGATCATAATGACCATGTGTATTTAATATAAACTCAAGCTTTATCTCATGATTTAAAATATATTCTTTTATTTTTTCAAACTCCGAACCAGGATCAATTAAAAAATATTTGTTTTTATAATTTACAAGGTAGCAGTTAACACCTAAAAATTGTAAAATAAATTTTTTTATTTCCACAATTAACCTTTCGGCAGGACTCTGTAAACATCATAGACAGAATCAACATTTCTTAAGTTATTAATCACATCTTTTAATATGTATTTATTTGAAACCTCAATTGTTAATCTGAATTTGGCAAAACCGTTTTTCCTTTGAATTCCTCCTGTTGCAGAAATAATATTTAAATCATATTCACTGATTACATTTGTAATATCCTTAAGCAGTTTTGTCCTGTCAAGTGCTTCGATTTCAATTTCAACATTAAACTTTAATGGAGCATTTTTATCCCAGTTTACTTCTATTATTCTTGATTCTTCATTTTTTAAAAGATTTTTAAAGTTAATGCAGTCTTCCCTGTGAACCGAGATGCCTCTCCCTCTGGTTATATAACCAATAATTCTGTCTCCCGGAACAGGATTGCAGCATTTAGCCATAAAGACAAGAACCCCTTCCATACCTTTTACATTAATACCGCTTCCGGGTCTTCTTATTTGCTCTTTCTGATGTATGTCTTCAAGAGTCATTTCCTTTACCTGGTTGTCCTGCTGATTTAGTTTCTTGATGATTTTTGTGAAAACCTGATGAGCGGACACCTTATGTGTACCAATATTTCTAAACAATGTTTCTGCTTTATCAAAAGTCATTTCCCTTGCTACATCTTCAAATACGTTAAGATTTACTGTTTTAAAGGAAAGCCCGTTTTTTCTTAATATTTTTAACATAATTTCCTTACCTGCATTTAAGGATTCCTGTCTTTCTTCCCTGCTGAACCATTGTTTTATCTTATTTATTGCTTTTGCTGTTTTTACTACATTCAGCCAGTCTCTGCTTGGACCTTTTGGAGTCTTGGAGACTATAATTTCAACAATATCACCGTTTTCTAGAACTGTTTCAATGGGAACCATCTGTCCATTAATTTTTGCTCCTATGCAGTTCTGACCGATATCAGTGTGTATTGCATAAGCAAAATCAATTACGGTAGATTTTCTCGGAAGATTTATAACTTTTCCCTTAGGTGTAAAAACAAACACCTCATCTTCAAATAAGTCAAGTTTGAGAGATTCCATATAATCCTGCGGGCTTTTTAATTCTTTCTGCCAGTCAAGAAGCTGTCTTATCCATGCAATCCTTTTATCAAATTCATCTAATTTTATATCTCCTTCCTTGTATTTATAGTGGGCAGCAATACCATATTCTGCAATTTTGTGCATCTCGAATGTTCTTATCTGAATTTCAATGGGAACACCTTTTTTCCCCATTACTGTAGTATGAAGTGACTGATACATATTAAATTTGGGGTTTGCAATAAAATCCTTAAATCTTCCGGGGACAGGCTTCCATATGGAATGAATAATTCCAAGGACACCATAGCAGCTTTTCAAATCATTAACAATTATTCTTATGGCAATAAGATCATATATATTTTCAAATGTTCTGTTTCCTGCAGTAAGTTTATTATAAATACTGTAATAATTTTTTACACGCCCATTAATCTCAGCATAAATTCCAACTTCATTTAGTTTTTCCTTTACGGTTTCTATTGCTTCATCAATGAGTTCTCTTCGTTCCTCAACTTTTTCGCTAAGCATCTTTTTTATTTTTACATACTGCCTTGGATAAAGATATTTAAAACTTAAATCTTCAAGTTCAGATTTAATCTGAAAGATACCCAGTCTGTGAGCTATTGGCGCATATACTTCCAGAGTTTCAATGGATTTTAACTGCATTTTTTCCTTGCTTAAAGAAGAAAGGGTTCTCATGTTATGAAGCCTGTCAGCAAGTTTGATTATAATTATCCTTACATCTTCAGACATGGCAATAATCATTTTCCTTAGATTTTCAACCTGTCTTTCCTCTTTTGAATGAAAAATTATTTTATCAAGTTTTGTTACGCCATTTATTATATTTGCAATTTCTTCACCAAATTCTTCCTTAACTCTTGCAATTGTAAATTCGGTATCTTCAACAAGATCATGAAGAATTGCAGCAATTATTGATGCTTCATCAAGTTCTATATGTGCCAGAATCTTGGCAACTTCAAGAGGATGAATTATGAATGGCTCTCCTGATTTCCTGAATTGAGGTTCATGATATTTTCTGGCAATCATGTATGCCTTATGGATAAGGTTTTCATTTGCCTTCGGATTATATGATTTAATTAGGCAAATAAGTTCCTCATAATTTTTATCAATATCAATATTTTCAATTTTTTGCAGATTGCTGTAATTTTCAGCAATTCTGCTTGCCTGTTCAGGTAAAATCATTATTAATCTTAAACCTCTTATTTTAAAAAATAATAATACAAATTATATTACCGTTATTATTTTAATAAAATAAATCTAAAATAACTAATTGTAAATAGGATGAGTTGTTGTAAATGGTTTCTTCTATTGAAGATAAGATGGAAATACGGGTGTCAGTGGGAATTTTATTTAGCTTTTCAATAATTTCATCTTTTATATTAAAATATATTGCCTTTTTATAAGAGCCTTTATTTTTAATCTTCATACTTAAATGTTTTCCGTTCTTTAAGGAAATTATTTCCATGATTTTACAGTCTTTAATTAAAAAAACAGGTTTTGAATTTTCAATTCCAAACGGCTCAAGAAGTTTTAACTGTCTTGCCAGAGAAATTGACAGATCATCAAAATTTATTTCAAGATCATAATAATACTTCTTCTCTGTATTTATTGCAGAAAGTTCTGCGTAAGCTATTTTTATCATTTCCTTTTTAAATTTAAGATAATTATTTTCCTTGTTTTCTTTACCTGGCAGCTCGTCATTTGAAGTATCTTTTAGGGTAAGTCCGCAAGCCATTCTGTGACCGCCAAATTTTTTAAAAAACATGCTTAATTTACTTAAATTATCATATAAATCAAATTCATTTATGCTTCTTCCCGAACCTTTATATTTCTTTTTATCCTCTTTAAATAACAATACCGGAATATTTAATATTTTAACAAGATCTGAAGCAACTATTCCAAGCAAACCTTCGGGCCAGTCCGGAGATTTTTCAATAAATATTTTGTGATATTTTTTTATATAATCAAAATCAAATTCCTTATTTGAAATAATACCTTTAAGCATCTCATCCTGCATTTTTTTTCTTTCATTATTAAATTCATTAACCTCGTTAATAAGACACTCTGCTTCATCCAAATTACATGTTAAAAGTTTGAAGCTTTTTTCTGCATCTTTTATCCTTCCGGAGGCATTCAGCCTTGGAGCAATAATGTATCCGACATCATATACTGTCAGATTATTTTTTTGAGGCAGTGTCAACTCAATCAGCTTTTTTAAACCTGTATTTTTTGAATCTTTAAGAACTTCAAGTCCCCACTTTACTATTAACCTGTTTTCATCAGTTAACGGCATTAAATCTGCAATCGTTGAAATGGCAACCAGATCAAGTAAATCTGTAAGATAACTTTTTTCAAACAAATTTTTTAACCCGGCTTCAAGTTTTATTAACACCGCATTTATAAATTTAAAAGTCACTCCGCCGCCGCTTAAATACCTGAAAGGATAATTTGATTTCCTGTCATGCGGATTCACTATAATAAAACGGCTTTCATCAGTAAGATATGGTAAAGATGAATCAGACATCTTATGGTGGTCACAAACAATAATATCCGGATTATCCTTATTTTTACTGATATATTCTTTTACTTCATTACTGTTTGACCCGCAATCCACACAAATTATAAGGGATATTGAGGGCTGTTCTTTATTAAGCTTTTTTATAAATTCAAGGCTGATATCATAACCATCTTCAACTCTTGAGGGTATTTTAAATTGTACATTTAATCCTAATTTTTTCAGGAAATTATAAATCAGGGTTGTACTTATTATTCCATCTGCATCATAATCCCCGAAAATTAATATATTTTCATTGTTTTTAATTGCCTTAAGCAGCCTTTCAACAGCGGTATCCATATTCGGCAGAAGAAAAGGATCATAAAAATCTTTACCTTGCGGGGATTTCAAATATTTATAAATATTTTCCTGCGTATATATTCCCCGGTTTAAAAGAATTTTTAAAAAAATCTCACAATATTTTGATAAAAAACCGGTAAATTTTCTGCCTTCATCAGTTTTTACAAAATCTATTATTTTTTGTTCGCTGTCAAATCCGTTTTTAACCAGTATTTTTAAGACAGCATCAGGATAATTTGATAAAAAATTATTGGATGACTGCAATGGAAAATCTTCTTTTTGCTCAATTGATATCCAGTTTTCTGGTATTTGAGGCATTTTATTTTTTATACTTTGGGAATCTGTTATTCCATGCTATCAGTAGCGGGCTGCCTATGAATATGGATGAATAACTTCCTGATATGATTCCAACAAATAAGCCGATTGCAAAATCCTTTAATGTCTCATTTCCAACTATTAAAAGGATTATAATAGGGAATAAAGTTGTACTAACTGTACTTAATGATCTTACCAAAGTTTTATTTATGGAATAATTTACAAGAGTAAATAATTTCTCTTTTTTATTTATCCTTAATTCTTCACGTATTCTGTCAAAAATAATTATACCGTCAGTTAAAGAATAACCCAGAATAGTTAAAATAACAGCAATAGTTGTTGTATTGAATTCCCTGAAGGTTATGGCATAAAAACCAAGCACAATCAGTAAATCATGCAATAATTCAAAAATACCGATTATCGCAAATCTAACTTCAAATCTTATCCATATATATATTAATATTCCTGCCAGACTTATGGCTACAGCAATTAATGCATTTTTCGTAATTTGTTTTGAAAAACCTGCAGCTACGTTTCTGTCCTGAACAAGCGGCCTTTCAATACCAATCTTTTTATCCAGATTGTCAAGTATCTTATTTTTTTGATCATTGTTTATTGGAACTGTTCTTATGATGTATTGATCAGGTGCTGTACTTTGAAGGATAGATTTACCATAACCTGTTTCTTCCATTACTTTTCTTAACTGGGAAACCGGTACATCCTGTTTGAATTTAACTTCCATAAGGTTTCCGCCAAGAAAATCTATCCCATAATTAAAACCCCTTATGGAGAAAAACACTATTCCTGTAATTATTATGACCAGAGAAACAACAAACCATATTTTTCCCTTGCCAATAAAATCAAATTTGTAAGACCTGCTGACTGATACTTCCTTTTCTTTTGCCAACTATTGTACCTTCTTTATTTCAGATTTTCTTATACCAATAAAACCGGGAGTCATAACTCTGGAATTAACTGCAAGAAATAATATTGCTCTGATTAATATAATGGCTGTAAACATACTGATAATAATACCGATTGCAAGGGTTACAGCAAAACCTCTGATTGGTCCTGTTCCAAACCTGTATAATGCGGCAGCAGTAATTAATGTAGTTATATTGGAATCAATGATTGCCTTAAGCGCATTTTTAAAACCTTCCCTGAAAGATGCAATTTTTGTTTTGCCTTTAAGCATTTCTTCCTTAATTCTGGCAAAAATAAGAACATTTGCATCTACTGCAATACCAATAGTAAGAATGATACCGGCTATTCCGGGTAAAGTTAAAGGTGTCTTAAGTGCGGAAATAATACCCCAGAATAATGCGATATAGCAGAAAAGACCTATTAAGGAAACCAGACCCAGTCCCCTAAAAACTATAATCATAAAAAGAGCAACCAGTATGATACCAATTACTCCGGCTATCATGCTTTGCTGCAGCGAATCCTGTCCGAGAGTAGGTCCTATGGTTCTGACTTCCTGAATCTCAAGATTTACAGGTAAAGCACCTGTTTGAAGCACAAGAGCTATATCCTTTGCTTCTTCAAGGCTGCCGATATTTTCAATTACACCATTGTCTGAAATTACCGACCTGATGACAGGAGCAGATTTTACCTCACCGTCAAGTACAATTGCAAGCTGCTTGCCGATATTTTCTGAAGTAACTTTTTCAAACTGCTTTGCTCCTTCTGAGTTAAAACTGAATTGTACTATTACCTGTCCGTTATTATCATACCCGGCTTTTGCATTTGAAAGCTTGTCTCCGGTAATAAGGGTAGGCCCAAGTTTATAGTTTCCATTATCATCAAACCCTTCAACTATTTTAAATTCAAGCTGAGCAGTTTTGCCTATTACTTCTACTGCCCTGTCGGGATTATCAACACCCGGAAGTTGAACAACTATATTATTTGAAAAATCCTTGGTTACAAGAGGTTCCGATATGCCGAGCTTATCAATCCTGTTTAACATTATAAGCATGGCTTTATCTATGGCATCACCGCTAACTGATCCTCCTGTTTTTGTTTCAGATGTACTTTCTTTTGTTTGAAGCTGGGTTGCCTTTAAAATAACCTGAGTTCCACCTTTCAAATCAAGACCCAGTTTAACAGGGGAAGTTAAAATGCTCCAGACTGCAAGACCGGTAATTATAATAAAGATAATTATAACTGCAATGTTTAGCCTGTTTTGTCTCATATCAGGAACAAGTTATTTTCTATCTGATGTTGTTATATCATGTGATATTTTTCGCGCAATCGCGCTTTTGGAAATTTTTACGTCTACACCGCTTGAAATAGTAATAATAATTGAATCTGCGCCCACATCTTTAATTTTTCCATACATTCCTCCAACTGTTACTATTTCATCGCCCCTTTGAAGATTGCCAAGCAAATCCTGTTGTGTTTTTGATCTCATTCTTTGCGGCCTTATTAAAAGAAAATAAAAAGCAACAACCAAAACTATCAGCCATAACCATGTGCCGTATTTTGCAAGAAAAGAAGGCTGAACAGGTGTTCCGTCAGCATTTGTAGCTACAGTAGTACTGCCGGCAGTTCCTGTTAAAGGAAGACAGCCAAATGAAATTATGCCTATAAATACAATCAGAACAGCAGTAACTGTTATTGTAATTAATTTGCCTAATTTATTTTTACTAATATTTTTCATTATTTTCACCTTTTTGTTAATATTTCTACTTGACATTATGCCAAATACTTGTTTTGCAAATATAACTATTATTAACATTTTTTTATTTTTTGCAAATATTATTTTTATTTCTTAAATTACGGATTGGGACGCACATTATTATAATTTTTTAAAAAATTATTTTTAAAATTATTAAAATTATTGTTTGAAATAGCATTGCGGCATTTTCCAACCAGATCAAATAAAAAATACAGATTATGAATCGAAAGTAAAATACTTGAAAGGATTTCCTTATTTTTATGAAGATGTTTTATATATGCTCTTGAATAATTCCTGCAAGTATAACAATTGCAGCAATCATCAATTGGTGAAAAATCATCACTGAACCTTGCATTATTAATATTTATCCTTCCGGTTTGAGTAAAAGCACTGCCGTTTCTTGATATTCTGGTAGGAAGAACACAGTCAAACATATCTACACCGCAGTTTATTGCTTCAAGGATTCCGGCAGGATCTCCAAGCCCCATCACATACAGGGGTTTGCTTTTATCAACATAATTAACTGTATGATCCATCATTTCAACTGTCAGGTTTCTGTTTTCACCCACGCTTAAACCTCCAATGGCTATCCCGCCAAATCCGAGCTCCGAAACAGTTTCCGCGCAGTATTTTCTTAAATCCTTATTAAAACCTCCCTGGATTATTCCAAAAAGTTTAGAATTTTTATTGTCCCCGTATTTATTATATTCCGCAATAGAAAGCTTTGCCCATTTTAATGTTCTTTCTGCAGCTTCTGCAATTAAATTATCAGGTGCATTAAATATACTGCATTCATCAAGAACCATCATAATATCGGAACCCATTTCAATCTGCATCTCTATGACTTTTTCCGGTGTAAAAAAATGGGTTGAACCATCAATTA
>JAMCSM010000191.1:0-37356 GCA_023380915.1 Actinomycetota bacterium | reverse complement strand
CTTCCTGCAAATGCACTTACCATTATAATTAAAGTTGATTTTGGCAGATGAAAATTGGTAATAATCATATCAGTAATCTTAAATTTATAACCCGGATAAATATAAAGACTGGTTCTGCCTCTGCTGCTTTTAAAACTACCGTATTTGGACATGACTGTTTCAAGTACTCTTGTTGTGGTTGTTCCCGCACATATTACCCTTCCGCCAAGATTTATGGCTTTAAGTATTATTTTTACATTATGTTCACTGATATTATATTTTTCTGAATGAATTTTATGATCTATAATATTTTCTTCAGTTACAGGCTTAAATGTATCAAGCCCTATTTCAAGATTAACTTTTGCAAAAAATACACCTTTTTCCTTCAGCTTTTTTATAAGCTCACTTGTAAAATGAAGGCCTGCGGTCGGGGCTGCAGTTGAGCCTTTTCTTTTTGCATAAACAGTCTGGTAATAAGAATTATCAAAATTTCTGTTTTTTATGTAAGGCGGAAGTGGAATTTCTCCATATTCATCCAGCATCTTATCGGAAAAATTATTAAAATGTATTAGTGCCCTGCCATCTTCAAGCTTGTCCTCTACTTCAAAATAAATATTATCTTTTTCATTAATAAAAACTTTGTCAGAAATTTTTAATTTTTTTAAAGGTCTTAGAAGAACAATAAAATTATTATCTTTCTTCTTTTTAAGGATAAAACATTCAATTTTTGCTCCGGTATTTTCCTTTCTGCCAAAAAGCCTTGCATTAATGACTTTGGATTCATTAATTACAATTACATCATTACTTTTAACATAATTTATAATATTAAAAAAAATATCATGCACAATACCGCCTGTTTTTCTGTCAAGAACAAGAAGCCGTGCTTTGTCACGTTCCTTTAATGGCGACTGTGCAATTAATATTTCGGGCAGTTTATAATCAAATAAGTTTAATTCCATTTAAAAAAGATTAAAAAAGACTTTGACTTTGGGCAGATTTTTTTATTCCAAGATGCTTGAATGCCAGTTCCGTAGCAACCCTTCCCTTTGAAGTTCTTTTTATGAATCCTATCTGCACAAGATATGGTTCATAAACATCTTCAATCGTATTAATTTCCTCCCCAATGGATATTGCTATTGTTCCAACTCCTACAGGTCCGCCGCTGAATTTATTTATGATTGTATCCAGGATTTTCTTATCAATTATATCAAGCCCAAGAGGATCAATATCCATTTTGGTTAAAGCCATATCGGCAACTATAAAATCAATATCACCATTTCCGCCTGTAATGGCGTGATCTCTTACTCTTTTCAGCAGCCTGTTTGCAATCCTTGGTGTTCCTCTTGCCCTTCTTGCGATTGATTCCGCACCATCACGGGTTATTTTTACACCCAGTATTCTGGCAGACCGCAAAATAATTTTTACAAGATCTTCTGCTTTATAATAATCCAGTCTTAAATTTACTCCAAATCTGTCTCTTAAAGGAGATGCAAGAAGGCCTGTTCTTGTAGTAGCTCCAATTATCGTAAAAGGAGCTATGTCTATTCTTATTGATTTTGCTGAAGGACCCTTGCCTATAATTATATCAAGCTTATAATCTTCCATTGCAGGATATAAAATTTCCTCGACGGATCTGTTAAGTCTGTGAATTTCATCAATAAACAATACATCAAATTTTTCAAGATTTGTCAGGATTGCTGCAAGATCGCCTGTTCTTTCAATTGCAGGACCGGAAGTAATCTTGAAATTTACACCTATTTCATTTGCTATTATTTCTGCAAGACAGGTTTTCCCAAGTCCCGGAGGACCGGATAAAAGTACGTGATCAAGAGGTTCATTTCTTTTTTTCGCAGAAGTTATGAATATGCTTAAATTTTCAATAATTTTTACCTGTCCGATAAATTCTGAAATATATTTTGGCCTTAAACTTTTATCAAGTTCGACATCTTCACTTTTAAGCTTTACATCCAGCTCGCTTTCAACTGCAGCATTTTCTTTATCCTTATTATTTTTCGTGTTGTTTATCTTATACCTCCCTTAATGCAGCCCTTAAAATATCTTCGGTATTTTTTTCCTCAATAAATTTTTTATCAATTTTTGAAAGTGTTTTTTGTATCTCAATATTTGAATAACCCAAAGTCCTTAAAGCTTCTTTTACTTCAATTATTTTGGAATTACCTGCATATAAAGCCTGTATTCCTGTAAATTCTTCAGAAATTTTTCCCTTCAGTTCAAGAATAATCCTCTCACTTAGTCTTCCGCCTATTTGAGGAGCCCTTCTTAACATTTCTGATTCTCCGTTTATTATTATTTTACTTAATTCATCTGCTGAATATATTGAAAAAATACCAAGTGCTATTTTAACTGATACCCCTGAAACACTGATTATTTTTAAGAATAAATCCCTTTCCTCACGATTTAAGAAACCTACAAGAAGGATTTCATCTTCTCTAATATGCATATAGGTATCTATTGAAAAATTTTTTTCCAGTTCAGGAAGTTTTTCAAATGTCCTTGAGGAAATCAGCACTTCAAAACCTATTCCTGATGTTTCAAGAATTATTTTTGAAAAACTTTTAAATATCAGTTTACCATTTAATCTTGAAATCATATATTTCTTCTTATATTTTCATTAAATTTGCTGCTGTTTGCATGGCATATTGCTATAGCCAGACTATCCCATGCATCATCTTTTTTTGGTACATCTGTTTCCTTAATTTTAAGCAATACTTTTACCATATATTTTATCTGATCCTTACTTGCCCTGCCGTAACCTGATATCGCTTGTTTTACTTCAAGAGGAGTATATTCAAAAACTTTTATATTATTTATACATGCTGAAAGCAATATAACTCCTCTTGCCTGACCAACATTTATTGCTGTTTTTGCATTGGAGCTGAAAAAAATTTCTTCTACAGCCAGACAATAAGGATTATATTTTAAGATTATATCATTTGTAAAAGAATATATTTGTGCAAGCCTTTGTTCAATATTTCTGCCTTTAAGAGTTTCTATGCACCCGCAATACAAAGTCCTGTATGCAATTGAATCTGAAGTTTCAATTACGCTTATCCCGGTTATTTGAAGTCCGGGATCTATTCCCAGTATTCTTTTATTATCATGCAACATCAGTTTGAAAGAAAAAGCTTAAGTTTCAATCTCTTCAAGCATCCTGTCTTCTATCTCCAGATTTGTATATACATTTTCCACATCATCATAATCATCAAGAGCATTGATAATCTTTAGTGCTTTTTCTGTTTCGTTTTTTGATAACTTTATGGTTGATTTTGGAATCAGTAAAATATCTGTAAATTTTACACTTATTCCATTCTTGATTAAATTGTTTTTTACTTCATTTAACATGGCAGGTTCAACCTTAATTTCATATGATTCATCGGTTTCTTCTATATCTTCTGCACCACTGTCAATGGCTTTAAGCATAAAATCATCGTAATCCTTTACTGCTTTCTTATCAATTGTAAAAATTCCCTTTTTTTCAAACATCCATGCAACACAGCCTGATTCTCCAAGGCTTGCATTATTTCTTGAAAATATGCTTCTTATGTCTGCAGCAGTTCTGTTTTTATTTTCAGTTGTAACATCAACCATTATTGCAATTCCTCCAGGGCCATATCCTTCATATGTCATATGTTCAAATTTAACGCCAGCCATTTCCCCTGTACCCTTTTTTATTGCTCTTTCAATGTTATCCTGCGGCAGATTATATTCCTTGGCTTTTGCTATTGCATTTGCAAGCGTATTATTGTTATTGGGATCACCGCTTCCGCCTTCCCGTGCAGCTACTGAAATCATTCTTGAAAGTTTTCCGAAAATATTCCCTCTTTTTGCGTCTTCTTTTGCTTTTTTATGCTTTATTGAATGCCATTTTGAATGACCTGACATATTGATTCTCCCTTGCCCTGAATTTTTAGTTTATGCTTCTACCTGCCATCTTTAGAAAATATTCATGAATCCTTTTATCTTCCTGAAGTTCAGGATGAAAAGTACTTGCAAGAACATTGTTTTGCCTTACTAAGATTATATTATCATTAATTTCAGATAATATATCAACTCCTGGACCTGTTCTTGTTATTTTTGGGGCTCTTATGAAAACAGCTTTAAATTTTTGGGTTTTATCAAATGAAAGTGTTACATATTCTTCAAAACTGTCAATCTGCCTGCCATATGCATTTCTCTCAACATCTATATCAATGTAATTTAAACCGAAATCTTCATTTATTATCTTATTGGCTATTAGAATAAGTCCGGCACATGTTCCATAAATAGCTCTGCCGGATTTATAAAAATCATCAAGATGAGTCTTAAAATTATACTTGTTCATAAGTTTATTAATAGTTGTGCTTTCACCGCCTGGAATAATCAATCCGTCTATTTCGTTAAGCTGCTGCGGAAATTTTATTTCCAATGCATTTGCACCGCATTTTTTAATGGAATTAATATGTTCTCTGAATGCACCCTGCAGTGCAAGAACTCCGATATTAATAATCCTGTTATCCTTACTAATAATTACCACCCTCTTACTGAAAGCAGGTCCTCTTCCGGTATTTTTGAAATTTCCATCCCAGCCATTGCACTTCCAAGTCCCCTGGAAACCTTTGCTACGATTTCAGGATTTTTAAAATGAGTTGTTGCTTCAACTATTGCTCTTGCCATCTTTAAGGGATTTTCTGACTTGAAAATTCCTGAACCTACAAATACTCCGTCAGCTCCAAGCTGCATTATTAATGATGCATCAGCAGGTGTTGAAATTCCCCCTGCAGAAAAATTCACTACAGGCAGTTTCCCGTTTTCATGAATAAAAACAACCAGCTCATAAGGAGCACCCATTTCTTTTGCTGCAGTCATTAATTCTTCTTTTGGAAGAGCTGCAATTTTCTTTATTTCATCCTTGATTGCTCTCATATGCCTTACTGCTTCAACAACATTCCCTGTTCCTGCTTCGCCCTTTGTTCTGATCATAGCAGCACCTTCACCGATACGTCTTAAAGCCTCGCCTAAATTTGTTGCGCCGCATACAAATGGAACTTTGAAATCCCATTTGTTTACATGATACTTTTCATCGGCAGGTGTTAATACTTCACTTTCATCTATATAATCTACACCTATTGATTCAAGTATTTGAGCTTCTGCAAAATGCCCTATTCTGCATTTAGCCATAACCGGAATTGTAACGGCATCCATGATTTTTAATATTATTTCAGGATCTGTCATCCTTGCAACTCCGCCTGCAGCTCTAATATCTGCAGGTATTCTTTCCAATGCCATAACAGATACCGCTCCGGCTTCTTCAGCTATTTTTGCCTGTTCAACTGTAGTAACATCCATTATGACACCGCCCTTGAGCATTTCAGCAAGGCCGGTTTTTAACTTTAATGTTCCCTTTTCCATTTTTTTAAATTACCTCCTGTCATTTAATTTCGACTTCTTGTTTAATTCCAATTCCAAGTGACATTTCATCAAGTCTTCTTATTCTTTCCTCTATAGGCGGATGAGTAGAAAATAAATTTGAAAACAGCGGCTTGTTTTTTTTAGTAAGAGGATCAGCAATAAATAAATGTGAAGTTGCACTGTTTGCGTTTTCAATCCTGCTGTCAGCGCTTATTTTTCTTAAGGCATTGGCAAGACCCGCAGGATATCTTGAAATAAGTGCTCCATTGCTGTCAGCAAGAAATTCCCTGTTTCTGCTTATAGCCAATCTTATCATTGTCCCGATTACAGGTGACAGTATTATCAAAACAAGACCTATTACTAAAAGTATGAGAGTCAGTATCCCTCCTCCGCTGCTGCGGTCATTTGACCTTCTTCTCCCCCCGCCAAAGAAAAAAATTCTTAATATAATGTTGGTTGCTATTGACAGCATGCCTACAAAAATAACAATTACTGTTCCAAGCAAAATATCATAATTTTTTATATGGGATATTTCATGAGAAATAACTCCCTTAAGCTCTTCATCATTTAAATTCTCTATAATTCCGCGTGTTAAAACAATTACTGCATTTTGCGGGTTTCTGCCGGTAGCAAATGCATTCATCCCGTTTTCCTCAATTATATAAATTTTAGGCATTGGAATTCCTGCAGCAATTGAAAGCCCTTCCACCATATAATTTACTCTGACGTCAGTTTCCTTATCCACTGGATGAGCTTTGGACAACTGAATTATTATCTTATCACTGTAATAATAGCTGGCAAAGCTGGCTATCAGCGCAATGATAAAAGCAATAATTAGCAGCATTATTGAAAAATAACTGTTGATGCCATATCTGTAATCAAATAAAAAACCAATAAAAAAACCCACAACCCCTATAAATAATATAAATAAAATAATGGTAATTATTGATTTTGCCTTATTTGCAGCAATCTGCTGATACATTTAAATTTTTCACCAACCATAAAAATTCCTTTATTGCTGTGTAAACTGAACCTTGACAGGTTCTCTTGCAGCAATTTCCTCGACTAGAAAATATTCCCTGATTTTGAAATTAAACATTCCAGCAAAAATATTTCCTGGAAATGTTTGAATCCTTGTATTAAACTGCATTACTGTATCATTGTAAAACTGTCTTGCAAAAGCTATATTGCTTTCTATTCCCTGCAGTTCTTCCATAAGTCTTGCAAAATGAGCATCAGCTTTCAGGTTAGGATAGTTTTCAGCAACTGCAAATAATGATTTTAAAGTGCCTGTTATCATATTATCTGCCTGAGCCTGGTCTTTTACAGATTTTGCACTCATACCCAACTGTCTTGCTTCAATTACATTCTGAAGGGTTTCGCGCTCATGTGCCGCATAGCCCTTTACAGTTTCAACAAGATTGGGGATAAGATCAAATCTTTTTCTTAATTGCACATCTATTTGAGACCACGCATTATCTACCCTGTTTCTTAAAGAAATTATGGAATTATAAAGTCCTATCAGTACAAGTAAAATTACTACAAGGATACCTATTATTAATATTATTGCTCCCAGTATTCCCATAAAACCTCCTTTTCAAGGTTTGATTCTGAAATTATTATATTTTTTAAAAATACCTGCCTTTAAATATATCAATCAACATATCATTTTAAGTCAATCAATATACTATTAATATTTTATCATTTTAAACAAGTAATATATTATAGCATAAAAATTTTTTTTATTATGCAATATAAAAAGTTCACTAAAGTTCATAAACAAACATAATATTTGCTACTTAATTGTTAGTATTCTTTTTCATAATAGTGACAAAATTAAGACTACAAGAATTAGACTGGGTGTTTCAAAAACACGCAATCTTTGCCCCAGCGAGGCAAAGCTTGCTCGGATTCAGGCTTCGCTCTCCTCTTTACAGAGGAACTCTGCCCGCTCAGCCTTCATACGGTTTTCTCAATCACCCAGCCTAATCCAATAATTTGTTTGCAATCACGAAATTGGAAATGCTTTCCTTTTAATTTTTACACTTGCATTATTTTATGATATATTTTTCTTTGTTTTTTTTGGTAATCTGATAAAAATATTTTTCTTAATAACTTGATATACATCAGGAGGAATTAATGGCTGTTTCAAATGCGGAAAACAAAAGAGTTATCGGGCTTGTTTCAGGCAATAATACCGGAAAAACTACACTTGCTGAATGTTTTTTATTTGATAGCGGAGCTATTGAAAGAATGGGCAGAATTGAGACAAAAAATACTGTTTCGGACTTCAGCCCTCTTGAAACCAAAAGAGGATTCAGCATCAGTTCAAGTATTTTAAATTATCAATGGAAAGAACACTTAATAAACCTGATTGACTGTCCCGGTTATCTTGATTTTATAGGTCAGACTCTTGAAGCAATCCAGGTAATAGACGGAGCTTTGCTTTTATTTGATCCTAAGGCAAGTATTCAGGCTGTTACAGAAAAAATAATTGAAGAACTTGATAAAAAATCAACTCCGGTTTTCTGCATTATGAATAAACTGGATCAGGAAAATGCAGATTATTTTAAAGCTATTGAAAATATCAAAAAAAATTTTTCTGCACCTCTTGTACCTTTTACAATCCCTTCAGGTGAAGGTGAAAATTTTAATGCGGTAATAGATGTTCTTAAGAAAACTCAATATACATATAAAACTGATTTAAAAACAGGAACAAAAAGTAATCTTGATGATAGTATCAGTAAAACAGCAAATGCAGGATATAATTCACTCATTGAATATATTGTTGAAAATGATGAAGTTCTTCTTGAAAAGTATTTAAATGGTGAAGAGATAGATGCAGAAAGTTTAAACAAAATTTTAAAAAAATCTGTACTGAACCGTTCAATCATTCCTGTTTTTGCAATAAGTGCGGGAAAAAATATCGGTATAGACATTCTTATGGATTACATCAATACACTTATGCCTTCACCTGTTGAAATTTCAAAAATAAAGGCAAGGGAAATTAACAGCAATAATGAAGTTGAAATAAACATGTCTGCAGACAGTCAGCTTGCAGCTTATGTATTTAAAACAACAGCAGATCCTTTCATAGGAAAATTATCCGTATTCAGAATATTTTCAGGAACAATGAAACCTGCAAACAGTTATTTTGTGTCAGGGCCAAAAAACAGTTTTAAATTTACAAATATTATGAAGATGCAGGGTAAAAACCAGTCGGAAATTTCCGAAGCATCTCCCGGAGATATGGTTGCAGTTGCAAAAATTACTGATATTTCAACAGATGATACAATTTCCAGTCCTGAAAAACCGCTGGCAATGAATAAAGTTATTTATCCCGAACCAATATTTCCAAGGGCAATTATGCCTGCAGCTAAAGGTGATGAGGAAAAAATTAATGCAGGAATAACAAGGCTTATTGAAGAAGATCCGACTATCAGACTTGAAAACAATCTTGAAGTAAAACAAAGTATTGTATGGGGCATGGGTGAACTTCATCTTGCAATTGTAAGGGAAAAATTAAAGGAAAAATTTGATATTGATGTCAATATGGAGATACCCAGGGTTGCATATAAGGAAACAATCAGAAATTCTGCAAAATCAGAATATAAATACAAAAAACAATCAGGCGGCAGAGGACAATATGGCCATGTATTTATAGAAATCAAACCCCTTGCCAAGGGAGAAGGTTTTAAATTTGAAGATACAATATTCGGGGGAGCAATTCCTAAAGGATATATACCCGGTGTTGAGAAGGGAATAAGAGAAGCTCTGCAGGCAGGTATACTTGGCGGATTTCCGGTTGTTGATGTTTCTGCTAATTTATATGACGGTTCTTATCATACTGTTGATTCTTCTGAAATGGCTTTTAAAATTGCAGCATCAATGGCTTTTAAAAAAGGAATGTCTGAAGCAGCACCTGTCATCCTTGAACCTGTTATGGAACTTGAGATAACTGTTCCTGAAGAATATATGGGAGATATAATAGGAGATATAAATTCCAAAAGAGGAAAGATAATAAGCATCACAGGTGAAAAACATAATCAGATCATAAAAGCTACAGTCCCTCAATCCGAAACATTTAATTATGCTGTTGATTTAAAATCAATGACACAGGGCCGCGGTATATTTAAACAGAAATTTTCCCATTATGATGAACTTCCACATAATCTTGCAGAATCTATTATCGAGGAAAGAAAAAAACAGCAGGAAAATCATGATTAAGGCGGTTTGCTGATTTTGTTTTAAAAAAAAATAAAATTAATTTAAAACTGTATTATAATAAAATTATTAATAAATATGGCTTAAAGTAAATATGGAAAATAATGATGATAAAAAATTAAGAAAACAAAATACCTTTCTTCCCGACAGGTTTCCTTATATTATTTTCATTATAATAATAGGCCTTTCAATTCTTATATTTTTTAATATTAAAAGCAAATTGCCGCTGGTTGTTTTTTCAAAGACTCCTTCCACCTCTTCCGAGCAGGGAAATTTTGATTTGCTGATTTCTTCTCCTTCAAAAAACCAGTCTTTTGAATTTGTAAGTGCAAATGAAACCGTACCTGTTGAGATTAAGGGAAAAGATATTGAAGGCGGAAGTTATAACATAAATATTTATATAAACAGCAGCCTTATAAAAACTCTTGATAATCCGCCATTTAAATTTAACTGGAATCCTCCCGGTAAAGGAGATTATGATATTTATGCTGAAGTTACTGATAAAAATGACAGGGTTATTTATACCAGTGAAAAAGTTCCATTCACAGTAAATTTCAGCGGCGATATTTCTTCAGAGACTTCTACGCTTTCCAATGTAAACATTGAAGAAAAAAAGAACAAAATTCTTGAAAAGATTAATTACCGCTCTCAAAATGGTTCTCCGATTTTTTCATTAAAATGCTACACCTCCCCTGTTATTGATGCAAATTCCGATGACTGGACTTTTTATGAAAAATTTTCTTCTTTTACTCCCACGATATTAAAGGAAAATTATACCAATTCAAAAGATTTATCAGGTGTATTTTCATCATGCTGGGATAATGATAATTTTTACTTTTATATTGACGTTACAGATGATGTATATAATCAGCCATTTAACAGCAACCAGATTAATAAAGGAGATAATGTTACATTAGTGATAGATAGTCAGCTTGAAAATGATTTTAACATACCTTTTTTAAACGGAGACGACTATCAGTTTGAATTTTCAGCAGGCAATAACAGCAACAGCAGTCCGGAATCATTTGCAAGATGGCCTTCAAATGCTCCCCTGAAAGGAGCAGTAATAGCATCTAACAAATATTCCGGGGGCTACATTATTGAATGCAGTATTCCATGGTATAATATGCCGGATGTCAGTCCTTCTGATGAACTTGTAATGGGGTTTACGGTCTCAATCATGGACACTGATAACCAGGAATCAACAGAGCTTGTTATTTCATCTTCAAAACAATTTGATTTTAATAATGTCACAACACTTGGAACTCTTATTTTTATAGATGGCGGCGATCTTCAACAGGAAAATACCTCTTCATCCACTCAAACAACAAAATGAAGTTAATCAATGATTTCAAAAACATTTCAGATTGAAATAACAGGAATAGTTCAAGGTGTGGGATTTAGACCTTTCATATATAAATTAGCTTCAAATTCTAAATTGCACGGTGATGTTTGCAATACAACATCGGGAGTAATTATCAGGATAGATTCAGCCGATGAAAATGAGGTCAATGATTTTATATTAAAAATAAAATCACAAAAACCTGAGCCTGCCGTAATAGAAGATATTAAGATAAGAAAAATAGCAAACCTGTCTTTTAATGATTTTAAAATAATAAAAAGCAAACCTTCTGAAGAAAAATTTCAGCTTGTTTCTCCTGATCTTGCAATATGCAGTAAATGCATCAGGGATATTAACAATAATAAAGATAAAAGAAGATTTAATTATGCTTTTACAAACTGTACGAATTGCGGTCCCAGATTTACCATAATTAAAAAACTTCCTTATGACAGGCAAAATACAACAATGGCTGATTTTTTAATGTGTCCTGAATGCAGACAGGAATATGACAATCCACAGGACAGAAGATTTCATGCCCAGCCGAATGCCTGCATTAAATGCGGTCCGCAATTACAGCTAACGGATAATGAAGAAAGGCTGTTAAAAAATATAGATCCCTTAAAATATGCCGTAAGACAACTTAAAAATGGCAAGATAATAGGCATTAAAAGCCTTGGAGGATTTCAAATTGCATGTGATGCTACATCTGATAATGCAGTACAAAGGCTTAGAAAAAGTAAAAACAGGCCATATAAACCCTTTGCCCTTATGTTTAAAAATATGGATCATGTAAAAATGTATTTTAAGACAAACAGCCAGGAAAGAGAACTACTGTCTTCTCAAAAAGCTCCGATTGTGCTGTTAAAAAAGAAAAAAATATCCGGTCTTACAAATGAAAAAGAAATTGAAAGAGGTATTTTTAATTTAAAACAGGTTTCAAAGTGTGTATCATTTAATAATAAATATGAAGGAGCAATGCTTCCCTACAGCCCGCTGCATCATCTTATTTTTAACGAAATAAACTTTCCCCTGATAATGACAAGCGGAAATATTTCCGAAGAACCCATAGCATATGAAAATGATGATGCAGTAAAAAAATTAAAAAGTATTTGCGATTTCTTTTTAATTAACAACAGGGATATTTATTCAAGATTTGACGATTCTGTTGTAAAAATCTTTAAAAAAAGGGAAATGATTTTAAGAAGGGCGAGGGGTTATGCTCCTTATCCTGTGAAGCTTGAATTGGAACTGAAGAATAAGACAATTTTAGCAATAGGCTCTGAAGAAAAAAATACATTTTGCTTGATAAGGAAAAATTATGCAATAATCAGCCAGCATATCGGAGATATTGATAATGAATACAGTATTGATTTTTTTAAATCTGCTTTAAAAAATTACCGCAGCCTTTTTAATATCGATAAAATTGACTTGCTTGTATTTGACAAACATCCTGCATTCAGGCTTAACAGCTTAGCGTTAAATGAAATCAAATCAGAAAATAAAATTTCAATTCAGCACCACAAAGCTCATATTGCAAGTGTTATTGCTGAAAATAATATAAAAAGAAAAGTTCTTGGTTTTGCCTGGGATGGCACAGGTTATGGGGATGACGGCAAAATATGGGGCAGTGAAATATTTGTTGCTGATGAAAAATTAAACTTTGAAAGAATCGGACATTTAACGGAAAAAATTCTTCCGGGAGGAGAAGTTACAATTCGCAAACCTTACAGAATGGCAATAACTTATATTTACTATTCATGGATCAGATCTGATAAGAATAATTTTTTATCGGATAATAAAAGTGGCATAGGTGTAAATAAAAAAGCTGATGCCGGAATCGGTAATCTTTTTTTAAAATATTTCAGAAAAAATTTTTCATGTTATGCAAAAATTGTTGAAGACAGGGAAATATTATCCATTGTCTTTCAAATAGAAAGCGGATTTAACAGTATAAAAACTACAAGCATGGGCAGATTATTTGATGCTGTAAGTTCAGTTCTGAAATTAACCAATACTGCAACTTTTGAAGGCGAGGCAGCAATTAACCTTGAAATGATTGCAAAAGAAAATTGTAAAGATTTTTATAATTTTAAATATACAAATGAAAATCCGGATATGGATAATTACAAAAAAAACAGCAAATTTATTGTAGATGATATTGATTTATTCTTAAAAATATTAAAAGACATTTCCAGCGGAAAGGATTTTGAGAAAATATCTGCAGGATTTCATAATACACTTTCGGAAATTATTCTTGATATAAGTAAAAAAATAAGAGAAAATCTTACAATTAATGATGTTGTTTTAAGCGGCGGAGTTTTTCAAAATAATTATTTGATTGAAAAAACTTTTAAACTGCTTGAAAATGAAGGTTTCAATGTTTATACAAATTTCAAAGTGCCTGTAAATGACGGGGGTATTTCACTCGGACAGGCGTATTTGGGAATGAAAAATATGACTTGATCTTAAAGGAGATTAACAAATGTGCGTAGCTGTACCGGCTGAGGTAATTAAATTATTTGAGAATAGTGCAGAAATTGATTCGAAGGGTGTAAAAAAAATTATAGATGTCTCCCTTGTACCTGAAGTTAAATGCGGGGATTTTGTAATTGTTCATGCAGGTTTTGCAATACAAATTATAGACAGGGATGAAGCTTTAAAAACACTGGAGTTGTTTGAAAACTATGCAGAATAACATAAACAGTTTAATTGAAGAAATAAGAATAATATCAAGCGATCTGCCGGATATAAATATAATGGAAGTGTGCGGAACTCACACAATGGCTATCGGAAGAAATGGCTTAAGGCAGTTATTGCCTCGAAACATTAATCTTGTAAGCGGTCCGGGTTGCCCTGTTTGTGTAACTCCTGTCAGTGATATTGATAATGTTATTAAATTATCCGGAAATCGTAATAATTATATTTTTACTTTCGGGGATATGCTAAAAGTTCCGGGTTCAAAATCAACCTTGTATAAAAAAAGATCCGAAGGAGCAAATATAAAAATCTGCTATAGTCCTCTTGATGCACTTGATTTTGCAGAAAAAAATCATGATATAAATGTTATATTTATTGCAATTGGTTTTGAAACGACTGCACCTCTTACAGCATCCTTATTAAAAAAAGCTGCTGATATCGGAACCGATAATTTTTATATTTATAACACTCATAAACTGGTTCCTCCTGCCATTGAATTTCTGCTTAATGCTAATAATAAGAGTAAAATAAATGCTTTTTTATGCCCCGGTCATGTGTGTGCGGTAACAGGAAGTAAACCTTATAATTTTATCAGTGAAAAATTCGGCAAGTCTGCAGTAGTAAGCGGATTTCAAGCTGATGACATTGTAAAATCCATATTAATGATTTTAAGACAAATAAAAAATAACCATCCTGCAGTTGAAATTCAATACGACAGGGTGGTTAAGGAAAATGGAAATCCGACTGCGCTTAATTTTATTAAGGAAGTTTTTAATGTCGGCAGTGCTTACTGGAGAGGAATTGGTGAAATTCCTGGAAGCGGTCTTGAACTTAATAACAAATTTAAGAATTTTGACATTAAAATCAAGTATGACTTCAGGCAAATTCAGGTTCAAGAGCCAAAATACTGCAGTTGCGGATTAATACTTCAGGGTGAGAAAAAACCTTTTGAATGCAAATTGTTTGGAAAATCATGTACTCCTGATAAACCGGTGGGTCCCTGTATGGTATCAAGTGAGGGAACATGTGCTGCATATTTTAAATATGAAAAATATAAAATATAAATAAGAAAATAACTTGAACGAAATAAATCATTTATTTTAAGTAAATCATGGATAAAACAAATAAAAATAAAAATTTAAAAGATACGCATATCCTGCTTTCTCATGGAGATGGAGGCACAAAAACAGGTGAGCTTATAAATAACCTCATACTGAAATATCTGGGAAACAGGATTTTAAATAATCTTGAGGACAGCGCCGTATTTAATGATTTCAAACATAATAAGATTGCATATACTACTGACAGTTTTGTAGTAAAGCCAATATTTTTTCCCGGCGGAGATATAGGAAAATTAAGCATTTGCGGAACTATAAATGATCTGGCATCAGCCGGTGCCAGCCCTATAGCCTTAAGTATGAGTTTGATTATTGAAGAAGGCTTTGATCTTGAAAGTCTTGAAAAAATACTTCAATCTGCAGGTAAAATTTTAAAGGAAACTGAAACTTTTGTGGTAACAGGAGATACAAAAGTGGTTGAAAGAAACAGTGCAGACAAAATATTTATTAACACTTCAGGGATAGGCTGTATAAGAAATAATACATGTATTTCTCCTGTCAATATCAAACCAGGAGATAAAATATTAATTAATGGAAGTATTGCTGAGCATGGTCTTGCAGTCTTAAGCTCAAGACCTGAATTTAATTTCAAAACAGATATTATAAGCGATTGTGCTCCGTTATACTCTCTTGTAAATACAATGCTTGAAGTATCAGATAAAGTACATGCCTTAAGAGATGCTACAAGGGGCGGTGTTGCTACCGTACTTAATGAAATGGCGCAAAGATCAAAAACAATAATAAATATTTATGAAGATAAAATACCTGTAAAACAGGAAGTTGAAAGTTTATGTGAATTTTTAGGGCTTGATCCTCTGTATATTGCTAATGAAGGCATAATGGTTGCCTTCGTTGATCAAAATGATTCAAAAAAAGTTCTGGAAGCAATGAAGAAAAATAAATATGGAATCAATTCAACTATAATAGGAGAAGTTTCTGAAAATTCAGGTCAAAGTGCAGTTATTCTTAACACAAAAATTGGTACCAGAAGAATAATTGATAAATTTTACAGTGAACAGTTGCCAAGAATCTGCTAAATTTTTTTCAAATCGTCATAGCTTTTTTCAAACGACTTTATACAATCATCCATATTTGAATTTAAGATAAACAAATTTGCAAGAGGTTTTCTTAAAGCAAGTGATTTTTGGGGAATATCAACCTGGCTTGTTTTTGCCTGTATTTCCTTAATTATTTCCTTTATAGCTTTTGAAATTTCTTCAATGGTATTGGATTTGGCAATTAACTGTTCACAAACATTTAAAATATCATGTACTTCTTTTTGCATTACCAGCTCCTTTCCTTAAGCCATGTTGTTTATATTATATATTTTTAATATTTATAAAAATTAAGTTAATTATCCATCATGTTTGCTACCTCATATTTTAAATATTATACATTATTTTTGTAATAGTAGTTACAAATATTGAATAATTTCCAATTTTTTCGCCGGATTTTATTTATAAAGGTGAATTTGAGGTTAATTATTTTCTATAAGTTCATTTCCTGTTTTATTTTTAGAATTAATTCAGGAATTTTGCTTTCAATTTCAGGTGATAATTTTTCTCCATAGTCAACAATCTTTGGTTTGATGCCTATAATTGTTATATCTGCTGTCATATTTAAGGATTTCATCAAATTAAATGCTTCCGAGAGGTCCACATCATGAAGAGAAAAACTTTTGATATTTTTTTTCTTAAACTCTGCAATCTCATTTAATTTAAATCTTACAATCTCACCTGTATTCTGACCGGCATCAACTGCATCTACAATTATAACCTTGTCACTGTTCTCAAGCATAAATAAAAGATCTACCGCAGAAGTCCCGCCATCAATGATTGAAATATTGTTAAATTTACTGGTAAAACTTTCCTTGCGCAGCTCTTCAATTACTTTGATTCCTATACCATCATCGCTCATAAAAATATTGCCAAAGCCGATTATTTTGTAATTAGCTCCGCTAATAAAATTTTCGGAAGAATCAGAGTGGTTGCAACTCATTATCTTCTACTTTTTTATAAATTTAAATGTAAATTCAAATTTAAATCCATATTATTAAAATATGCAGATATATTTTAATTTAGGTTTACTGCTTATTTATAAGCTTAACATTTAAGAAATGGGTGGAACAGGAAATACATGGATCATAAGCTCTGATAAGCATCTCCATTGCCTGTCTTATCTCATCTTCTGACTTATCTATTACCAGAGGAAGATAAGCAGCCATATCGTTTTCAACATTAGCATAATTCATATTTGTAGGAATAATTAAGTTTGCTTTTGTAACTTTGCCCTCAGAATTATAAGTATAATCATGAATCAGTAATCCTCTTGGAGCTTCAACTACCCCAACTCCTCTTCCTGCCTTTACTTTTATGTCAACCATAGCTTTATTTTCATCAAGGCCGTCTTCCATCAATTCATCTATAAGTTTGATGCTGTCATCAATGCTATGGATAATTTCAACAAACTGAGCGAAATTATTCATAAATGTATTGTAGCATGGAACTTTCAAACCCAATTCTTCTGCATAAGTTTTTACATTATCAGATAACTTATCATAATTATTATTAACTCTTGCAAGAGCTCCTACCATAAAGGAGTTTCTGGAAGCCCGGCAATGCTTGCCTGTAGAATGTTTGACAACTTTTTCATTGATTTTTGTTAAATAATCCTGATCATTTATTATCCAGCCATCAGAAGATTTAATATCGCCGTCATATAATGCGTATTCTTTTTTATCTGTTATGGAAAGATATTCTGTTTCCCTTTCAAATTCGGGTATCTTTAAGGTTTTTAAAACTTTGAGCGATTTCTCAAGGTCGGTATAGGCGCTCTTCATCATGTTTTTCATAAGATGCATTTCTTCTTCTGTCGGAAGTTTTGTAAATCCGCCAACTACCGTTCTTATCGGATGAACAGCTCTTCCGCCTATAATTCTAACCATATCATTAGCCATCTTTTTTAATCTTAAGGCTATCTGAACCACTTCAGGATTAGTCTTAACAAGGGGAATGACGCTTCCAACTCCAAGAAAATCAGGAGCAGCAAGAAAATAAACATGCAGTGTATTGCTTTGTACACATTCATGGTGAAAAATCAGTTTTCTTAACTTGAGTGTCTGATCTGAAATAATTACTCCTAAAGCAGCTTCGGTAGCTTTCATTGAAGCAGTGGTGTGAGCAACTGAACAAATTCCGCAAATCCTTGAAGTAATATGAGAAGGTTCAGCCCAGTTTCTTCCAACCAGCATAGCTTCAAAAAATCTTGGAGATTCAGGTATCCTCATAATAAGTTCCTTTATTTGCCTGTTCTTCATATCTACTACCAGATCCCCATGGCCTTCCACCCTTGATAAGGGTGCCACTTCTATATTTAAATTCTCTGCCATAATAATTTATCCTCCAAAATTAATAGTTTCTTTCCATATTGATTTTATTTAGCCTTTTGCTGTATTTTTCTGCAGGCATTATATAAATTAAATCCTTCCATAATATCTTCAACAGTCAGATTGTATTTTGCAAGCAGGTCTTTTTGAGCATTAACATTGGGATCATCAATGACACCTCTGCAGGCTTCACAACCGCTTACAGAGCTAGGACATCTTGCTTTGCATCCTGCTCTGGATATGACTCCAAGACAGGTTATTCCGAGATCATAAACACAGGTATTTCCCAGTCTTTTACACTCTATGCAAACAGGATAATTCGGGATTTCCGGAACTTTTCCGACAATTAAAGATTTTATTATGTCAATAATTTCTGAACCTGTAGGAGGACAGCCTCTTGCATAATAATCAACCTTTATATATCCATCCACCGGCTTTGTTTCTATTGCATCAATCCAGCCTTTTTTATCTCCATAAACAAGTTCTTTCGCCTTTTCAACACCATATAAATTCTTAAGACAGTTAATTCCTCCGGTACATGCACATGCACCAATGGCAACAATTATCTTTGCAATTTTACCGATATGTTCAATTCTTTCAACATCATGCATTGTAGTAATTGAACCTTCTATAATTGCAATATCATAATTATCACTATGTTCTGTTATAGCTTCTGTAAAATGAACAACATCAACTGCCGCAAATAAATCAAGCAGTTGATCTTCAAGATTTAAAATTTCAAGCTGGCATCCGCCGCATCCTGTAAATCCAAAAATTCCAACTTTTGGCTTATTCATTATATAGCCTCCTTTAAATTTCTAACTTCCCATAAACTGAAAACCGGACCATGCACACATACGAGCTTATCACCTATATGGCAATGATTGCACTTGCCAACTCCACATTCCATTCTTCTTTCAAGAGAAAGAAATATGGTATCTTCCTTAAATTTCTTTTTCTCAAGCTCTTTGATTACATATTTATACATGACAGGAGGACCGCAAACTAATGTATATGTATCTTCAGGTTTAAAATCAACTCTTGGGATTAATTTTGTACATACTCCTATTTCCCCTGTCCATTTATCATCAGGGTTGTCAACAGTTACGCACACCGAAATATCATCTCTTGTGCTCCAGTAAGCAATATCATTTTTATACAAAATATTTGTAGGAGTAACTGCACCATAAATTATCATAACATTTTTATACTTATCTCTGTAATCCATCATGTAAGTTATAAAAGACATCAGAGGTGCAAGCCCCAAACCTCCTGCAATTACAAGAACATTATGCCCTTTTGCTTTCTCGTAAGGAAATGTTCCTTTTCCAAAAGGTCCTCTTATTCCTATTTTTGCGCCTTCCTTAAGGTTGTGTATGGCTTTTGAAACACTTCCTGCAGCTCTTATGCATAATTGGAATTTAACCTTGTTATTAGGATTTGAGGTGATGGAAAAAGGAGCCTCCCCAACTCCAAAAACTGTTAATTCTACAAACTGTCCTGGAAGGAAATTAAAATTTTCCTGGTCTTCCTTTTCAGCAAATGAAATATCAAAAATTTTTTCAATGGAAGTTACAGTCTCAATACGGGTAATTCTTGCTAATTTTGGAGTATAAATATTGTTTTCCATGGCTATACACTCACCTCTTTCTTAACAGCATTTATATCTTCTGCAATATTTATTTTGGCAAGACATGCTTCAATGCATCTTCCGCATCCTACACAGGAATTTGTTCCCAGTCTGTCTTCAAAGGTTTTTAATTTGCATCTGTACCTTTGCTTTAACCTGTTTTCCTTATCTGGTCTGAAGTTATGACCACCGGCAACAAACCCATACCCTGGAATCATGCATGAATCCCATTCTCTTATTTTACTGCCCTTTTTTAAATTAAGTTCCATGTCATCTCTTACATTAAAGCAAAAACATGTTGGACAAACCAGACAGCATGAACCGCAACTGTAGCAGTCTTTTGCAACCTTGTCCCAGAACTTCCTGTCATCATATATAAGTTCATAATTGTCATAAAAATTTTCAGTATCTGCTTTATTCTTAAAGCTTTTTCTGTAATCATCCATAAACTTATCGTAATCTTTAAAGTCTTCCTGGCTTGCATTAACTGCTGAAGCATATTTTGCCAGAAGATCATTTCCTTTTTTAGTGCCAACTCTTACAAAATATCTGTTACCCAGGTCAGTTAAAAATATATCAAATCCGTCCTTTGCATATTCCATACCCATGCTTATTGAAAAGTTTGTTTCAGAAGGCATTCTGTCAAGCCCGATTACCATAAGGTTTTTTCTGCGGGAAGCGTAAGGCTCATCAATTATTTCAAATTCAGAAAAAAATCTGTCAAGAAAATTCATTCCATTTACATCGCATGCATCAATTCCAAAAAGTATTTTTTCTTTTGCGTTATGAACCGGATTTATTTTTACATCTTCATTTATTTCATATTGTATAAGTGTTTCTGAAGGAAGAAAGAGAATTTTTTTTGCCGGTGCAATCGTAGTTCTTTTATAATTTGCATCAAGCTTTTTTATATCATTAATTCTTAGAAAATCATGTGTTTCTCTGTCTTTTTTTACAGGCCCTATGAATTCATAATCAGATATAAGCTTTGATAAAAACTCTTTGGAGTCATCTTTTTTAAGGACTTTATATAGCATTTAAATTCCTTTCTATAAATTTTTCCGCAATAATTAATTTATATCAAATAAAAAAGTTTGTAAAAATTTTGCAACAAGTTAAAATATCATCATCAAAAAGGTGTCAATTTTATTTCTTTATTTTTTAGCTAACTTTTTATTTCTTTATTTTTTCAGTTATCCAGTCAATCCAGTTATCCAAACCTTCCCCGGTCTTGCATGATATTTTCATAATTGGACTTTCAGGATTTAACTGTCTTACCTTCTTTTCAAAAAAATCATAATTAAAATCACTTACCTGCAGTAAATCAATCTTGTTTAACAGAACTGCCGATGATTTAATAAATCCTTTAGGATATTTTACAGGCTTATCATCACCCTCGCTAACCGATGAAAGAAGAATTTTAAAATCTTCACCAAGGTCAAACCCAATCGGACAAATTAAATTTCCCACATTCTCAATAAAAATTATATCAAGATTTTTCACATCGATCTTTTTAAGCGCCTTTTCAATCATTGATGCATTAAGATGGCAAGTTCCACCTGTATTTATCTGCACAACATCATTTATATACTGCTTTATTTTTTCTGCATCATAGGTTGAAGAAATATCTCCTTCAATGACACCGATTTTAAAATTTGAAAGTCTTTTTATGGATTGGGTAATTAAGGAAGTTTTACCGGAACCCGGAGATGAAAGTATATTGATTACAAGAACGTTATAATCCTTAAATAACTGTCTGTTAACTTCTGCATGTTCCTTATTATATTCAAGAACATTGCTTATAATCTCAATTTCCAAATTACCTCTTTTAATAAATATTTTTGATAATATGCTCAAACAATTTTTAATAATATACATTGAATTTAAATTTTGTCAAAAGAAATTTGTAATTACTTTGTAACAATATTTTCAAATTAAAATGATAATTAAATTTATGCATACTTTATTTAACTTGCCGTACTTAAAATATTTATAAATTTAAGCAAGATTGACATTTATTTATTTTTAAGTTGACAAATACGATAACTTAATTATTGTATTAATATTCATCATTTATACTTATTTTTTCATGAAGGAGGCATCTGATAATGGTAGACATTTATCCTTTTAAAGCCATGATGTTTAATACGGTAACCGGCAGTAATGATATTTCGCAATTGGTATCGCCGCCGTATGATGTTATTTCACCAGCTCAAAAAGAAAATTTAAAAAAATTAAGTAAAAACAACATAGTAAATCTTATACTTCCTGATGAAGAAAACAGCATTGACAGATATATATCTGCAGCAAAAAAGCTCAATAAATGGATAAAATCAAATGTTCTGACATTTGATGATACGGAATGTTTTTATATTTTTGAGGAAAGCTTTCTTGAAAAAGGCAGGTGGAAAAGTTTTAATGCGTTTATCGGTTTGAACAAAATAGAAGAATATGAATCCTTAAAAGTTTTAAGACATGAATATACACTTTCAAAGCCAAAAGAAGACAGGTTGAATCTCTTAAGGCAGACAGGAACAAATTTCGGTCTTATTTATACACTTTATGATGATAAAGAGAAAAAAATTCAGAAAATACTGGATAATGTAATGCAGCATAAACCTTTGTATGATTTTAAACCTGAATATGATGCAGGTATCAGGTTTAAAATCTGGAAAATCGGCGATACAAGTAAAATAAATCTTATTGTTAATTTTATGAAAGATATAAATATTCTTATAGCAGACGGTCATCACAGATATGAAACATCAAGGCTTTTCATGCATGAAGTAAAAGAAATGAGAAGACAAAATAAAGTTAAATCCAAAAAATTAGTAATAAATTCCATTGGAAAGGAAATTTTTCCTGAAGAAGCTGCCTTAACTCTTTTTGTAAATTTCAGGCAGGAAAATATAAAGATTTTACCAACCTACAGAATGATTAAATTTGAAAATTCAGTAAATTATAATGATATAAAGTCAAGACTAAAAAAGTATTTTACTGTAAATGATTATTCGGAAATATTTCAAGAAGAATATACAACTCAATTTCAATCCGGAAGCGATAAAAAAAACAGACTATTAAATAACATAATGGATTATATAAATAAGAGTAAAATTAAAGGTATTCATTCCTTTTGCTTTATACTGGCACATGACGGTATCATTATTGCTGATTTAAATAAAAAAATAACTGATATTTATGGAAAATTAAGCAGACAGGATGAAATATTTGAAAATCTTGATGTTAGAATTTTACATAAATTAATCATTGATAATCTTTTTTCAGATCTAAACACAATTCAAATTGACTATACCCATTCAATTAATGAACTTGCAGACAGAATTAATGAGGATGATAAATATGATATGGGTGTAATCTTAAATGCTCCTGACATCAGCGATGTTGAGTATCTTTCATCTGCAGGTAAGGTTATGCCGCAAAAATCAACTTATTTTTATCCAAAGCCCTGCAGCGGATTACTGATGTATAGGATGGATTTGCAGGATTAAATATATATAAAATCATAATTTTTTGTTTTAATTAGCCAAGTCTTTTTATAAGACTTTCAAGTTCATCATTTAATTCGGTAGGCAGCCTGTTTCCAAATTTATCATAAAACTCTCTTATATCTTTCGTCTCTATTTTCCATTCTTCTTCATTTATTTCAAAAAGTTTATCTAAAACCTTCTTATCAAGATTCAAACCTGTCATATCAAGATCACCTTTATCAGGTATATAGCCAATTGGAGACTTTAATGCATTTACTTCATCATTGCTTCTGTCTACTATCCATTCAAGAACTCTTAAATTATCTCCGTAACCAGGCCATAAAAATTCACCTTTTTCCCCTGTTTTAAACCAGTTTACATTAAATATTTTAGGTGGATTTGTCATTTTTTTACCCATCTCAAGCCAGTGTTTAAAATAATCCGCCATATTATAGCCGCAGAAAGGTATCATTGCCATTGGGTCTCTTCTTACCATACCGTGCGCACCATACTGGGCGGCTGTTATTTCAGATGCCATTATCGATCCTAAAAATACTCCATGCTGCCAATTAAAAGACTGATAAACAAGAGGCGCAACACTTGCCCTTCTTCCGCCAAAAACTATTGCAGTTATGGGAACACCTTCAGGATCTTCAAAATGAGGTGAAATTGACGGACATTGACTTGCCGGTGCTGTAAATCTGCTGTTCGGGTGAGCTCCCTTCTTTGGCTTGCCGTCTTCACCATAAATTCCAGGCTTCCATGGATTTCCCATCCAGTCTATGCCTTCTTCAGGAACCTCACCGTCTCCGCCTTCCCACCAGACTGAGTAATCCTTTCTTAATAAAACATTTGTATAAATTGTATTTTTTTGAATGGTTTTTACTGCATTTGGATTACTTTTGTTGTTTGTTCCGGGAGCTACTCCAAAAAAACCTGATTCAGGATTAACAGCCCAGAGCGTACCATCACTGCCGATTCTCATCCATGCAATATCATCACCTATTGTCCATACTTTATAACCTTTTGCCTTTAATCCATCAGGCGGAATTAGCATGGCAAGATTTGTTTTACCGCATGCGCTTGGAAAAGCTGCCGCAATATAATTAATTTCACCTGATGGTTTTTCTATCCCAAGAATGAGCATATGTTCTGCCATCCAGCCCTCATGTCTTCCAAGATAACTTGCTATTCTTAAAGCAAGACATTTCTTTCCAAGCAAAACATTTCCGCCATAACCCGACCCTACGCTCCATATTGTATTATCTTCAGGAAAATGAAGAATCAGTCTCCTGTTGATATCAAGGTCAGCTTTGGAGTGCAGGCATTTTGTAAATTCACCATCTGTTCCCAGACTTAGCAGAACTTTTTCTCCAATTCTTGTCATAATTCTCATATTTAACACAACATAAATGCTGTCAGTGAGTTCAACCCCAATTTTACTGAATGGAGACCCGATGGTACCCATTGAAAATGGTATTACATACATGGTTCTGCCGGTCATGGAGTTTTTAAAAATATCACCGGCTCTTTTATAACCTTCCTTCGGACTCATCCAGTTATTAGTTGGACCTGCATCTTCCTTTTTAGATGTACAGATAAAAGTTAAATTTTCTGTTCTTGCAACATCATTATGTGCAGTTCTGTGCAGTACACATCCCGGAAGTTTTTCCTGATTTAACTGTATTAATTCTCCGGTACTGAAAGCTTCACTCTCGAGTTTTTCTTTTTCTTCTTCTGAACCGGTTATCCAGATAATTCTGTCAGGATTACATAATTTAGCCATTTCGTTAACCCAATTATTTATTACCTTGTGTTTGATTTCCATTAATTTTCCTGACTGCTATTATTTATTAAAATTTTTGCATAATAATAATATATAAAAGGTTTTTTTAGCAAGTAAAAAAAGTATGTCCTTTTTATTTCAAATATCTTTATAAACCCTTTTTTTTCAAAAAATTTTGTTGCATTTTCAGATTTAGCATTCAGGTGTACACCCGAAATATTTTCCGATTTCAAATAATTTAAAAAAAATTCAATTAAAACTGACCCGACATGCATGCCTCTGCAGCACTTGTCAATATTAATATGAAGAAGAGCAGGATATTTTTTATTAATATCGGGCCCTCTTAATTCCCCTTTTATCAAACTTTTAAATAAATTGAAAAAATAAATAATATTTTTTTTATTAAAGAACACTCCCTTAAAAATAAATTTAAAGACTAATTTTGGTAATATTTTTAATGTAAAAATCTTATAATAATTTTTTATATCCTTTGTACCGGTCAAATATCCAACTACTTTATTGTCCATTTCGGCAACAAAACATGACTCCGGTTCATAATCAGTAAAATATACCGTAAGAATATCTGCAAGAAAATCCCTGCATCCAAAAAACATCTCGCAGGGCTCACCCATAAAAGCAGTGTCGCATGCAATTTTTCTGAGTGCATTTCTATCGCTTGCTTTAAATTTTCTTATAATAAACTGTTTTTCCATATCAATCTTTATTGACAATGATGTAAAATAGAAATTAATAATGGCAATAACTTAAGCCCAAGAATGAGACATGGATGATTTTATTAAATTCATAATAAAAAAAATTAATAATTTATTTCAAGAATATGCCACGCGCTATCATCCAATGTAATGTCGCCAGAATGAGTTTTAACATGTGACAATACATAATCAGGTTTTCCAAGCATTTCCAGAGGTATTTTTAATATTATATCATTTCCTTCATAAAAATAACTTACTTTATTTTTATCAATTTGATTAAACCGGTCTTTAATACTGATGCCATTTAAAGTAACATCAATATGAATTTTAGGCATTTCAGAAAAATTTTTGGAATTACTATATCCAAGAAGATAAATTGATATTCCAAACAACTGATCTATCCTCATTTTCAAACCAAGTTTTATTATTAAAAAATTATTATCAAGACTGTAGCTTAATTTGCTTAAATTTCTATTTGCAGCATTAGATTGACTTACAGTTATTTTGTTATTTTTATCAAGCTTTATATCTCTAAAAATAGAAAAAAGCTCGTTCTTTCTTACAAATGAAACTATAAATAATGGTTTATAATCAATCTGGCTTACATACTGGCTGACTGCCTTATATTTATTTTCAATTTCTTTTTTTGTAAGATATAAATTTATCCAATCCTCATATGTACCTTTTATTGAATAAGGAATATCCATTTCGTAATCCGTATGCAATCCCTGCGAAGCCGGCCAATTTTTGGCATGAACAAGAAATGTATAATATTCAGGAATATCTATCTGTTTTTTTAAATCCCACAAGGCTACCCTTGAAAACAAATATAAGGCTTGATGATCTCTGTTTAAATCGAGAGGGCTTGAAACAATAATTTTTGACGGTTTGAACTCTTTAATTATATCTTCAAGATCACTGAGAATGCTCTGGCCAATATATGGAGCTCCGGGGGATTTACATTCACTGTAAGGTACATTTGAAATTTTCTCCAGAATATTTGAGTATGGCTTATTTTTATCCCAGAATTCAGTAAGAATGTCCATGGTTCCAAAGTCAGGGTATCCGAGGAAAATTAAATCTTCTTTTTTTAACCCAAGACTTTTCATAGCTTTTATTGCCTCATTCATCCTGATTTTTCCGAGATTAATGAACTGATCCCTTAAAATTAAAGGCTTTTTTTCAAATATTAAATAAGATTCCTGATTATATTCCCCATTGGTAAGATACACTATCCTGACTTTTGCACCTGCTGAAATTGCCTTTTGAATTATTCCTGCTGAAGAAATTGCTTCATCGTCAGGATGAGGTGCAAGAATCAGGATTTTATCAGTTGAATTTAAAGGCCCAAAATCTTTTATTTTAATATTGCTATTAAGAATCTTTCTCATATTAAAAGAATTAAGTGAAACGATTATGCAAATTATTATAAATAAAAATATTAATGAGAAAATTATATTTTTTTTAATCCGGATTTTTTTCTTCATTATTTATATTTAATCAGTTTAATGCCTTAATTTATCTCTAATCTTTTTAAAATACTAATTTAAAACAGACAAATATGATTTTGAAAATAAGTACAATTTTATATATCCCGGGAAATATTTACAACAAATTAAAAAAGGATGTTAGCATCTATTTTTTCGTGATAGGTGTAAAAGCATGGTTGCAAAAAAATCGATGGCTGGGTGTCGAAAAGACCTTTATGAAGGCTAAGCGGGCATGGTTCCTCTCTTTAGAGAGGAGAGCGAGCCTGAAATCAGAGCAAGCTTTGACTCGCTGGGGCAAAGCTTGCGTGTCTTGAGATACCCAGCCGTCGATCCAATAATTTTTCTATCACGAAAAAGTAGACGCTTCCAAAAAGGATTAGCAGACAATGATAGATTATTATCTGTGAAAATGACAGAACAGTTGCGGTAAGTTACGGAAAGATATTTATTGTCCCGATGGAAGAAGTTGTACGTGTACGTACTGGTGACAAGGTGTTGAAGCTATTTAAATGAAATTTTGTTTTTAGTAGAAATATCCAGTCTTGTTTATATAGTCAGTCCAGATTGAAATTACCTGTATCTACCCATTCATTTTCAAGTATTGTCCACCAGTCTACTGCTAATTTTTTTAAAACATACTCATAAGGCAGCCAGCCGTACCCTTCTTCTCCCCATCCTGTTCCCCATGAATTGCGAATCAGCAAAGCACCTGTAGTTTCATAATTGTTTATAGGGTTTACGATTGAGAGATCATCATCATATCCCACAGCTAACATAGCATGGCCTCCTTCAAATTTATCCTGGTCACAGGGAAATGGAATTTTGCCGCCATTTTGCACTGCAAATGATATAGAGCTGTATACACTGAAACCAAAAATTGCCGGAATCTTTGATGCAATGCTTAATTTTATCTGTCTTAAAAGATTCTGATCTGAATTATCCTTTGGCATATCCAGCCTGAAATATTGTGCAGTTTTATAGCTTTGAGCAAAGGCATAACAGAAAGGATCAGGTTCCTTGTCAAAATTTTCAATATCATATTTCCAGTATTTTTCAGGCACTGCTCCAAACAGCACTAATGCCATTATTGTTGTCCTTATGTATGCACCATAATCACCCTTCTTCTGCAGAAGATTCCTTGTTGTTTTATAAAGAAATAAACGTGAGCCATCTATGTAGTTTCCATTTGCCTTTTTTTCAAAATACTCTACAAGTCCCATTGCAGCATTTGCTGTGCAGGAGTTAAGATTTCCCTGATCTTCTATGGCAGAACACCATTTCCTCAGGTCAACTTTTTTAGGTAATTTAGCTTCTTCTTTTATTCCGGTTTTTAAAAGAATACCGGTTTTTGCTGCCATTGCTGCCACTGTTTCTTTTACGCCGGCTTGAAGACTTTTTGCAGACAGCTTGTTTTTCTCAACAGTATAATCCCTGAAGTCAGGATAATCCGGCAGCCATCCGAAATAATATTTATTTTCACCAAAGCTCATTTTAATTCCTTCCAGTAAAGTTATTTTAATATTTTATCTGGAATCAATAATACTGATACATTAATTTAATATTATACATCTATATCAATATACATCAAAAATATATCGGCATATAACGAGTTTTTGATAAAAATAGTTTTTCAATATTTCCAAAAGTTTTTTTATTTTGCATATTTGGTCCCAAATATCCCGGTTTATCATTTAAAAATATTTTTTTTAAGCAAGTAACTAAAAAATTAATATTTTTATTAATATTTTCTTGAGAGAATTTGCTTATTTTTATATTAGACTTAAATTCCATAATTAATTCTAAAATATCTTTATTTATATTACTTTCATTATTATTCTGACAGTTGGTATCAATAGCCTCAATTGTTTTAACAACACTTTCTGCTACTGCTTCGAGATTGTATCCGCCCTCAAGCACAAAACCAATTCCTGGACAATTATCATAATGTTTATGAAAATTTTTTTTATTTAAATTTTTAAGATTATTTATTTCAGACTTTGCACAATTATTATTCTCATATATTTCATCAGTGTTTATTTTAAAAAAATAGTTATTAATTAAATTAATTATAAAATTAAAAATTCTTATCAGGCTTGCTATCTTAAAATAAGAAGTATTTGATAGATTTATGCTTGAGAGCAAATCATCTTTATGTGCATCAAAACCAGCACTAACTAAAATTAACTGAGGCCTGTAATTATATAAAACAGGAAATATTATTTCCAAAAAAGCTGTAATATAATCTGCTTCTTCTGAAAATGGAGTTACAGGAATATTTAAATTAAATCCCTTTCCAAAACCAGCACCTGTTTCTGTATAATAACCCGTTCCAGGATAATGCGGATACTGATGAATTGAAATATAAAAAACAGTGGAATCGCTATAAAAAATATCCTGAGTTCCGTTGCCATGGTGAACATCAAAATCAATTATTACAATTCTTTTTAAATTATATTTTTCAACTGCATATTTAGCTGCAATGGCTATATTATTAAAAATACAAAAACCACTGCCTCTCTCACTAAAAGCATGATGGCCTGGCGGTCTTACAAGAGCAAAAAAACTTTTTGTACTAAAATCATTTGAATTAATATTATTCTTATTTATATTGTTTGCGGCAAAATTTTTTGAACTACTATTATAATTATCTGAATTACTATTATTATCGTTACTTAACAAAATATCTACACCTTTAATACATGCACCAGCTGCAAGTAAGGCACAATCATAGGTATGCTCGGTTACTATAGTATCTATATCAATATAGTGAAATGCGCCGGGCTGCGAAAGTTTTTTTATTTTTTCAATATAATTTTTACTATGAACTAAAGAAATAATATCCTTATTTGCAAAAACCGGTTTTTCAAATTTTAAATTCCTTAATACTTCTGATTTATTTATTTTTTCTATTATAGAGGTAAGACGAGCAGGATTTTCTGGATGAAAATCACCGGTAAAGTGTTTTAAAAAGAAATCATCATAAATGATATACATGTTTTTAAATATATAACGTTACCTGCCTAAAGTAAATTTAACAAGAATTTAACAAAGATTTAATGTATCTGTAACATATCTAAAGCAGTAAGATCTTATAATATTATAAAACCTGAAATAAATAATCTAATAAAAAGTATCTGATAATTTTAAAAGAAAAGGTGGTAGACTATGTCAATTAATGCCGGCGATACTGCCTGGCTGCTTATTTCAACATCTCTTGTTATGTTGATGACTCCTGGCCTGGCTTTCTTCTATGGTGGGATGGTTAGAAGAAAAAATACACTTTCCACTATCATGATGAGCTTTATGACATTAGGTTTAATTGGAGTTCTATGGGTATTGTATGGTTATAGCCTAAGCTTTGGCAAAGATATAGGAGGCATCATCGGTGGATCGAACTTCCTGGGGTTAAACAATGTCGGTCAAGTACCATCAGCAGTTTATGCCCCCACTGTACCTCACCTATCTTTCATGGCATTTCAGATGATGTTTGCCGTAATCACTGTAGCTCTAATTACAGGTGCAGTGGTTGAAAGAATGAAATTCAGTGCTATCTTAGTTTTTGCTGTAATCTGGTTTACTATTGTATATTGCCCGATTGCACACTGGATCTGGGGTGGAGGATGGCTGGCAAAGATAGGTGTTCTGGATTTTGCTGGAGGAGCCGTAGTTCATATCAATGCCGGTGTGTCTGCCTTAGCCCTAGCGATGCTGCTAGGTCCTCGTAAAGGTTATAAGAACGGTACTGACATAGTAGCACATAATGTTCCTTTCATAGTAATTGGTGCAGGTCTGCTTTGGTTTGGTTGGTTTGGATTTAATGCCGGAAGTGCTTTATCTTCAGGAGGATTAGCCTCCAATGCATTTGTGGCTACCAACACTGCAGCTGCCGCTGCTGCTTTAACCTGGATGTTCTTGAGCTGGTTTTACCATAGACCCACCATTTCAGGTATTGCTACCGGAGCTGTAGCCGGACTTGTAGCTATTACACCAGCAGCTGGTTTTGTAAACCCTATAATGGGAATACCGATTGGTATTGTAGCATCGGTAATATGTTTCTATATGATGAGACTGCGCAATCGGACCAGAATAGATGAATCTTTGGATGTCTGGGCTTGCCATGGAATGGCTGGTACCTGGGGAGCCATTGCTACTGGTATATTTGCTTCATTAAAAGTAAATTCAGCCGGTGCCAATGGGCTAATTTCTGGCAATTTTTTGCCTATTGGCAAGCAATTTTTTGTAATAATGATAATCTGGGCTTTTTCTTTCGGTATGACCTGGATAATAGGTAAATTAATTGATGTCACTATAGGATTAAGAGTAAGTGAAACTGAAGAGGTTGTGGGTCTGGATATTTCCCAGCATGGGGAAAGAGCTTACGGAGAAGAAAGGGGATATTAATATGAAAAAGATAGAAGCAATAATCAGAGAAGATATGTTTCACCCTGTTAAAACTGCCTTGGAAGAGAAGGGTTTTATCAGCATGACAGTCAGTGATGTTATTGGGAGAGGTCAGCAAAAAGGAGTATCGCTAAAATGGCGGGTAGGAGAACACAGGATTGAATTTTTACCCAAGAAAAAGATTGAAATAGTGATTGAAGACAAGTATTTGCAAAATGTAATAGATATTATCTGTGAAAAGGGACGAACAGGTGCAATAGGTGATGGAAAAATATTTATTATTCCCATGGAAGAAGTTGTGCGTGTACGTACCGGTGACAAGGGCGTTGAAGCTATTTAAACGAAATCGTCAAAAAATTAAAAAATATTCATAGCATTTCCGAATTACTAAAATTAAATTTTTTCTTCTTTGTAAATAAAAATACGGTGGCGACCTACTCTCCCACACCGTTGCCAGTGCAGTACCATCGGCGCTGGAGGTCTTAACTTCTGTGTTCGAGATGGGAACAGGTGTTTCCCCTCCGCTATAGCCACCGTAAAAATTATTTAATGGTTTAATAATTTCAGTAAAACTAATAAAAACCAACCATTAAAAAATTAAAAAGTTATTCATAGCATTCCGAAAATTATGGTCAAGTCCTCGACCTATTAGTATCAGTCAGCTAAATACATTACTGTACTTACACTTCTGACCTATCAACCTTGTGTTATACAAGGGGTCTTACTCCATAAAGGATGGGAGAATTAATCTTAGGGTGGGTTTCATGCTTATATGCTTTCAGCACTTATCCCTTACGAACTTGGCTAATCAGCAATGCTCTTGGCAGAACAACTGACACACCAGAGGTTCGCTCATCCCGGTCCTCTCGTACTAGGGACAAAGCCCTTCAATTCTCCTGCGCCCACAATAGATAGGGACCGAACTGTCTCACGACGTTCTAAACCCAGCTCGCGTACCGCTTTAATTGGCGAACAGCCAAACCCTTGGGACCGACTACAGCCCCAGGATGCGATGAGCCGACATCGAGGTGCCAAACCACGCCGTCGATATGGACTCTTGGGCGTGATAAGCCTGTTATCCCCGGAGTACCTTTTATCCGTTGAGCGACGGCCATTCCACACTGAGCCGCCGGATCACTAGAACCAACTTTCGTTCCTGCTTGACCTGTAGGTCTCACAGTTAAGCCCCCTTATGCTCTTATACTCTACGAGTGATTTCCAAACACTCTGAGGGAACCGTTGCACGCCTCCGTTACATTTTGGGAGGCGACCGCCCCAGTCAAACTGCCCACCTGCCACTGTCCTACGCCCGGATAACGGTGCGTAGTTAGAACTCCAGAATGTCAAAGGTAGTATCTCACCGATGGCTCCACCAGAGCTGACGCTCCGGCTTCAAAGCCTCCTACCTATCCTGCATAAAACAAACCAAAGTTCAATATCAGGCTACAGTAAAGGTTCACGGGGTCTTTCTGTCCTATTGTGGGTAATTGGTATCTTTACCAATAATACAATTTCACCGAGTCTCTCGTCGAGACAGCGCTCAGATCGTTACGCCATTCGTGCAGGTCGGAACTTACCCGACAAGGAATTTCGCTACCTTAGGACCGTTATAGTTACGGCCGCCGTTTACTGGGGCTTAGATTCAAAGCTTCGGGATTGCTCCCTGACCTCTCCTCGTAACCTTCCAGCACCGGGCAGGCGTCAGCCCCTATACATCGTCTTACGACTTAGCAGAGACCTGTGTTTTTAGTAAACAGTCGCCTGAGCCTTGCTTTGCAACCACTTCGGGCTTACAGAGTAAATCTTTAACCCTACCGTGGTACCCCTTTTCCCTAAGTTACGGGGTTATTTTGCCGAGTTCCTTAACGAGAGTTTTCTCGATCACCTTAGTATTCTCTACTTGCCTACCTGTGTCGGTTTTGGTACGAGAACCAAGTTACTAACTAGAGGTTTTTCTTGGAAGCCAAGGATCAATTACTTCACCGCAATTGGCTCGGCATCACGTCTCAGGCTTAACGCTGACCGGATTTTCCTAATCAGCACCCTACACGCTTGCACGCAGATAACCAAACCGCGCTAACCTACCTTTCTCCGTCACCCCATTGCTCAAACATAACATGGTTGTACAGGAATATTAACCTGTTATCCATCGCTTACGCCTCCCGGCCTCAGCTTAGGACTCGACTAACCCTGGGCGGATTACCCTTCCCCAGGAAACCTTAGGCATTCGGTGGACGGGTTTCTCGCCCGTCTTTCGTTACTCATACCGGCATTCTCACTTATATAAAGTCCACCCAATCTTACAATTGAGCTTCAATCCTTATAAAACGCTCCCCTACCATTCCACTTGCGCAGAATCCACAACTTCGGTAACATGCTTGAGCCCCGCTACATTTTTGGCGCAAAATTACTTGACCAGTGAGCTATTACGCACTCTTTAAATGGTTGCTGCTTCTAAGCCAACATCCTGGTTGTCTGTGTGATTTCACTTCCTTTACCACTTAGCATGTATTTAGGGACCTTAATTGGTGGTCTGGGCTGTTTCCCTTTTGACTACGAAGCTTATCCCCCGCAGTCTGACTCCCAAGCTTGGAGTAATGGCATTCGGAGTTTGATTGGATTTGGTAGCCTTGTAAGGCCCCTAGTCCATTCAGTGCTCTACCACCACTACTAAACACTTGAGGCTAGCCCTAAAGCTATTTCGGGGAGAACCAGCTATTTCTGAGTTTGATTGGCCTTTCACCCCCATCCTCAGCTCATCCCCCAACTTTTCAACGTTGGTGGGTTCGGGCTTCCACGAAGTCTTACCTTCGCTTCACCCTGGCCAAGGATAGATCACTCAGCTTCGGGTCTACAGCATGTAACTAAAACGCCCTATTCAGACTCGCTTTCGCTGCGGCTCCGCTTTAATAAGCTTAACCTTGCTACATACTGTAACTCGCCGGTCCGTTCTACAAAAAGTACACGGTCAGCACATATAGTGCCTCCCACTGCTTGTAAGCATACAGTTTCAGGTTCTATTTCACTCCCCTTCCGGGGTACTTTTCACCTTTCCCTCACGGTACTAGTTCACTATCGGTCGGTAAAAGTATTTAGCCTTGCAAGTTGGTCCTCGCAGATTCCAACGGAGTTTCTCGTGTTCCGTTGTACTTAGGTAGCTGTTAGAAAGACTACTCGATTTCACATAAAGGGCTATTACCTGCTATGGCTAGCCTTTCCAGGCTATTTTGCTATCGAATAATTTTCTGACTCTCTTGTGCAGTTATAGCTGCACATAACAACCCCTACAACCCCTGTTAAACAACGCCCATAAGCTTTAACATTTAACAGGTTTAGGCTCTTGCCTCTTCGCTCGCCGCTACTAAGGCAATCTCTAAATTGATTTCTCTTCCTCAGGTTACTTAGATGTTTCAGTTCACCTGGTGCACTTTACTATCCTATGTATTCAGATAGTAATATTATCCGATTAAGGATAATAGGTTTCCCCATTCGGAGATCCCCGGATCAAAGCCTGTTAGACGACTCCCCGAGGCTTATCGCAGCCTACCACGCCCTTCTTCGCCTTTTACCGCCAAGGCATCCACTATATGCTCTTATTAACTTGACCCACAAATATTCGAGAATGCTATGAAATTTTCAAAGAACAGCGTTAAAAAGAACTTTAATATCTTTACTGCAAAAAACATGTTCTTTCAGAACTAAATAGTGCAAGGATCGACTTAAATCTAGGGTTATTTAAATTAAAATTAATTCAAATAACTTAATTTAAGTAATCTCCCTAGAAAGGAGGTGATCCAGCCGCACCTTCCGGTACGGCTACCTTGTTACGACTTCACCCCAATCACTGGCTCCACCTTCGGCAGCTGCCTCCATTGCTGGTTAGCACACTGACTTCGGGTGTATCCAACTTTCGTGGTGTGACGGGCGGTGTGTACAAGGCCCGGGAACGTATTCACCGTGGCGTGCTGATCCACGATTACTAGCGACTCCGACTTCATGAAGGCGAGTTTCAGCCTTCAATCCGGACTTAGATCGGCTTTATGAGATTTGCTCCACCTCGCGGTATCGCTTCTCTTTGTACCGACCATTGTAGCACGTGTGCAGCCCAAGGCATAAAGGGCATGATGACTTGACGTCATCCCCACCTTCCTCCAGTTTTACACCGGCAGTCTCCCAAGAGTGCCCAACTAAATGCTGGCAACATGGGACAAGGGTTGCGCTCGTTGCGGGACTTAACCCAACATCTCACGACACGAGCTGACGACAGCCATGCACCACCTGTCATACTGCCCGAAGGAGGTACATTTCTGTACTTATCAATACGATGTCAAGCCTTGGTAAGGTTTTTCGCGTTGCGTCGAATTGAGCCACATGCTCCGCCGCTTGTGCGGGCCCCCGTCAATTCCTTTGAGTTTTAGTCTTGCGACCGTACTCCCCAGGCGGGACACTTAATGCGTTAGCTTCGGCACAGAGAGCGTCGATAACTCCCCACACCTAGTGTCCATCGTTTACAGCTAGGACTACCAGGGTATCTAATCCTGTTCGCTCCCCTAGCTTTCACACCTCAGCGTCAGTAACAGTCCAGAAAGCCGCTTTCGCCACTGGTGTTCTTCCTGATATCTGCGCATTTCACCGCTACACCAGGAATTCCACTTTCCTCTACTGTACTCCAGTCCTCCAGTATCAAATGCAATCCTTGAGTTAAGCCCAAGGTTTTCACAATCGACTTGAAGAACCGCCTACGTGTTCTTTACGCCCAATAATTCCGGACAATGCTTGCCTCCTCCGTCTTACCGCGGCTGCTGGCACGGAGTTAGCCGAGACTTCCTCGTTGAATACCGTCAATACTCAAGCTCTTAACTCTAATACCTTCGTCTTCAACTGACAGTAGTTTACAATCCGAAGACCTTCATCCTACACACGGTGTCGCTGCGTCAGGCTTTCGCCCATTGCGCAATATTCCCTACTGCTGCCTCCCGTAGGAGTCTGGGCCGTATCTCAGTCCCAGTGTGGCCGGACACCCTCTCAGGCCGGCTACCCATCATCGCTTTGGTAAGCCATTACCTTACCAACTAGCTAATAGGAAGCGGACTCATCCAAAAGCGGAGGCCTTGCGGCTACCTTTGCTATATCAATCATTTGAAAGATATAAAATATTCGGTATTAGCCCTCCTTTCGAAGAGTTATCCCGATCTTAAGGGTAGATTATCCACTCGTTACTCACCCGTTCGCCACTTGCTTTGTAAAAGTATTGCTACTTTCACATTGCACGTTCGACTTGCATGTATTATGCACACCGTCAGCATTAGTCCTGAGCCAGGATCAAACTCTCAAAAAAATTAAAAAACAATTAACATTTTTAGAATTAAACCCCGCACTATTTAGTTCTCAAAGAACAATATTTTTAGCAAACTTGTATAAGTTATCATATTCAATTTTCAGTGTCAACAAGAAATTCTTATTTTAATAAATTTCTTATTTGAATCAGGAAGTAATGATAATTTATAAAAAAACAATACTTTTAAAGCATTATGATTATAGCATTGCATAACTATAAGTCAATATGACGAATTGCTTTATTTAAAATCTAAATGAAATTGTATCGTTGCTTCATATAAAAAATCTAAATGAAATTATTTAAATTATAGTGCCACATTTCTATATTAAAGAAAAATAAAATCTTTAAATATGGAG
>JAMCSM010000190.1 GCA_023380915.1 Actinomycetota bacterium | reverse complement strand
GTGCTTGTTCCTCAGTTCTGCGGTATTACCCAGCTATAGTTATTATAAAGAAAATCTATATCAGTTTTTTCTAATTCTCCTCTTGAAATAATTTCTCCTAAATTTGGAATACCTGCTGTGCCAGTAAAACTTGGTAAAAATTCTTTTGATTTTTCTGATACTCCTACCCCTAACGCAAAAAGACCACACCATGCATCATGCCCAGCTGTAATAATGGGAATATCATAATTTATATCAAGCAATTTTTTACTTTTATTATTTATATAACCAACAAGACTTCCATTTTTTATTAATGGAGGAAATGTACTTTTTGAAATCTCATTAATTTGAAATAATTTATCAGACCAATCATTTTTCATTGTATCAAATAATAATGTAGAACCTGCCTGATTATAATCTATATACTTAGCATCCGTAAGAAGATAATTAACAAAATTATTTATACTAAGCCAACAGGTTGTCTTTTTAAAAATCTCAGGTTTATATTTTTTATACCAATTTATTTTATGTGCAGTATAAGAATAATGCGGTTTAAGAAAACAAATCTCAAAAACTTCTCTTTGAGATATTTTTTTTGCAAATTCCAGTGCTTGTTCCTCAGTTCTGCGGCAATACCATGCAATTGCATTATAAACAATATTCCCATTTTCATCTAAGGGATAAACTGCTTCTCCACACGAACCTGTCCCTATAGAAAGTATTCTATAATCATTGTTTATTACTTCTTTTAACATATCAAATATCATTTTCTTTTGATATTCATAATCAAAGTAGAAATGACCTTCTTTTGTAGCTATTGGTATATTTCTTCTTTTAGCTAGAAATAACCTACTTCCATTTTTAGAAAAACACCCTACTTTCATATTGGTTCCACAAGAATCAATCCCTACCAGGCAATCCTTCATTTAAATATCTCCTTTGAAAAACTTTGAAATACCCATCACTGATAGCTAAAAGAAACAAATAGTTTATTATTGATAAAATTACTCCTTACACTAATAAATTTAAAAATATTATACCTGATTTAGAACCCTCAGTACTCCTTCTTTTATTTTGTCTGTATTTGGAATCACTTCCTCTTCTAACGGTATGCTGTATGGGATTGGACAATTTTTACTGGCTACTCTGATAATTGGTGCATCAAGGTAATCAAACCCTTTTTCAACTACTTGTGATACTACTTCCCCCATATATCCACCAAAACCACATGCTTCTTCAACACATAATAGTCGTCCAGTTTTTTTAATTGATTCTAAAACTAAATCGATGTCCATAGGTTTTAATGACCTCAAATCAATGACTTCACAATCAATTTTTTCTTTTTCATAAAGCTTAATAGAAGTTTCAAGTGCTTTCCTTACCATAAATGAAGATGCAAGAATACTTATATCTTTTCCTTTTCTTTTGATATCACCTTTTCCAATAGGAATCTCGTATATTTCTTCAGGAACTTCTTCTAAGAAATTTTTGTCTTTGTAAAGTAATTTATGCTCTATAAAAATTACAGGATTTTCATCATTTATTGCTGAAATCAGCAAGCCTTTTGCATCATAGGGTGTAGACGGCATAACAACCTTAAGCCCTGGAATATGAGTAACAAGTGCTTCTAAACTTTGAGAGTGTTGAGCTGCGTGACCCAAACCTGCTCCAATAACAGTTCTAACAACCAATGGCACATTAGCTTGACCATAAAACATATAATGGATTTTTGCAGCTTGATTAATAATTTCGTCTAAAGCAATTGTAATAAAATCCATAAACATAATTTCTACAATTGGTCTCATACCGGTTACTGCACTGCCAACTCCCAGCCCAACTATTGCTTCTTCTGAAATTGGAGTATTAATAACTCTATTCTTACCAAATTCGTCTACCATCCCTTTCGATACCCCAAATATTCCTCCATATTCTGCAACATCTTCACCCATTAGATAGATGTCATTATTCAACCTCATCATTTGCTGCATTGCTTCCCTAATGGCTTCTATATATGTTTTATTTCCCAATTTAAATTCCCCTTTTTATTATTCAGGCGTATATTTTATCTTCCGCTTCAGATTTATCAGGAAAAGGACTATTGATTGCAAACTCAAGTGCTTCTTTTAATTCATTTACTACATTATTTTCTAAATTATTAATCCCTTTTTCATTTAAAATACTATTATCTATTAGAAATCCCTTATATTTTTTAATAGGATCCCTTTCCATCCAGCTTTTTACTTCTTCCTTGGTTCTATAAACCTGTGCATCACTTTTTGAATGTCCTTTCCATCTATATGTCAAAGACTCAATTAAAAATGGTCCTTTACCATTCCTGCATTTTTCAGCAAAATGATTAATGCAATTAAAAACTTCAGTTATATCATTCCCATCTATGGTTAATCCATCAATTCCATATGCGAATTTTCTATCTGAAATTTTTTTTATGTTAAAAGCATCTTTTACAGGCATAGATAATCCATAAACATTATTTTCACATACATATATAATTGGTAGATTCCAAATGGATGCCATGTTTAGTGAACTATGAAAAATACCTCTGTTTGCCGCTCCATCACCAAAAAAACATAAAACAACTCTATTATTTTTCTTTAATTTACATGTAAGTGCAGCTCCTGTAGCTACACCAATTCCTCCTCCCACAATTCCATTTGTTCCTAAATTTCCTGACTTTACATCAGCTATATGCATAGAACCTCCCCTGCCACTGCAATATCCGGTTTTTTTACCTAAAATTTCTGCAATCATTAAATCCATTCTTGCACCTTTTGCAATGCAGTGACCATGTCCTCTATGATTTGATGTTATATAATCATTTTTTTTAATTGCATATACAGCTCCAACTGCACTTGCTTCCTGTCCTACACAAAGGTGAACAGAACCATGAACTTTAGCACCCATTATTAATTCATCTATTGCATTTTCCAAGTGTCTTATTTCAAACATCTTTCTAAGCATTTCAATTTTTATTTCATTATTTAACTTTGAAAAATTATCTTCTATTTTATGATTATTAATATTTAGCATTTTGATTGAATCTTCCTTATTATTTCTAATATTTTCTTTATATAATTTTTTTATAATAAAAATTTAATTTAAAGATGATTTTATTAATGTAGTATATTCTTCTTTATTGGCTTCCATTTTTTAAAATATTTTATTTAAGAGTTTCTATATATTTGTTAATTTTGCTATTAAACACATAAAAATTTTATATAAATAAACGTTAACTTTAACGATTACTTCATTTTATATAACTTTTTTTATGATGTCAATAACTCGAATTACTTTATTTAAAAAGTACTCAAAACTGAATCGATGCCTCATATAAAAATGTACACGAAAATATTTTAACAAATTTTTACTTCTGACTATATTCTAAAGAAAAATTCAATCTTTAAAAATAGCAGGAGTAAATATAAATGTTAAATATGAGACACAAAAAAGAAATTACGACTGAGGTTCAAACAAGATACAAAACAGCAACAAAGAAACAAAAAAAGATTATACTTGATGAATTCACTGCTCTTACCAGTTATAACAGAAACTATACTTCAAGGGTACTGAGGCTCTACTATGGAAAATATATTGGCAGTATTGGAAAAGGCAAAAGAAAAATACGTTATGTTATTGGAAAAGATAGAAGAAAAAGGAAAGAGAAAAAAAGATTTTACGGCAATGATGTCACCGGTGTTTTAAAAAAGATCTGGGCTATACTTGATATGCCCTACGGCAAGCGCCTTGCGCCATTTATGCCCGAGATAATATTAAAGCTTGAAACCTTTGGTGAAATAGAGATGAAAAGTGATACAAAACAAAAACTGCATAAGGTATCTGCATCAACAATTGACAGACTCCTAAAGCCAACCAAGGATAGATTAAGAATCGGCAAGGGTCGCTCCTTTACCAAGCCAGGCAGCTTGCTTAAACATCAGATACCAGTAAAGACATTCTCTGACTGGAATGATACTGTCCCTGGTTTTCTTGAAGCAGACCTGGTTGGCCATTATGGCGGAAACGGCTCGGGAGAATTCTGCTTTAGCATTAATTTTACAGATGTTGCAACATGCTGGGACGAACCTTTTGCCATAAAGAATAAAGCACAACTCTGGGTGACAAAAGCTACCGATACAGTAAGGACAAGGCTGCCCTTTGAAATGCTTGGCATTGACTCAGATAACGGCTCTGAATTTATCAACAGCAATTTCTTAAGGTACTGCAGGGATCATAAGATTACATTTACAAGAAGCCGCTCATATAAGAAAAATGACAGCTGCTATGTGGAACAGAGAAACTACTGTGTGGTAAGAAGAGCTGTCGGGTATCTGCGCTACGATACAGGCCAGGAACTTAATATTTTAAATGAGCTCTACAGCTACCTTAGATTACACATTAACTTTTTTATTCCGGTTAGGAAATGTATTTCAAAGACAAGGCAGGGTTCTAAAACTAAAAAAAATTATGATGAGGCAAAAACTCCATATAGAAGAGTTATTGAGCATGCATTGATAGATGATAAAATAAAAGCGAAGCTAAGACGCCAATATGATGGACTTAATCCGGCAGAGCTTAAAAGAAAAATTACAGACCTGCAGGATAAGTTACTAAAATTAAATGCTTTAAAACAGCAGGTCTCAAGAGAAGGTATTGGAGAACTTAAGTCTTCATTTGATTGTATTGATTAGTTATATATTCGATATTGGCATGTGTACATTATCACTTGAGGCATCGTATATTATTTCGTGTACATTTTTATATGAGGCTTCGGGTAACTTCATATATTTTTATTATTTTAAAAACCATAAGGGACTATATATATAAGTAAAAAATCCAGAATATTTAAATCCTTGCATACTACAGTTAAAAGAAAAGGCATACCGATAGGTTTCACTCTGGAAAGGCTCTTGTTGCATTTGCAGGTATAGATTCAAGAGTTAAACAAAGTGGTGTTTCACTTAAGAGAAATACAAGAATAATCAAACACAGACTCGAACCTATTTATTATCTACCTATTATAAATATATAGTGAGTAGACGGTGTGGTAAAAGCATCATTTCTTTAACTTACATTTATAAGATTCTATTCCAACTGGAAAAAATAAAGATTATAAATAACTGGATAGTAGGCCCAAAAATGCTATACTTAAGCTGAAAAATGTATAAAAACCGGCATTATTTGCTCAGGAAATATTGTATTTGTTGTTGGAGTTAGTCTGTATCAAATATTGTATACTTAAGATATTTTATACTTTTAATCATTGCTACTCATCTATCTTCCCATTCATGGGAAGAACTTCTTATAGTATCCGGCAGTGAATCTAGAAATTTTAACCTAAACCTACCAGGTCCGGCATTAATGGTTACAACTACAGTAGGATCAGAAATAACTACATTATATGAAGTCCAATCATCTTTATGTAAATCACCATAAGAAAAGGCTTCTTCCCTGTCCGGACTTCCGTTAGCATAAACTTTGCAGATACCCAAATCATCATAAAAATAAACCTTGTACTCAATATTTTTAGACCAGTAAGAATTTACTACAGGTGTCATGCTGCTGTCTATTGAAAGAAGATTGGTTAACTGATCTTTAATAGCCATAATGGCTTCCTCGGTTTTAAAGATGGTATACCCATCCGAATACTCCTCTCTATCAAAAAATGAAGCTCCGGTAGCCGAAAGCTCCTCGCATACATATTTTAACCTGTAACTGTTTACCTGGGCCTGCCTGTAGTCCTGCGTAAAGACCATTGTAAAAGAATAGAGTATAAATATAGCAACAGTTACTATAAAGATTTTCACTCAACAGCCTCACTTAAAACATAGCCTTCCATAATATAATTAAAACTGTTATCTTCATCTTTTATTCCCAAAAATTTCCCCAGGTTAACTATCTTCTTTATAGGTATGCCGATCTTATAATTTATAGTCTCTCTACTATCAAATTCAAATCTTTTATATTTCATGGAAGTAGTTACATCTATTATTATTTCATCTTCACTTACATCCGGAAATTCCGAAAGGATGCTCTCTTTCATCTGGGAGATATTGGACTCTGTAAATCGGCCGTCAGTTCTTGCCTTCTGGCATGCACTATAGACTATCTCGTCAAACCTTTCTATCTTATGGGAATTTACTATATCCTGTACATTCTGCATGGGAAATACCATAAGTAAAATTATTGCAGCAATTGTTACTATAAAAGTTTTCATATTTGGCCAGTCCTTAAATAAAAATGGATTTTAAGGAATTGTTTGCAGCTGCTGTACCCCGTAGTTTAAAATCCTCGTTGCTTGAGAGTATAAGGAATTTGGCCCTGACCCAAGTATTAGGCCCCAGATTAGAATCCCTAAAATTACTGTGGCCATTATTACAATAAATGTCTTCATGGATACCCCTCTCTTTCTACTTAAAAGATAGTAAATTATAAGAAGTGAAAACTTCTGTTAAAACTATTACTAAAAAATTTAAAAGAACCACTACTGCTGAAGCTATGGCCAGCATATAGATAAGGTTTCCGTTTCTCTCATTTACCTTTTCCCTTGCTGTAATTGCCTCTGTTTTTATATTATTCTGGTAATTGGTAAGCCGGCCTTTAAGTTCTTTGGGACTTATGAAGTCAAGTTTTAAAAATATAGTGGCTAGGTCCCTTGCTTCCTTTGTACCTATTGTGTTAGCAAAATAATTGGCTGCTTCTTCCCTCATATTCATATTCCACATTGAAAGCATTTTAAGGTATACGGGTTTAGTAACCTTGACATCCTTTATAATTTCTCCAAGGATATAATTAGAACCTAAAATATTTTCCCCTTTTATTGTAAAAAGGTTTATAAGCTGGGAAATGGTGCGGTATATTTCCCTGTTTGCTGCTTCCCTTTTGACTTTACCAAAGAAGTTACTGATATATAAAAATGGTAGTTTTATGCGGCCCATTTTAGATATTGGAGTGGTAACTACAAGTAAAGCAGCAAGTAAAAAAAGCTGCAGTCCAAAAGAAGGCAGATCTTTTGTTATTTTTAGCAGTACTGCCAAAACCAGCCATATCCCCAAGGAGCTAAACCGTATAACCCGATAGTTAAAAGTAGAAATATTTACCCCGCCGAAAGAAAGAAACTCTTGTCCAGCCAAACTCTTTTTTACATTACCTCCGCTCCCAAACCTTCCTTTCCACGCAGGTAATGCACCCATGGTACCACGAATAAAAAATCCAATTGATCCTATGGCAGCAGTAGAAATTAATACAAAATAAATAATTTGAAACTTCATTTAGCTCCTTTTTTAAAAATCAAATTTAGGCTTACTCAAGAGGTACATAGACCAAAAACTAATTATTGAAAGTACTATAATAGTAATAAAAAATTTTATACCCAGTCCCGTATAAAACTGGTAGTAAAAAAATTCCCCCAGGGTAAGCCCGAAATATTTTACACAAATAAAAACTGATAAAACGTAAATGATAGGAATCACAAACTTAACCATAGTAAACGCCTCATAATTTGCCCTCTTGTCCTTTTCTATGGAATCCTTTATCTGTTTTAGATTTGAAAGTATACCATCTAAGGAAACTGAAACATTGCTGCCGTTTAAAATAGATTCAAAAATACTCATACCAAGAAGTTGAGCCCATTCAGTACCAAACATAGCTACAAAAAAATCTATTGCCGACTGCAATTCTTCCTTGCTCCGGTAGTCTTTTATTTTTAAACTTAAAATAAACAGTGCCTTCTTTGAAAGAGGACTGTTTTTAATAGTGCCTATAGTTTTATCTATTGCAGATATCATACTGTAGTCTGAAATCTTATACATATTGGTTAGTTCTCCGAGTAGATTTTCTGCTTCATAGCTTCCCAAAAGCTGGCCGCTTTTAAGTCTAAACCGGAGGTATATATAAGGAAGAAAGCCAATAAGAGTTGACATTAAAATAAAAAATATATTTACTCCGAATAGTCCTGTAAAAACAGAAAAGGAGGCAGCAAATAAGCATATTGATAAAAATATAAAATAAAAAACAACGTCTTTTCCTTTTTTCCCGGTGGTTAACACAATAAGCAGTCTAATATGGCCTGTAAACTTACTACCTGATTGTCCGGTAGGTTTGCTCTCAAATCTATATCTCTTACTTCGCTGCCTGATAAAACTTACCGTCTGCCTTCCTAAGAATAACCATATTCCAGTTAGAAGTACGCCATACATAAAAATTCTCAATATCATATCAATAATACCGACCATAAAAATCAGCTCCCCCTTGAGTAAAAAGGTACTGTAACTTTGTGGCCTTCCATAGGAAATTTTTCAGCCAGTATTTTAAGCTCTTTTCCGTATGATAAAAACGCCTGGTAATTTTCTTCTCTGGCAATAGCTTCCTTATCGCTACCTATATCATAGAAAAAAGTCCAGCTGTCAGACTCAAGCTCGTACCTGCATATCTCGTGTATTGATATTCTGTGTGTCTTGTAGTTGTACCTGACTTCATAAATGCCTTTTAATCTTTTTTTGGAACGGTCTGGAAGCTGTATAAAGCTAAAAACATAATGAAAACTTTTAGCAACTTTTATTATTGTATGATCAAGGCTTCCGCCTTTTTTGCCTACAATCATATTTGCTATATCATAAGGAAGGTCAAATACGTCGGTTAGATGAATAGTACTTTTACAATGTCTGGTACCCCGGTTTGCAATTTCTACAAGTAGATTTAACATATTCCCATCTCTTGCTTCCCCGCAAATAATATAGTCTCCGTCCGAGCGCATAAGCTGTTTGGTAATACCGGCCAGTTCCTCTCCATCGGCAACAAGCTGCATTATGGGAGATTGGGGCATAAGTTCATGAAGCGGTATTTCTGCATTGGATTCAATTAGAACTCCTTCAAGATCTGGATCTTCAAGCAGTTCAAATGTGGTAAGCATGGTAGTTTTAGCAGTTCTAACAGCTCCACAAAAAAGAATATTAAAACCTACTTTAGCCAGGCTTTTAAGCATACTTACAGCCTCTTTTGGAATAGTTTTTCTTCTGGCCTGTTCTTCAAGAGTATAATTAAAGACAACATATTTACGAAATACCGTAATATCCTGGCCGGATTTTGTAAGAGATCCGCCATAAAAAGTAACTCTTTGTCCGGAGTACATAAGAATTTCGATATTGGGACTGCTTTGGGGTATTTGGGGTGTAAGAAGAAGCAGAGCTTTTTTAAGGGCACCGAACCTTTGTGCAGAAATTTTCTGTTCCTGCAGTACCATTTTTCCATCAATAAGATAATAGATTCTATCCCCTATTATCTTGGCAGATGAGCTCTCAGGCATATCCATCCAGGCACTTATGCCAGCCAGTCCCCATACTTCATGAAAAATACCGTCAGTTAAGCTCTTGTACCATTTAGGATAAGCTATATTAGTCTTAGCATTATCCTCTAAATATTTGCCTATAAGATCCTTAAAATAATTTACATGGTCAGGTATTCCTATTAAAGCTTTAGTCTGCCGTTCAAGTATTTTAGACTCCTGTCCTTCTGCTTTATTCCACTGATCTTCAAAATAGGACTGGACAGAGTGGCAAAGACTTAAAAATATTTCTGCCTCACTTAAATATTTTTTGCCAGCCGCACTACTGCTTTTTATATTATTTAAATAATTATCGATATAAAATTCTTCTGTTTTATTTTCTTCCCTTAATAAACCAGTATTCATAATTAAACCTTTCCAAGGATTTTTTTAAAAAAACTACGACTTTGCCCATCCTTTTTACCTGTATATAAAATTTCTATACCCAGCTCGCCACATATGGAAACTGCTATCTGTTTTATATAGTTACTGTACAACCGATCATAACCTAGCAGTGTCTTTCTCTTTTTTTCAGCTTCCAGGCTGGGTATATATTCTAAAAGCGGTACAACAGAAACTAGAGGCATACCATATTTTTTAGCCAGGCTTATTTCAGTTTCAAGCTCGCTCGATTCTATATATTTGTTTACTACCAATGAAAAATCATCAGCACTTATACCTAAATTTACAAAAATTTGATCCAGTAGTTTATTGAAATTTCTAAAATATTTATCACTTTGTGTAGTGACAAGGAACTTTAATTTAGATGAATTTAAGGCACCAATACTCATACCGGTAATAGTGCTGCCTCCATTTATAATGGTAACATCAAAAGTTTTAGAGCAGAGATCAACCAGTTTCTCGATATGATCCGGTTGGTAATGCCTGACCTTAGAAATTTCTTTCTCTCCTGCTAAAAAATATAGCGAAGAACTTTTTATGCATGAGTTTTTAAGTTCCTCTGGTGATAAAATATTGTTTATAAGCCTTTCTTTTATTTGCCCAAGGCCATAACTTCCTGAATCTATTTCAAAATAATCAACACCTTCACAGCCATCAAGATTTAAAAATCCGGCAGACTTACCGGTAATCTCAGAAAGTACCTGGGCCACAGACTGGCTTATCATACTAGTACCTGCTCCTGGTCCGGATCCAAAAAAACAAACGGTATTTCTACTTACAGAAAAATCCTCAACGGCTAGTGAACATATTTTCTGACAAATCTGTGTATCTGTAAGGTAGGATGGGATTACTATTATTCCATAAGAAGAAAGAACTTTGTTTATAGTTGAATATGTATCTATGTCAGCTGCAATGTAATAATTGCTTTTAACAAGCTTTAAAAACCTGGAAAAATTCTGAACATACTCACTATAGCCAATAGTTTTATCATCAACGATTAAAATATCTATACCCTCCAGTGGTTTAATTCCAAAAGAGGTGCAAGTTTTAATATTTTTAAAAAAGCCAGTTTTTTCAAGTTCAGTTTTTAAGTTACTGTTTTTACTTATTATTAAAATATTTTTCATTTGCTAAAATTATCCTTTGCCTAATTGACACTACCTTTATATAAAATAATAAATTTCCAGTTACTCTCAGCCAAATTCTGTAAGTAGGATACACCTTCGTAATTTGTCACAATTTCAATACTGGCAATATTGGCACTTCCATCATACCTGTCTTCACCAGGTGTATTTACTACTTCTCTGTTGCCTGAATCTTTTAGGTATGCAACTTTACTTTTAAGCAAATCACTCTGACTTGTAATTTTTATGTTGTCCAAATTATTAAAGGATTTATTTTGTTGCTCATTTTTGTCCACAATTTTAACCGGATAAAAATAAATCATATCTCCCCTTCTTAGAGAATTTGGAAAGGTTATAATCCAGTCGGTAGGAATTGCAAAAATATACTGGTCTTCCTTTTTGATATCTGTAGTATCATCTTTAAAATAAGCGGGGGCCAGCTGGCTATTTTTTGGAATATAGTGGGCGGAATACTTTCCGATAATTTTCTCCTTTTGGACTATAGCCCCTTCAATAAGGGTATTGGGGTTTATTTTTATTAAGCCCAGCATGCTAGATTTGATGGAAACATTAGCTTCTACGCTTTGGTTCAGAACCACCACACTGCTGTACAGAAACTGCTCCCTGCCCCTGGTCTCCCAAAAATATATCATAGCCATAGTAGCAAGCATTAACAGTATGCCTATACCTGAAAATACTGCTCCACTTTTAATTCTTCTTCTTATAAAGTGACCTTTCAAATTATCCTCCCCGCAACTAACATGTATGGCAATTAAGACCTTCTAAATTTCTTTATAATATTTGCAAGTAATGGTCTATATTTACCCTTTTTATTCTTAGAAAAAGTACTAGAAAATTCTTTAGGTACAAAAAGAGAACAAATATCTTTAAGAGAGCTGTCCATTACATCTGAAACTTCTCTGTAGCAAAGTGGAATCTTATACTGACAGTTAGCTTTATATAAAATAGCCAGATCTATAGCAGGTATAAATGCCAGGGGTTTTACTTGGATAAAATACAGAAACTCCTTTTTATCTATTCCACTATTCCATTTGTTTATAATAAAGTTTACCGGGCAACCGTCACTCTTTAATTTTAAAAGCTCTAAAAACTTATTATTATTTATCTTGCAACTGGTCGGAAAGGGATCTATAACAACAAGCACCAAATCTACAGCAGACAGCAGAGGCTTAACTGCCTCATGGGAAAGGTTGTCCCCTATATCAATAAGAGTTATGGGGGCAATGTTGGAAGCATATACAAGTTGCAGCATTTGGTTGTATCCCCATTTTTCTATTCGTTCTTTTCTGTCGTCTGGTATAATCCAGACAATATTGTCAAACATATATTCAGCTTTGTTTTTTATCCTGTTTCCACATGAGATTTCATGTGGATATGAATAAAACTCATCACTACTGTCTTCACTCCTACCCATTTCTCTTTCTTCAATTCCTATCCAGTTAAATATTGCAGGGTTGCCTATAGGAGGCTCAATAACAGAGGACAGGATATCCAGGTTGGAAAGATATTTTGCCAGACTTAGGGTAATTGTAGTTGAGCCACTGCATCTTGTAAGACTGGATATAATAATTAGTTTCTTTTCAATTCCAGTGTATATTTTCTTTTCCACTATTTTAGTTATGGGTTTTTCTATATATCTTACTTTAGTGTCGTCTTTTCCCTGCTCTTTAGAAAATCCGCTATTTTTGTCCAGGTCATCTTCAGATGGTTTAGTAACCTTATTCTTAATAGATGCAATTACCTCCTTGTAGTCGTCATAAAAATAAATTATGTCTATATTATTTTTTTTAAAAAATTTTACTGCCTCGTCAAACCAGGGAAGTTTCCTGTCTACTACTGCATATTGCCACTTTTTATACAGTGATTTGTTTTTTACCTCTTCTATATCATCAATATATTCCTCAAAGCTAATATAAGGATGACCTTTAAAATGATTGGTTATCCTTACATAACTTTCTTTTATATTTAAACAACAAATTATATTTTCCAAATTTCCTCAACTAGCTACATTTAAAAAAATAATAAAAATATTATGCATAGTAAAAAATATAAAATTTAAACACTTTTTATCTCAGCTAGATCTTTAACATCAGAAAAATCACAGATTCTTGTTTGTTTTTCCCAGTACCTATATTGAACCTTATAAAGAAGGGATGGGTAAAAAGATCGCTGGTTTAAAATTAACATTGTCTGGCATAGCCTTTTACATTCATCCGGAAGCATAAGGTTTCTTGCGTAGTAGTTTTGTGACTGGCTTTGCCTGCCACTTTCAAGAAAACCTCCCATATTCTTACTAACACCTTGTATTTTAATAGTAGTATTGCCAAGAAACCTGCTGCAGTATTGTGCAGTAAAATCATCATTAATTCCTAAATAAAGATGAGTATCGCACATTGATAGAATATCTTCCCAGCAGTCTTTATAACGGTTTTTCATCTGTGGCAGTGACTGCCATATAAGCATAGGATAAATCCGCCGGGATCTCATTGTACCAAGCATTACCTTTATATTTGGAATCCTGCCTATATTTGCCATTTCTTCAAGTATAAGAAATGTAGGGCTATGCAGTGTATTACCATACTCATAAGCTGTTTTATAAAGCTGGTTTAAAATTGTAGTTACCATGGAATTAATAATCGGAGAAAATGCCCTGTCTTTATCAGGCATCAGAATAAATAGAGCTATTGGTTTTTGCTTTTTAGCTCCAATTTTTTTAATATCTATTGTGGTCGAGCCCGTTATATTTTTTATACCTTTTATGGAAAACAGTTTTAGTTTGGTTGCAAGCCCTATTAGGATATTTGCCCGTACCTTATCTTCTGCCAGTAGAAAGTTATTCCAGAGTTGGCCAGGTGTTCCACTAATGTTGTATTCCTTAAAAAATTTTAAAGCTTTTTTGGGGTTTCTTACATTTTCGGAAGTTAAAATTTCTAAAACCTGCCCGAATGTCTGCTGATCTTTCGGATATGTTTCCTTTACAAAACCTATAAGTGCTCCTAAAAGTTGACCTTCGGATTCTTCCCAAAAAGTATCACTGCTATAAGACAGTATTGTTGTATCAGCTACAGAACTGATATAGCCTTCGGCTATTTCCATAAGCTCCTTTTCACTTGATATATAATTTATAGGGTTAAGGCTGTCACCATATTTTAAGTTGATAAAGTCAAGTACATAAACATCATATCCACAATCTGCCAGATACTTAGAAGTCAGGCAGTAAATCTCGCTTTTAGGATCGGTTATTATTAAATCACCTTTTTCAACCAAATTTTTATACATATATGGAATGTGAAATATATTTGGAAGAACAAAGCTTGTAGTCTTAAAGCTTCCAGGACTACCCAGTACCAATGTCTGCATATTAAGGTTGCTTCTTATTGAGTGATATGATCCTGGCATTCCAATAAAATATGTCTTTCCTGCCTCATTTGAACCTAAAAACCACCCAAGACTGTCTTTAAAATAATGTTTTTTTATTTCTCCTGGAGTCTGAAATCTTGACGTGCCGTGGCTTCCATAATCATCTTTTTGCATATATCTTTTTTGCAGTTTTAGATCCAGCATTCCAAAAAGTGAATATGACAAAAAAAGCCCTACAATACCCCAACCTAAAATATTTACTGGGTTGACCTTTGTAAAAAAATTAAGATAAGTATTGCTACTGGCAGCAGTTTTTATTATAAAATTTTGCGGGACAAGTAATAAATTAAACCTGTAAACTTCAAGAAACTGTCCAAAAACTGATGACAGTATAGGCACAACAGTTAACATAATAACAAGTATTAAAGCAGATATTATAATTCTTGCCCTGAAAGCCACTATCTTTCTCTCCCTGTGTCTTTAGTAATATACTTTTCTCTTGACCTTGAAAGATTTTCTTTTTTAGCTTCAACTCTTATTTTTTCTTTTTCAATATCTCTTGAAATTTTATTGGCTATGCTTTCTATCCCCGGTGCAATTCTACCCAGCCTCAAATTTACATTTTTTATTTTCGGTATCTTAAAATTAGCATTTCTATATGGTAAACCCAGGTTTACCATATTACGTTCCGGGCCTCTTTCAAAAAATCCTGTAATTTCTTCTTTTGTATAAGCATGTCCCAGCTTTTTACCGCGACAATATTTTTTCTTTTCCGGATGAAGAAAGCTAAGATTTTTATTTTGTATCTTCATATCTATGTTAAAGTTTTTCTTTAGATATTGCCTTAACTCAACTAAATTTTTAGAATGCTCTTTTGCCTCATCTATTGCGCAGCGCAGCTGTTCTTTCCAGATAGGCATCCCTTTTTCAGCCAGCCTGTATTCAGCCATCGAGTAACGATTGTGGGCATAAGGTTCTTTTATAATTGATAGATTTTCCCTCTGGCATATTCTATTGCTTTCCCGCTTAATTTCCCTTAAAGTCTCCTTATTTGAAACCAGCTTACTGCCATTTTTAAAAGATACCGAATTTACTATAAGGTGATTATGTATATGATCCTTATCAATATGAGTAACAACCAGCACCTCATGGTTTTTAAATTGTCTTTCAGCAAGCTCTTTTCCTATCTCATGAGTTTTTTTTGGATTTGTTTCTTCAGGCTTAAAACTTTGGATTATATGATGGTAACTAATACCGTCTATTTTATTATATAGCTCTTTTGTAGTATTCATCTCATCTATGGCGTTTTGCGGGGAGCAGTCTTTTCCGCTCATAATACGATCATCAGTTTTTTCTTTGTTTAGAACATAATTTATTATATTTTTTATTCTTCCCTTTGAAGGAATTATTTTTATAACTGCCATAAAAATATTTATAATTTATAATTTTTTCATTACTACGGCTAACTTAGCCCAAACTGTTTTTAGATCTTCTTTTATATTTTCAAGATTATCTACCACCATGGTTGATGTATTACAATCTACTGAACGGGTTATTTTATCCAGGTTACTTCCTATTCTTTTAAATTCAATAATTAAATCTCTTATACCTGGCACAACTGTAATGTTTTTATCAAATAAGCATTTTCTAATATAATCACTGCGATAGAAATTAGTTTTTGATATCTTATCTTTTAGAAGCATCAATTCTTTTCCATCCAGCCATACTGTAACTGGATAATTTCTTTTTCTTGCCATTTTTTATATAGTGATTTTTAAAAAAACATCTTCATTCCTTTTATCTAACTTTACTGTTTCTTATCCATTGTTTTATTTCAGTGTTTCAATTTTTTAGCATATTCCACCACACCCCATGTTGAACTATAAACTGAAGAATCAATTACATCTGCAAATAACAATAATGCTTTCATTGGTCCTTCAGTCGAAACAATTTTATTTTTTTCTATCAT
>JAMCSM010000189.1 GCA_023380915.1 Actinomycetota bacterium | reverse complement strand
GATTGCTCTTCTCTCCGCCAATCTTTTTGGAGGAAACACTGTTTAGTGAATATTTACTTAAAATGGCATAATAAATAGATGAAAGAAATAAAAAAAATTATTCCGGTTGTTCTACTTCTTTTTGTTTTCTTTATAATAGAAATAAATATTATAAACAAAACATCCATTACAAATGATGAAACTGTCCATATTTTTGCAGGGTATTCCTATATAACCACACATAATTTTTCCATTAACCCTGAACATCCGCCTCTTTGTAAAATATTGGCAGGACTCTCAATCCTGCATCTACATCCCAAACTACCATCTTTTGTCCATAAAAATTTCAATAAATGGCTTGGAGGTGAATGGTCAGAAGGGGAAAGATTCTTTTTTAAAAATAAAGTGGAAATAAACCAGCTCTTATTCTGGGCGCGGCTTCCTATGGTTTTTTTGTCTCTTATTCTTGGTTTTTTCATATTCTTATGGTCAAAAGAATTGTATGGATATTATGCAGGATTATTCTCTCTTTTTATATTTACATTCTGTCCAAACTTTCTTGCCCATAGCGCTCTTGTAACTACAGATACAGGTGAGGCTCTATTTGTTTTTCTGACAATATACATGTTTTATAAATATCTTTCCCAACAGAATAAATTATGGCTTTTATTTTTTGGTTTGTGCCTTGGTCTGGCGTTTGCAACAAAATTTACAACACCTGTTTTAATTCCCCCTGCTTTGCTGACTATCTGTCTTTTTTTACTTACCAGGAAAGAATACAAGGATAAAATATCCACTCTTAAAAAACAGGTTTTTTCATTATATGGTCTGTTATGCATTATTATCATTCCTTTTTTTGTTCTTTCCTCCTTTTACTTTTTTGTTCATACAGGAGAATTTTTTACAGGATTTCATAACGTTCTTCAGAGGCTATTATAAAAAACCCACATTTCTTTTCTTAATGGCAGGTTTTCATTAAAGGGTTTTAGAGGTTATTTTATTTTTGCCTTTCTTTACAAGACCCCTATTGCTTTTATTATTATGTTTCTGCTTGCCCTGTTTTTCAGCGAAAAAATTGAGGACAGGGAATATGTTCTTTTTATACCTGCAGTAATTCTCTTTATTCTTGCATCAATGAGCAAACTACAGCTCGGGATTAGATATATCCTGCCACTTTATCCATTTCTATATATTTTTGCAGGGAAGATTGTCCCGTCTGTTATGAAAAGACATTTAAAATGGAAAATAATTGTTGCTGCCTTGAGTTTGTGGTTTTGTATTACTTCCATCAGGATTATTCCCAATGACCTTTCGTATTTTAATAGATTGGCACAGGGTCCCAATAATGGCTGGAAGTATTTAGTGGATTCCAACATTGATTGGGGCCAGAATTTAAAAGGGCTGAAAGTGTTTCTTAAAGAAAAAGGAAATCCCCCGCTTATATTAAGTTATTTTGGAAGTATAGACCCGTCTATTTATGGAATAAAATACCAGCCTCTTTTAATGCAGCAATATTCCGATGCGCAGAAATATACAGTCTCCATGTCTCAAAGGGAGTATCTTGCTATTAGTGTAAATAATTTACAGGGACTTGTATTTCCACCACAATTCAGGGATATTTTCAATTGGCTGAAACCAGTGCCGCCAGTGGCAAAAGCAGGATATTCAATCTTTATATATGATATTACAGGCAACAATTTTATAAGAAATAACCTTGCAATTCTTTATGAATTGGCAGGTCATCCTGGAGAAGCGAAAATTCAGGAGCAGACAATAATAAGGATACAAAAACTCCATGGTAAATAAAAAAATATTATTCTTTCTTTTAATCCTTTTACCTTTTTTGGTCTATTCCAATTCCCTGTTTAATCACTTTTTAAGGGATGATTTAGACCTTATCGTTATTAACCCTCTTATTAAAAATTTCAGGTTTTTCCCTGTTTATTTTAAAACAAATCTTTTTTATTCTGTTTATGGATTACCCTCTAATTTTTACAGGCCCATGCAGACAATCCTGTATGCCATTATCTATCACATATTTGGATTAAACGTGGTGCCATACCACCTTTTAAATATCTTTTTGCATATCGGAAATGCCATCCTTATTTATGTATTATTGAGAAAAATATACCCGGAAAACGTTTCTTTTTTATCGTCTCTTTTATGGGCAATACATCCTATACAAACAGAGGCTATAACTTATGTATCAGGGACAGCAGACCCGCTATGCCTGTTTTGGACACTGCTGACTATTTTATTTTTTTCTGAACGCAGGTATACGTTTTCTCTTATTTTCTTTGTTTTATCCTTTTTATCCAAAGAGACAGCGGTTCTTACCCCTTTTCTGCTACTTATTTATGAACATGCCAGAAACTCATCTTCAGTATTATCTTCTTCAGGCAGGGATGGCATTAAAATAGAAGATGGATATAAAAAGAAGTGGTGGACGTTTATCTTTTTTTACATATCTTTAATATATGGAATATTGCGGCTCACAATATTAAAATTCACTCCTATTATTGCACAGGCTCAATTTCTTCCAAGATTTTTCACAAGCTTCAAGGCTTTTTTCCTTTATATATGGACACTTGTTTTTCCTTTTGTTCTTGGTATAGGAAGAGAGCTTCCCTATGTTTCTTCTTTTTTTTCAAATATAAAAGACCCTTATTTTATTGCAGGTTTTATCTTGTTTGTTGTTTTTTTATTTTTCTTATGGAAAAAAAGAAAGAATCCTTATATACTTTTTGCAGGCTCATGGTTTCTTGTAAGCTATTCAATTATTTCAGACATTGCCCTGCCTGTAAATGGAAACTTCAGGGAACACTGGATGTATACGCCATCCATTGGTTTCTTTATTCTTTTTATATTGGGATATGAAAAAATTAAGGATATTTTCCCGCCATTTTATAATTTTTCATAT
>JAMCSM010000188.1 GCA_023380915.1 Actinomycetota bacterium | reverse complement strand
TAATTTCTGCTGCCTATCCTGTTGATTGTTATTTCAGCCGTGGATTTGAGTTTTGCTTACCCCTTCATAGGACTAACCTATGTTTTGATATTAATTGTCTCAAAATTCATTCTAAAAGAAAGCGTGAACCCGATCCGGTGGATTGGTGCAGCAATAATTACGATAGGTGTAGTAGTAATTTCACGGGGTTAATTTTATTTAATTTTAAGCGGAGTGATTAATTGTTTAATAGCGATTACCCCAAAATATCTATTATAACTGTCAATTATAACGGTAAAAGGTTTCTTAAAAACCTCTTCAGGTCTATATCAAGTTTAGAATATCCTAAAGATAAAATCCAAATTATAATGATTGATAATAATTCGAAGGATGGTTCCATCGATTTTATAAAGAATGGTTTTCCAGGCGTTAAAATCATAGGCCTCAACAGAAATAAGGGTTATGCCGGAGGAAATAATGCTGCTTTTAAGGTGGCTGACGGCAGTTATCTTGCACTTATTAATAACGATTGTATGGCGGATAGATTATGGCTGAAACAGATGGTAAAAACAATGATGAGTTGTGAAAAAAAAGAGAAAAAGTGTGGTGCAATCAGTTCGAAAGTATTATTTTTTTTCAGTTATCTTCCCTTAAGGTTTCATATAAATGAGAATAACCGGAAAAGTCCGGTGAAGACAAGATTGAATCTTTCAAATATTGAATTGGTACTTAAAAAAAGCAATTATGACTACAATGATTTTCTTGCAAGTTTTAAATTTTTAGAAGGATTTTATCCGGGTATAAGGGGTAAAAACGGAGAAGTAGATTATTGGATTTTTGAAGATAATGCTTTAATGGCGGTGCCATTACCGGACATTGTGCAGGATTTCAGCCTATTGTTCAATGTATCGGGTGAAAATTTTACCGGAAATCTGGAAATAAACCTGGAGGAAAAAGTCATTTATAATTCAGGTCTTTTTGCCGATCAAAAAAATAAAAATATGGAAATACTTATTCAAAAGAATTTTTTTGCAGATAAAAAAGATTTAATAAACAGCTGTGGTGTTGAAATAAATAAATCTTTTTATTCAAGGGACAGGGGATATCTGCAGTTTGATTCCGGCCAATTCAGCCAAACCGAAGAAGTTTTTGCCCCCAGTGGAAGCAGCCTGCTTATGAACAAGAAAATGCTTTATGATGCAGGATATTTTGATGAAGAATTTTTTACTTATTATGAAGATGTAGACTTATTCTGGAGAGCACGATTAAAGGGGTGGAAAGTCTTTTACGATCCTGCTGCAGTTGTCAGGCATTATCACTGTGGAACAGGAAGGGAATGGTCCGATAGCTTTACCTATCATGTAATAAGAAACAGGCTGATTATGATTTTTAAATGCGGCTGGCTTGATCTGGTTGCAAAAAGCTATATGTCATTTATTTATTCAACCCTTTCGGGGTTATATGGTTTTTTTTCAAGTCTCTTTAGAGGACGAAAACAAAAAAATAGAGATATATTTTTAAGAATAAAGATTTTTTTTGAATTATTTTATATCTATCCGGTAAATTTATTTAAAAGAGTAAAAATAAGATCTGTAAGATCTGTAAGATCGGTGGATGATCAAAAAATTAAAATCTGGCTTAATGATTTTTAAAAACCAGGCAGATAATTATCATGCAAGAGCAGGAATATGATTAAAATAGGTATTTACGACAGATATCTTTCGACTGCCGGAGGCGGTGAAAGATACAGCTGCAAAATAGCCGAAATTCTGTCAAAAAGGGATGACTGCAGGGTTTATCTGCTCACTGATTTATTTGCCGATCTAAAAATGGTCTCAAATAGATTAAACCTTGATTTGAGTAAAATTGATTTGAAGATTTTCCCTTTTATTTCCGATGAATATGCAAAAAAAATTACGGGGACATATGATATTTTTATTAATGCAACATATCTAAGCTCACTTTCAGCATATAGTGCAAGAAATATCTACCTGTGTTATTTTCCAACACCTTTTGATGTGGATTTTGGGGTAATTCACAAATTACTGCTTTTATTTTTCAGGGCACCTGCTTTATGGTTATTCAAAATGGCAGACAGAATGTGCAATGGGTTTAAGGATATAGAGGTCATGGAAGGGTTATATGATATTAAAAGATTCCTTTTGAGACGCGGCAGCTGGAGCAGCGGCAAAACAGTGATCCTTTTTAAAAATCCCCAAGATTATGTAAAACTGGGATTAAAAAATCCGGGGATTTCAAGATTAGATCCCATGAATTGCAGGATAACAATTTCAGAAGTTGAGACAGGAAAATTATTATATGAAGATAAAGTAAAATTAAGCAGTGGTGAGAAGACAATTTTTAATTTTCCGGTTCCGAAAAGTGACAAAAACAACGATTTGATTTTGGAAATATCTTCCGATGTTTTTACACCAAATGAATTGGAGGTTCTGTCAAAGGATTCCAGAAAGCTGGGGGTGGTAATTTATAATGAGGCACCGATCAATATTATAAAAAAATTAATTTTGAAAATTCTTGGCTTTACTCCTTTGTTCCTGGTTTCTTTTCCCAGGAATTTAAAATTTCTTGAAACTTATAATAATATAATAGCCATTTCAAGATATACTCAATACTGGATAAAAAAATTCTGGAATAAAGAAAGCAATATACTTTTCCCTCCCGTGGATGTTGAAAATTTTAAAATTGGTAAAAAAGATAAAGTAATTTTAAGTGTGGGAAGATTTTTCCCCGATCATCATAATAAAAAACAACTGGAACTTGCACAGATTTTTATCGAGCTATATACAAAATATCCCGCTGAGATGAAAGAGTACCGCCTTTATCTTGCAGGCGGAGTTGAAAATAAGACGGAACATCTGAAATATGTGGAAAGAATCAGAAAAATCAGCCTGGATTATCCCATTGAAATTTTAACCAATATAGAATGGGATAAGCTGATAGAACTGTTTTCCAGATCTTCAATTTTCTGGCATGCGGCAGGAATGAATGAGGATGAAGAAAGGCATCCTGAAAAATTTGAACATTTCGGAATTACAACTGTTGAGGCTATGTCATCCGGGTGCATATCAATAGTGATAAATAAGGGCGGGCAGCCTGAAATAATTGAAAATGGCCTGAATGGTTTTTTATTTGAGACCTGGGATGATTTGAAGAAATTGACTTTGAAGGTATGCAGTGAAAATATCGATATTGAAAAAATAAGGCAGCAGGCTGTTTGTTCTTCAAAAAGATTTTCAAGTTTGAATTTTGAAAAGGAGCTCCTGAAAATTATCGGAGAAGAAATAAAAAAGTTAAATTAATATAAAAAATTAATATGCTGTATTGGCAACTTTAAGAGAAAAAATGGATTTAAGCATAATAATCGTCAATTATAATTGCATTGAATTTATTAATAAGTGTGTCGGAAGCATTTTGTCGTTTTTACCGGATGATAGTAAGGGCAACGGATTGAAAGCTTTTTCATGGGAATTAATTATTGTAGATAATTATTCTACCGACAACAGTACTGGTTACTTAAAAAAAATTACAGAACAGTATAACAATTTTTCTTTGATTGTAAACAAGAGCAATGAGGGATTTTCCAAAGCTTCAAACGAAGGTGCCCGAAAAGCAAAAGGTGAATTTTTATTGTTTTTAAATCCGGATACGGAATTCATAAGGGAAGGAATTGAAGAAGTCCTGGAATTTTACAGAAACAAAATTACTGGTAAAAAAATAGGTATTATAGGTGTTAAAATATTAAACCCGGATGGTTCCCTGCAATACAGCTGCAGGTCTTTCCCTATGATAAGCAGGCAATTTTATGAAAGTTTTTTTTTGTACAGGATTTTTAAAAAATCAAAGATTTTCGGTTCCTATTTTATGTCTTACTGGGATCACAACAGTAAAATGGAAGTTGACTGGTTAACGGGTGCATTCATGCTGTTGAAAAAAGAAATTTTTTTTATGGTTGGCGGGTTTGATGAGAATTATTTTATGTACAGTGAGGATACCGATTTGTGTTTAAAAGTGAAGAGGGCAGGTTTCAGTAATTATTATTTTGATACGTTCCA
>JAMCSM010000187.1 GCA_023380915.1 Actinomycetota bacterium | reverse complement strand
TAATTGCAAAAAAAAATATAAATAAATTTTTTAAAATAATCATACCCAAAAAGAAGAAGTTTGTTTTTATTCTCGAAGTAAGCTATAACCTTAAAATGGTTTTTTGTATTCGTTTTGCTTTATTATTCTTATACAGTATTTTATAGATGTCAAACTAATAATATGGCTATTTTTTTAGATTAGAGAATTTAGTAATACAAAAATTTTATGTACACTTAATGAAGAATTTGAGGAGATATCCGGATGCGAAACGTTGCTGTTATCAATACTAACTATAGAAACCACACGACGGGAATTAATCAAATGAAAACTTTATCGCCATATTGTTGCAGATATTCGAAATTTCTAAGAATTTATTCTGAATTTTTCAGAACGAACAAATGCACCTATAAGAAAAGACATCATTTTTGAATTATTTCTTGTGGCATTATAAATGATTACTTATCATTACTTATAAATTGAACTATGAAAAAATTACTTATAGTCGACGATCAAAGTATGTACCTCAATTCTTTAGCTGTTGCGCTCAAAAAAAAGTTTGAGATTTACACGGCTTCGAATTATGATGAAGCACTAAACAAACTAAAAGAGGAAATTGATCTTGCGCTTGTCGATATCCGTCTTAATGAAAATGATGAGAGAAATGTTGATGGTTTGAAAATTATTGAATGGATAAAAATGAATAAACCGGATGTCTATGCTTTTGTTATGAGTGCATATAAAGAATTTAGTTATGCCGAAGAAGCTTTGAATCTTGGTGCCAAACATTTTTTCAAGAAACCGATTGATATAATTAGTCTTATTGCAATACTACAGGAAAAAGGGTGATAATGCTCTTACAGTTCATAATTAATGGCATAATTATCGGTTCAGTTTATTCACTCGTTTCATTAGGATTCTCACTTGTCTATAATACTACAAGGATATTCCATATTGCTTATGCAGTTCTTTACATGTTTTGTCCCTACTTAATGTTGACTTTTTATTCAAATCTTGGATATCCTTTAATTTTATCAATTGCGTTGGCTGTTGCGTCCACAATTATCTTAAGCTTGATAATGGAAATTTTAGTTTATAAACCTCTTTCAAAAAAGAACAGCTCACTCAATATTATTATGATTAGTTCTATTGGTATAATGATAGTTGTCATAAATATAGTTGCTATGTTATACGGAAATGAAACTAAAATCCTGAATCAGAATATCTCTCCAACAGTTGCCTTGGGAAATATCATAATTACTTATACACAACTAGCTCAGTTTTTAATTAGCATCTTTTTGCTTGTATCGTTTTTAGTATTTCTCAAATTCTCAAAATTTGGTATTAGAACTCGTGCTATGCGGGATGATGATGTGCTGTGTTCGGTTTTTGGAATGGATAATTATAAAATGAGATTAATCCTATTTGCTATTAGCGCATTCTTTGCAGCTGTGGGTGGTGGTTTGATAGCATTTGACGTGGGTATGGATCCTTATGTTGGAATGCCTATGCTGCTAAATGCAGTAGTTGCCTTAATTATTGGTGGAATAGGTAGGTTCGAAGCGCCGATTTTAGGGGGTTTCATTATTGGAATATTGCAATCATTATCGGTTTGGGCATTATCAGCACGTTGGCAGGATGCTGTTACATTTACTTTATTAATCTTATTCTTGCTTTTTCGACCGCAAGGATTACTCGGCGAAAAGCGAAGAGTTGTTTAATTATGGATTATGTTTTTCACATAATAATAATGGTTAACATCTACATCATCCTTACAACAAGCACAAATCTACTTGTAGGAATGACAAACCTCTTATCAATTGGGCAGGCTGCACTTTACGGTATTGGTGCTTATCTAGCAGTATTTGCATTAATGGTCTTAAATTTATCACTTATTCCAGCTCTGCTTTTTGTAATACTTGGAACATCAATTCTAAGTTTACTTATTGCTTATCCGTCATTAAGATTACACGGTGATTATTTTATTCTTGCAACCCTCGGTTTCCAATTGATTGTTTATACCATTCTTTATAACTGGATTTCAGTAACAAAAGGTCCTTATGGTATTCCTGGCATTCCGTCACCGGCATTGTTTGGCAGCTTTATCATTACCGGTATTATTCCTTTTTTAATTCTAAGTTCAGTGCTGTCAGTCTTAGTTGTAGCAGCATTTTATAAAATGATTAACTCTCCTTTTGGTAGAGCATTAAAAGCTGTTAGAGACGATGAACTATCTACTCAGGCGATAGGAAGAAATGTTACTGCCTTAAAGATTTGGGCATTTGTAATATCAAGCGGCTTTATAGGCATTGGCGGATTACTTTACGCCTCTTATGTAAGCTATATCGATCCAACGAGTTTTAATCTCGATGAAGCTATCTTTATTCTTTCTGCGGTAATAATCGGCGGAACCGGTAATATTAAAGGTCCTGTTGTGGGGGCTGTGTTTATCGTTGTACTTCCGGAATTGCTAAGATTCGTTGGTTTACCTGATAGTGTTGCCGCAAATCTTCGTCAAATTATTTATGGACTATTGATAATTATTCTTATGCGTTTACGTCCTCAAGGACTTGCTGGAGAATATGCTCTAAAATGAATAATGATGCTATCTTAAATATCGATTCTATCCGTAAAAGTTTTGTTAGAAACATTGTAAGCTTGCGCGGTGATAAAGAAGATGAAAGATTTTATATCCTGAACGATATTGATCTGTTTGTTCCTAAAGAAAAAGTTACTGCTCTTATTGGGGGTAATGGTGCCGGAAAAACAACGTTGTTCAATATCATTTCCGGTTTCTTTAAACCTGATGAAGGTAAGATATTTTATAAACCCAACGGAGCTTCTAGGGAAATTTCAAATATCAATCCATCTCAAATATCCAGATTTGGTATTGGTAGAATGTTTCAGGATAATCACATCTTTCAGAATATGACAGTTCTCGAAAATATGCTCGTTGCTGACGGTAATTTTTTCGGTGAAAATCCTTTCCAATCTCTCGTGTTCTATAAAAGAAATGGTATCATTGAACCCGACAGAAAGAAAAAAGCAGAGATGATATTTATGGATTTATTCGGGGAGGATAACCCGTATATAAAAATGAAAAATGATAAAGCAAAAAATCTTTCCTACGGTCTGCAGCGGCTTCTGGGTTTAGCCCGCTTACTAATGGGAAATTATAAGTTACTGTTGCTCGATGAACCCACTAGTGGTGTTAATCCTATGATTATTCAAAAGATAAAGGAAATAATAAAGTATTTTGTTGAAAAAAAAAGAATGACAGTATTTTTAATAGAACATAATATGAACTTTGTCCTTGAAGTTGCGGACTTTTGTCATTTTATGAGTCAAGGTATTATTACTGTTAGCGGTACACCGGAAGATATTATTGGAAATCCTGAAGTAAGAAAAACTTATTTAGGTCTATAATGTTACGCTTAAAAAACCTAAAAGCCGGTTATACCAAAGAGAATATGATTCTCAACAGAGTTGACTTAAAAATTAGTGAAGATGAAGTTGTTGCTATTGTAGGTCAAAATGGTTCCGGTAAATCTACACTTGCCAAATCAATTTTGAATATGGTACCCTATATCGAAGGTGAAATAACATTTAAGGGTGATAAAATTATTAAAAAGGAAACAGTGGCTATTATAAAAAACGGACTTGGTTTTTTTATGCAAGGGGGAAAAATATTTCCGAATCTTACTGTTAATGAAAACATGCTTTTTGCCGGTAGCAATATGAATAACAAAGATTTTTCTCGAAGATTTGAAGAAATCATTACTTACTTTGAGTTGTTTAAGAATGGAAGAAAAAATTTACTTGCATCTTATTTAAGCGGTGGGGAACAACACCAATTAGCTTTAGCAATGGTACTCGTCCAGAAGCCGAAATTTTTAATTCTTGATGAACCCAGCGCCGGTCTTTCGCCGGTAAACGTCAAAAATTTGTATGATGCTCTCTTTAGAATAAAAGAAAATGAGGTAAAAAGCATTTTAATCATAGAACAAAACGTAAATGCTGCAATTGAATTTAGTAATAGAGTTTTATTATTACAGGAAGGAACATTTGCAAAACAAGAACAAAGTAAAAATCTAAATTCAATTCAAAAAATTGATCAGTTTTTCTTTGGAAAACTTAATTAAGGAGGATAAAATGAAAACAAAATTGTATATGAACATAATCCCACTGTCCTTTTTGATTTTCTCTAGTATATTAATTAACTCTTGCTCAACTATGGATAAAAATAAATCTGAAATTGGTGCGATTCTTCCTTTAACTGGTTCGTCAAGTTATTTAGGTCAATCAGTTTTGGATGGGATGAAAATTGCTTTTGAAGATTTTAATAAACTAAATAAAACTGATTATGTTTTTGATCCGTATGATTACCAAGGTAAAATAAGTAGTGTTAATAATATTTATCAACTTACGAAAACTAAGGATAATCCAAATTTGGTTCTTAGTTGGATGAGTTCTGTGGCAAGTGCACTAGTTCAAAATACTGAAAAGGACAATACCTTGTTATTTGTTGGTGCCGCCAAACCTGAACTAACAGAGAATACGAAGTTTGTGATTAGGTTGTGGCCCAATGCTATTGACCTTGCAAATATTGAATCTGATTTTGCAATTAATAAATTAAAATGTAAGAATGTCGGAATATTCTATATAAACGATGACTATGGTTTAGCAT
>JAMCSM010000186.1 GCA_023380915.1 Actinomycetota bacterium | reverse complement strand
CATTTTTATTATATTTAAATAATGAGCCAAAAGAAGAATTACCATTACCCTTACAAGATTATTTAAATTATGGTGAAAGTATTGGTATTGATAAAAAAGTTCTAATATCAACTCGGCAACCGTGGTATAAAATGGAAAAAAGAGAACCTCCAGAATTCTTGTTTACTTATCTAGGAAGAAGAAATTCTAGATTTATTAAAAATGAAGCTGAAGTAATTCCTTTAACAAGTTTTTTATGTGTTTATTCACATTTTAAAAATATAGATTATATAAACAAATTATGGATTATTCTAAATGATGAATCTACAATAAACAACATTAATTTAGTTGGTAAATCTTATGGTTCAGGAGCTATAAAAGTTGAACCAAAGGCTTTAGCGAATTTACCAATTTCAGAAAATTTAGTTGAAAAATTAGATATTCTTCCTTATAAACCTAATCAAATTATTCAAAATAAATTTAATTTTTAAATTTGATTTAAAGTATTTTTATTTATTTTTAATCCCAATAAATTTAACAATAACATAATTAGTATTTGGTCTTTTATAATCATTTTTAATTTCGATAAATACAACAACTTCTTTACGGTAATTTTCTTGCAACTCTTTGACTAATTTTTCTTTATCAATATCATTATCATAAAATGTTGGTACTTCCATGCAGTTACTTTTTTCAGTATCTAAAAGAAAAACAGATTGTGCAATTCTTTTGCCATCAACCATTTCACAATTAAAACCATCAATAATAATATCAGTTTCACCAATCATTTATTTTCACCATACAAATATTTATCTATAAAATCATTATCAATAATTATTCTGCTACCCACATTATTTTTTAATCCCATTGATTTTATATTTTCACAATTTGCCAAGATATAATTAAATTCTTTTTCATCAATAATGGCATCTATAATTTGAGGCATTTTTAGTCCGAATGAATTTAGATATCTTTTCTAAGAATATAGGTATTAAAATAAGTTTTCAAAAAGTCTCTAATATCTTGGCTAATCCTGTATATGCAGGCATTATAAAGACCAAACTTTTTAATGAACCAATAAAAGGATTACATAAACCTATAATCAGTGAAGCAGAATTCTTTAAAATTCAGGAATCATTAAATAAAAATACTAAGAAATTTTATAAGCCAACTTTAGCAAAAGATTTTCCACTTACCAGATTTTTAAAATGCCCTTATTGTAATAGCAATTTAAAAGGAAGCTGGTCTAAAGGTAGAAGCAAAAAATATCCTTATTACCATTGCACAAAAAAAGGATGCGAATTTAAACCTATAAGGATATTGACTAACAAACTATTAAAGGAGAACGAAATGCCCTTAAGTGTAAGTATACTAAATATTTACGGGTATGAGGTAGAAAATATTACAGGACGTAACCCTGTAATAATAGAAGCCAAATATACCAGTAAAATTTCCTGTCCATTCTGCAATGCTACCAAACTTCGTAAAAAAGACAGGTATATAAGAAGGCTAAATCATGAAAGTATGGGTGCCCGAACTACAAAGCTATATCTTACCGGCTATAAATACCGCTGCATATCTTGCGGCCGCTACTTTAATATGAGATTTCCTGGGGTACTAAAATACAAGAGATCTACTGAGGGATTCAGGTTTGAAGTATTTGAAAAACACAACAATGGCCATACACAAAGCTACCTTGCAAAAAGTCTATTTATAGGTACTGCTACAGTGGAGCGGTGGTACCATGACCTGCTTGCAAAGAAAGTTTCCCATACAGTAAATAACCCCTGTCCCAGGGTAATTGGAATAGACGAGCACTTCTTTACCAGAAAAAAAGGATATGCAACTACGCTTTGTGATTTAGGAAAAAATAAGATATTTGACCTTACCCTGGGACGCACCGAGAAGACTCTTGATGGCTATTTTGGCAAGCTAGCCGGAAAGGATGGTGTGCGTGTTGTTGTAATGGACCTGTCTGATCCTTACAGAAATATTATAAGGAAACACTTTCCTGATGCACTTATCGTAGCTGACAGGTTCCATGTAATAAGGCTAGCAAACCACCACTTCTTGAAGACCTGGAGCATGATTGACCCTGTGGGAAGAAAGAACAGGGGACTTCTCTCTCTTATGAGAAGAAACAGGGAGAACCTAAGAGCTGAGCAGATAACTAAACTTAGCAGTTATTTTATTGCCCATCCAGAAATGAAAGTCATTTATGATTTCAAGCAGGAGCTGGTGACACTCCTAAAGTTAAAAAAGAGAACACAATATGAGTGCAGAAGGATAATTCCGGTATTCCTGGATTATATAGACAAGTTAAAAAGTTCCATGCTTGAACCTCTGGTTACACTTGGTAATACTTTAGATTTATGGAGGGAGGAGGTGGCAAGGATGTTTAGGTTTACAAAAAGTAATGGAATTACTGAAGGGTTTCATAATAAAATGGAGATGATCTCAAGGCGTGCATATGGGTTTAGAAACTTTGAAAACTACAGGTTGCGTGTTAAAGCCTTGTGTTGTTAGAGCGACTGCCCCGTTATTTGGTTGAGAGCCGAGCGACTGCCCCGTTATTTGGTTGAGAGCCGAGCGACTGCCCCGTTATTTGGTTGAGAGCCCATTTTTATGGTGTCCCTGGGCAGATTCGAACTGCCGACACCAGGTTTAGGAAACCTGTGCTCTATCCATCTGAGCTACAAGGACACAAAATAATAATTTCAAGCTTACACCAATCAGTGATAATCTTTCCCATACTGAGATAATTTACTTATGCTATGGTAATTTGGATTATATAATATAACTTAAAAAAATTAAAAGTTCAAAGTATCCTGGAAATGAAGTCTGTTTCATATCCTTATGTTAATACGCAGCTAAGTTATGTCAGAATTACCCTTTTTTGAAGCA
>JAMCSM010000185.1 GCA_023380915.1 Actinomycetota bacterium | reverse complement strand
ACTTGCATACCACAGAAGTTCCTATCCGGGGTTTATAGTTTACAGGTATTTCAATAAATTTTATTCCTGATTTTATAACAAGAAGGGTAAGTTCAGGTCCAAAATGTTCTTTCCCGATAGTGAAAAATTTTTTTATTTTTTCATATAGAGGTTTTTTAATGAGTCTCATTGTACAGCCTACATCCGTTAAAGTCGTTGTATTGTATAAAAATTCAACCATTTTACCTGTAAACCAGTTACCCCATTTCAGAAAAAAGTCCATATTTGCACCATACCATACCAATTCCTCAGTTGTCCTTGTTCCAATAACATAATCAAAATCATCGCTATATGCAAGAAGCTTTATCACGTCTTTACCCCGGAAAACGTTCCATCTGGTTCAGAAATAATAAGGTAATCCCCTTCTGCCTCCTGTAAGCCTTTCCATATAGCAAACCCATAGCCCTGTTTTTTCTCGTATACAAGCCGGGCTCTGGTTTTTTTTACCTCTTCATCCGTACCTTTATATGCGTTATTATTAACAACAATTATTTCATCAACAAAACCTGATGAAAAAAAATCATCTATGCAATTTTTTATTGAATTTTTTTCATTATAAGTAGGAAATATAACAGACACTTTTTTGTTTTTCCACATATTTTCTCTTTTTATCTAATAATTGGCTAATTGTAAATGAAACAAAAATTATCATATAAGGCATAATCGGTTCTCTGTATCTGATTACTACTTTGAAAAATAAAATTAAGGGAGCTGACCATGCAAATATTAAAAGATACAGAAATAAAAAATTTTTCCATCTTTTTTTATGAAAAGAAAGTATAATTCCCCAAAAAGAAATCAGTAAAAGCAATCCTATAGTAAATAAACTTGCCAAAACATATTTTTTATAATAATTACTATGTCCGGGACCTGAGAAGGTATGCGGGTAAAAACGCCAGAATCGTATAACTCTTTCCCAAACAAGAGAAGCATATTCCTTGGGATTATGTTTTATAAAAGAAAGAGTTTTCATATATAGATACCTATCTATTTTAATTTCTGAAAATCCCTTAAGTTTTTTAAAATAACCCAATGGTGGATTCCAATAACCTGATGGTTGATAAATTGATAAAGGATTATTGGCTATATAAGAAACTATACCTCCTTCTGTAGATGTCAAAAGAAACGTTCTATAAATTTTATAGTTTCTTATTATCCATGGGCTGACAACTAAAAAGAAACCGGCAAATGTCAGTAAAACACCTTTTATAAATAGATTTTTATTTTTAATTAAAAAGTAGATAATAATTATAGGCAAAACAACTAAAAAGAGAGAAAAAACTAAAACTCCTAAACCCAAAAAAACTCCGGCAAAGAAGAACATATAACTATTTTCATGTTTTTCTCCTAAAAAAAAGTATAAAGAAAAAAACAGTAATATTGTAGTTATAAGTGTTTCAGGAGCAAGGTATCCTGTCCAGAATATTGCTGCTGGATAAAAAACATAAATCAATGAACTGATAATACCTGTTTTTTCATTTACTAAAATTTTTCCATTAAAATAAATCAAAACAGCACTTAAAGAACTTAAAACAGCCAATCCTATCTTTGCAGCCAAAAAGTTATGACCAAATATTCTATATATTATTGATAAAAAGAAAGGAAATCCCGGGGTACGCCATGCATAGAAAAGCGAACCACCATGGAAAAACGGATTCGCCACCCAGAAACCTTTACCTGTCGCTAATTGCCACCCCAAGCGACTCCACCAATCACCCCAAACATTAATAGTATTATTAAGCGTCCGAATAAAACCAATTCTTATAATTAGAGCAAGAAAAAATATAAGAATCAAAAATATTATTCTGTTTTTATTTTCCATTTATTCTTTTTTATGGACGTCAGACAAAAAGAAGAAATGCTACCTGATTTCTTCAATGTTATATTTTGTTTCTCCAAGTCCTAAAGATTCTGCCTCTTTTACCTGGATGTATGGGTCTTTCCCCCATATTTTTTTAAAAAGATGTCCCTTGATTTTACTCATCTTTAAGTGTCCTGGAAGAGTTCCTTGTATATATTTTTGTTTGTCTATTAAATCCAGGGATGCCTTTTCAATGGATACAATGTCATGGGAACCTAAAATTCCCACGTCAGGTATTATTGCGGGTGTTGAAAATCCCCAGCAGTCACAAAATGGAGTTACATTCATTATGACATTAACGTGAAAATAGTTTCCCTTGAGTTCATCAAGAGTGGTTTTGATGGACATTGCCATTGCTCTCTGGAATATAGAATAATTGGACATATTTAATTTTAAAGCTTCTTTGGGGCATACTGCAACACATCTCATACAGAATATACAGGAATGAAAGTCAATAGAAAGTTCATTTTTATCATTAAAGGTTATTGCTTTGGTCCTGCAGTTTTTTGCACATAATCTACAATATATACATAAGTTTTTATTCCAGAAAGGCCTTGCGCTCATTGTTGCATGAATATCACCCCTTGATTTAGCAGTAAGAAAACCCATTGCGAGGTTTTTTATTGCACCGCCATAACCGCTGTGTCCATGTCCTTTTGAATGGGAAAAAGTTATAAGAAAGTCTGCATCTTTTACTATTCCACCTATCTGAATTTCTTTTACCCCATACCCTTCAGGAAATTTTTTTGTAAAATAATTCGTATCCCTTAATCCAGTTACAGGATAGAAATTACAGCCTATCACTTCCGGTGTATAACCTCTTATGACATCAAAGTTATTTATATCGGTTATAAATGGCTGGCCTTTATTCTGTTTTATGAAGTCAACTAACTTTCTTAAAAAAATTGGATGTATTGTAGTATATCCTATTCCGCCACCAATATGCATTTTTATCATAACCCTTTTGTTGTTTATTTTGTCCTGTATGTCAGTTTTTTCAAGAAGTCTTTCAAACTTTGCAGGAAGTGTAGCGTTTGCTTCCATTTTTGCTACTTTAGAACTTGCAAAATATACTTTGGACATTTTAACCCCCTTTTCTCCTATATATTTTCCCCATCAATAAATATTTTATGCCAAATCTCAAGATTTAACAATAACCACAAACGACCTGAATGATTTGCTTTTCCGGAAATATGTTCTGTAACAATCTGTTTAATCCTGTCAGGAATAAAATAACCCCTGGATAAACATCTTTCACTCAATAAAATTTTACTCATGTATTCCTTCATTTCTCCTCTGAACCATTCACTCAATGGTATCCCGAAGCCCATTTTTTTCCTTTTCAAAATCTTTTCCGGAAGAAATCTTTTTAGTTTCTGTTTCAGAATATATTTTGATGTCCATCTTCTAAATTTAAGTCCCGCAGGAAATTGTGCAATAGTCTCAATAAACAGGTGGTCCAAAAACGGACTCCGTCCTTCCAGGGCATTTGACATTGTGGCAATATCCATTTTTACCATTAATACTTCCGGAAGGTAAAAGTGAAAATCTGTGTAAAGCATTTTTTCAAGAAAACAAAAATTACCGGTTTTTTCCCATATACTTTGTAAATAATCTATTGAAGTGAAATTCTTTAATTCTTCTTTCATATCATGGGAATAAAGTCCATCTTTTTTACTTTCTGAAAATGATGTAAGTATTCTTGTGTATATATTATTCTTATAATATTTTTCAATTTCTTCAAGATATGGAATAACCTTTAGAACGTTATTACTGGAAAACCTGTCGTTTTTTTGTAATAATGCCGGTAAATTTTTTCTTATTATTCCAGGAGATTTCACGTACATGCTAAAAAATTTCTGCATAAGAATAGTCTGCCAGTATCTTGTATAGCCTGCAAAATTTTCATCACCGCCATCACCATTTAATGCAACTGTTACATATTTTTTTGTTTGTTGTGCTACATAATATGTAGGAACCATGGAGGAATCACCGAACGGCTCATTATAATGCCATACAAGTTTTGGAAGAATTTCTATAATATCCGGCTTGACGATGAATTGATGATGGTCTGTACCAAAATAGGTTGCCACTGTTTTAGCATATTCAAGCTCACTATAATCCTTTTCTCCAAACCCTATGGAAAAAGTTTTGACAGACTGTGAGGAAAACCGACTCATTATCCCAACAATCGTGGAGGAATCAATTCCTCCGCTTAAGAATGCTCCCAATGGAACATCTGAAATCATCCGTATCTTGGTTGCTTCATTGAGTTTTTGCCATAATAATTCCCCGTAATCCTCAAGACTTTTTAATATAATCTTTTTACTGAAATCCACATCCCAGTATTTTTCAATTTTTACGTTTCCATTTTTCCATATAAGATATGATGCAGGTGGAAGTTTATGTATTTGTTTAAAAATAGTGTAAGGAGATGGTATTGCCTGATAACTCAGGAACATGTCAATACTTTCAGGGGAAACTTCTTTCTTAATCCCCGGATGCTGAAGAATTGCCTTGATTTCAGAGGCAAATATAATAGAATTGTTAAGTAAGGAATAAACCAGAGGTTTCTTGCCAATCCTGTCTCTTGCAAGAAAAAGAATTTTTTCTTTTTCATCCCATATAGCAAAAGCAAACATACCCCGTAAACGTTTCAGACACTCAAAACCTTTTTCCATAGGG
>JAMCSM010000184.1 GCA_023380915.1 Actinomycetota bacterium | reverse complement strand
ATATTTAACTGTTTCAAGCATCCTTTCGATATGTATTGGATTTATAAAATCCTTCTCAAGATCAGGATATTTCAAAATATATTTTATAGAATTTTTATCTATCAGCTTATCCTTTAAGTCATCAATATCGCTGACCTGCAAAATTTCATAAATTTTAAAAACCCTTCTTTTACCCAACCCACTCATTCTGACAAAATTAATCAGGTCATCAGAGTATAATGCCCTTATTTTTTCATATTCACTGATTTTACCTTTTTCAAAGTATTCTTTGATTAATTCAAAAGAGTACCTGTCTATGCCGGGCATCTTTTCAAGAATTCCTGCAGAATATGCCTCTTCTATGGGCTCAGGGTAATCTCTGATTGTTCTGGCAGCACCTGTAAGATTTATCACAGTTTTCAATTCATCATTTTTGCTTTTATTGATTTCAGCAAGATTAGTAAGAATTGTTGACAGCTCTAAATTAATCATTAATAATTTTTCCTAAAAATTCCAATAACAGTAGAATTTTATTACTATTAACTATATTAATCCAGTCATATTAATTTGATAATGAAATCCAAAATAATGTTATAATTATTACAAATACCTGAATAAATAAAGCCTATATTATCCCAATTCAGGTTTTATTTTAATTTTAATTTAATTATTTTTTATCAGGATCAGGAATTATTTAAAATGAAAAAAAATTATGAACTTTTAAGAAATGATATGATAAATTACCAGATTGTGGCCAGGGGAATAACCGATAAAAAAGTGATACAGGCAATGAAGAAAGTTCCGAGGGAGGAATTTATTGATGATGATGCAAAAGATGAGGCTTATGAAGACAGGCCCTTGCCTGTTGGTTTCGGTCAAACTATATCACAGCCTTATATCGTGGCTCTTATGACGGAAAGTCTGGAGCTTGAAGGAAATGAAAAGGTACTTGAGGTAGGTACAGGTTCCGGTTACCAGGCTGCCATACTTGCAGAGATTGTCAAAAACGTATACACGATCGAAATTGTAAAATCATTATTTGAAAAAACAAAAATACTCCTTGCAAGATATAAAAATATAAAAATAGAACACAGGGATGGCTATTATGGATGGAAAGAATATGCGCCTTTCGATAGAATAATTGTCACTGCGGCAGCAGAAAAAATACCACCGCCATTAATCGAGCAACTTAAGGAGGGAGGTATTATGGTCATCCCGTCAGGCCCGCGTTATTGGAACCAGCAATTATTGAAATTAAGAAAAATTAATGGAAAAATACATACCGAGAATATCGGTGATGTTGCTTTTGTCCCTTTTACAAGGAACGAGGAAAAATGAAAACAGGCACAATTATTCTTCCTCTTCATGGCGGAAAAGCTCCTTACTGGCTTTTCAGCAGAATGAAAGACCTTTCCAGGGAAATAATTATGATTATGGTTTCCGAACATGGGGCTGCTGAAGTTCTGGAAAGAATCTCGGATCCCTTATGGTTCCAGGCATTTGGCTGTGTCCTCGGGTTTGACTGGCATTCAAGCGGATTGACAACAACAGTTTGCGGTGCATTAAAAGAATCAGTTAAGGGAATTGAAAAGGATCTGGGATTTTATGTTGCCGGCGGTAAGGGCGGTACTTCAAGAAAGACGCCTTCAGAAATTGAAAAAGCAGGGGAAGAAACAGGAAAAGATTTTAGCGGCTTAGTTTATTGCAGCAAAATGTCTGCCAAAGTTGACAGTACTGCGCTTCAGGATGGTTACCAGCTTTATCACCACTGCTTCTTTTTTACAAAAGACGGCAGCAAATGGGCGGTTGTTCAGCAGGGTATGAATGAAGAAAACAAGATGGCAAGAAGATATCACTGGCTTAGCAGCAGCTTCCAGGATTTTGTTTGCGAACCTCATAATGCAATTTGCTGCGATAGCAGGGGAAACGTTTTAAATTTAATAGACAGGGCAAGCAGTATAGCAAGAGAAACTATTTCGGACCTTGCATGTGAAAATCCTCAATCTGTAATAAAAGATATGAATAAGATAAAAAAATTTGAGGAAAAACATTACAGTCTTCCTTCAAGACATCACATAAATACGACTGACATAAGCATTGACAGATTTGAAAAGATACTTACTTCCACATATGAAAAAAAGCCTCAAAATTTCGAGAAATTGATATCTATAAAAGGTGTGGGTCCTAAAACAATAAGAGCTTTAGCACTTATTTCCGAATTGATATACGGTGTTAAATACAGCATTGACGATCCCGTCAGATTCAGCTTTGCCCATGGCGGCAAGGATGGCATTCCATATCCGGTAGACAGAGAAAATTATGACAGATCAATTGAGATACTGTATAAGGCTGTAAAAGAAGGCAAGATTGATAGAACCGAAAAAATCCATGCAATTAAAAGGCTTGCATTCTTCTATAACAGGCAGTCAAGCAATTAAAAGTTAAAATCGCTAATAAATCTAATTTTATATAATTGAATTGAATAATTATGAATAGTTTCCTGATTTATGATTATGAATCTAATACAAATATAAATTTTATAAAAATATAAATCTTATAAAAAAATTTGAAATGAGCCTGACTAAAAAAGAAATCGTAAAAATACTGAATGAAATAAGTATTTTCTATGAACTTAAAAATGAAAATTTCTTCAAAATAAGAGCCTATGACAATGCTTCAAGAGCTCTTGAGGTTTCCGATATTGATTTAAATCCGGATACACCTGTTGAAGAATTAAAAAAAATAAAAGGCATAGGATCCCACATTGCCGGACAAATCCAACTTCTTGCTGCAGACGGAAAACTCCAGCTATACGAAGATTTAAAAAAATCAATTCCTGCAGGTCTTATAGAAATGCTTAAAATTCCAACTCTGGGACCAAAAAAAATAAAATACTTATTTGAAAATCTTTCAATTACAAATACAGGAGAACTTGAGTTTGCATGTGTCGAAAACAGGCTTGTCAATCTTCCGGGTTTTGGCACAAAAACCCAGGAAAATATTTTAAAGGGAATAGAACTTGTAAATAAGTTTAAAGAAAAATACTTATATGCAAATGTTGCTGATGAAGCACAAAAAATAATAAATAAATTAAGCAAGTTCAAACAAATAACAAGGTTAAGCATAGCCGGAAGTTTGAGAAGAAAAAAAGAGATTATCAAAGATATTGACATTGTAGCAAGTACGGACCATTCCGAAAAGGTCATGGATTTTTTTACAAAACTTGAGGCAGCAGATGGAATTATTGCAAAAGGCGAAACCAAATCCAGCATAAGGCTAAAATCAGGAATAAACGCAGACTTGAGGGCCGTAAGTGATTTACAGTATCCATATGCACTGCACCATTTTACCGGAAGCAAGGAACATAATACTGCAATGAGGACAATGGCTAAAAAAAGCGGTATAAAAATGAATGAATACGGGCTTTTTGAAAATGATAAATTAATTAAATGTGCCAGCGAAAAAGATATTTTCACTGTTTTTTCAATGGATTATATTCCTCCGGAGTTACGTGAAAATACCGGAGAAATTGAAGCAGCCAGAAAAAAGAAGTTGCCAAAGCTTATAAATGAGGAGGACTTAAAAGGGTTGTTTCATTTCCACACGACAAGCAGTGATGGAAATATGAGCCTTGAACAGGTTTGTATCGAGCTTAAAAATATGGGTTTTGAGTATGGAGGAATTGCAGATCACAGCAAAACTGCAAGTTATGCCAGTGGTATAAAAGAAGCAGATATTGATGTTTACCTTGAAAACATTGACATCATAAACAAAAAACAAACAGGTTTTAAGATCTTCAAGGGTATAGAATCAGACATACTGCCTGACGGAGGGCTTGATTACAATGATGAAATTCTTGAAAAATTCGACTTTGTAATTATTGCCATACACTCAAATTTTAATATGCCAGAAAAACAGATGACTGACCGGATCATAAATGCGATGAGGAATAAATATGCTACCATGCTGGCACACCCTACAGGCAGACTGCTTCTTGCACGAGACCCTTACAATATCGATATAAAAAAAATTATAGATGCTGCTTCAGAATTTTTTGTTGACCTGGAAATTAATGCAAGCCCGTTC
>JAMCSM010000183.1 GCA_023380915.1 Actinomycetota bacterium | reverse complement strand
TTTTATATTTAATTCCAATGGGGAAAATAAGCATAATTTAAAAGCTCCGTAAGGAGTCAATCTTATCCTGTTGCAGGAATGGCATACTGATTTATGATTGGATATAAATCCGATTTTACCTTTATTTCCGATAAATTTATAGTATATTGCCGGACCGTAACCATCTTTTGCTTCCACTTTTTCATATACTCCGAACATGTCCATTATTGAGAGAATATTATCCATACCAAGGATTGAATTAGGATCATTTCTTATAATTCTGTTACATTCCACGTTTTCCAAACCTTTAATAGGCATCATTTCTATAAATCTTATACTCAATTCTTTTTCTATACTGAATTTTATAAAATCTATAATATCATCTTTGTTTATTATGCTTGTAATCACTACATTTATTTTAATGGATTTAAAACCAATATCCATAGCTTTGTTTATTCCATCGATTACCTTGTTGATACATCCGCCCCTGGTAATAGTTTTATATTTTTCCGGATTTAAACTATCAAGACTGATATTGAGCCTTCCCACTCCTATCCTGGAAAGTTGTGGCAAATAGCCGTTTAATAATAAGCCGTTTGTAGTTAGAGATATGTCTTCAATACCATCTACCATGCCAATATTTTTAATCAGGGATAAAATATTATCCCTTACCAAAGGCTCCCCACCCGTCAACCTGACTTTCTTTATGCCAATGCCTGATAAAATTTTGGTTGCTCTTATTATTTCTTCAAATGTTAATAACTGGTCTCTTTTCAATAATTTAATACCCTTTTTGGGCATGCAATAAAAACATCTTAGATTACACCTGTCAGTAACTGAAAGTCTAAGGTAATCTATCTTTCTATTAAAACTGTCTACTAATTCAAATGCCATATTTTGTTTTTTAGAAATCTAACTATTTCAATAATTGTTTTTTCACTTTTTAAACATATGGATAGAGCTTGCTTTAACTCCTGCAAATATTTCCTTGCCTACACCCAACCTTAACCTTTTAACTGAATCAGGTGTAACAAAGGAAATCAGATTGAAACCACAATCAACTCCAACTTTTTTAAGAACACCGCTATTTCTTATTTCAGTTATTCTACCCTTAAAAATATTCATAGCAGATGTCTGCTGGGCTATTACGTTATTATTATATAAAATTACCGCTTCGGGTCTTATAGCCAAAACTACTTTTGATCCGGGTTTAGCTTCCCCTGTTGTAAATGCCCTGTTACCGTTACCCCCAATTCGCACCGTACAAACTTTCCTGTTATTTTTGTCGACTATACCTTCAATCAAAGTTTCTATACCTACGAATTTAGCAACAAATTCATTGAAAGGTTTTGTAAAAATTTTTATTTTACTGTCAAACTGTTCCAGTCTGCCGTCATTTAAAACTGCAATATCATCTGCTATCATCATCGCTTCATCCCGATCATGAGTTACGTAAATAATGGATCTTCCGGAATTTTTAATAACCTCAAATAAATCTTCCCTCAAATCTTCTCTGGATTGTTGATCAATATTTGACAATGGTTCGTCCAATAATAATAGATCTGAATTCAAAACCAGAGACCTTGCAATTGACACTCTTTGTTTCTCGCCGCCGGATAAATTTTTAACATTCCTGTCAAGAAGATGACCTATTTTTAATTTTTTTATTAGATAGTCCAGGTTTTCTTTTACTGAAAATACATTTATTTTTCTAATTTTTAAACCCAGTATCAAATTGTTATAAACAGAAGCATTAAAAAGCGCCGGCTCCTGAAATATCACAGCCATCTCTTTTCTGATTTTAACTTTGTTGATCTTATCCTTGGAAATATTTTTCCCGTTAAAAAAGATATTTCCTTCGTCAGGCCTCTCCAGTAAGCAAATCATTTTAATTAAAGTAGATTTGCCTGAACCGTTGGGTCCAATCAGTGTTAAAACTTTATTTCTCTCCAAATATAAGCTATCAATAGCCAGCTTAAATTTACTGCCATATTCTTTTTTTAAGCCGGTTATTTCTATAATCTTGTCATCCATATGAATCTTTCTTTATATTGTATTATGGTTATTATGATATTTATGCCGAATGATAAAAAAAGTAATATAGCGACCAGGGCAATTGCGCTGTCAAATTTACCTATTCTGACCATCTGCAGCGTAGCAGTAGTCAGAACCCTGGTTTTTTCTTCAATATTACCTCCAATAATCAAAACCGCCCCAACTTCTGAGATGGCTCTGCCAAATCCAGCAGATAAGGCTACAAGTATACCCAGCTTAACCTCTTTAACTAACAACCAAAGAAGTTGAATTTTATTTGTTCCCAAAGATTTGGCCTGTATTATCAAATTTGAGCTAACCTGTTGTACGGAAGATATAGTTATTCCGGCAATTATAGGTGTCGCAATAATTATCTGAGAAACAATCATTGCAGTAGGTGTATACATAAGCTCTAAAAATCCCAGCGGACCGCTTCTCCAAAGAATTAAAGCCAGAAAAAGACCAACTGCGACAGATGGAATACTCATGCCTGTATTTATCAGTGCAATTACCAGTCTCTTGCCGGGTAATTTATTTATTCCAATCGAAACACCTAATGGAATCCCTATAATAACCGAAAACAGTAATGATACTCCCGAAATCTTTATAGTTAACAGAAGGATTGTATAAATTTCCTGATTTCCGGTAAATATTTTTACTATTGCTTCTTTTAAACCTTCCCAGATAATATCCATCTTAAATCCTCATTTTTAAGAATAAATGTAAAACAAAGGCTGCCCATAATCCTTTAAACCGAAATCCTTAATAATTTCCTGTCCATCTTTGCCGGTAATAAATTCTATAAAACTGGATGCTCCTTTGAAATTTATATTAATATCCTCATGTTTTAAAGGATTTACGGCAATAATTCCGTATGGATTGAAAAGAATATTGTCTCCCTCTGCAAGAATTTTAAGTGACAGGGAATCCGAATATGTAATAAAGGTTGCCTTATCAGTTAATGTGTAAGATTTTTTCTCATCGGCAATTTTAAGAGTTAAAACCATTTCCTGGCCACTTTTCACATACCAATTACCCTGGGGCATGATTTTTGCTTCTTTCCAGATTAACATTTCTTTTTTATTTGTACCGGAATTATCACCTCTGGAAATAAATAAAGATTCCTTTTTTGCCAGAATTTTAAATGCTTCTATAACATCAAGATTTTTTATATCAGCCGGATCATTTTCAGGTCCCACAAGCACAAAATTATTATACATGACATCTTTGCGATAGATTCCAAATCCTTCTTTTATAAACTTCTCCTCATCTTGTCTGGAATGTACAAAGATTGCATCAACCAAGCCTTTCTCCCCCATAGTAATAGCTTCACCCGTCCCTACCGCAATTGGAATTATGATATATTCTGACCTATCTTCAAAAACAGAAATCAATTTGCTTAAAAGTCCGCTGTCATAAATGCTGGTCGTAACTCCCAGCAATACTTTCTTTTCAGTATTTCTTTCGCAGGATGATAAAAAAGAACCAAGTAAAAGAATGACCAGTATGGAAATAAATAAAGTCGTATAAAGGCCGGCTCTTCCTGATTTTACAATCTTTATTATCTTATTTTTTCTACCGGTAAATCTTGATAACATTTTAAATAAATCCAATACCATAATAAAAAAAACCAACCAGGAGATAGTTGGTAAATAATAAAAATGATTTACTTACTCTTTTATCTCCTTTCCAAATTCGGGAGGCTGATCCGTTTCCAGATTGACCCTATCGCTCTAATATCCTTATCCAAATTAAATTAAAAAAATTAATTTAACTCATTTTTAGGAATTTAGAGTCGGAGAAAATATGTTACTGTTATAAATTCAAGTAGAAATTATTCATCCTTTCTTCTATGAAATCTGCAATCTTATTTGCTTTATTTGGATTATAAACGGGAACTAAAGTATCCAATTTCAATGATTTCTCACTTACTATCATTAATAAGAATGAAGAATTTAAAAATGTTCCATCTATTTCCTCTTTACTATTTTTCCCAATTACTTCAATTCTCGGAAAATCTTCTTTTTTATAACCTTCCATTAAGACAATATCAACATCATTAAACAATTCATAAATTATTTCCTTAGCGGGAATCTCATCATCCAATTCTCTGACAAAAGCCATCCTGTCTTTTGAAGTAATTACAACTGCTTCAGCGCCGGCTTTACGGTATGCCCAGCTATCCTTCCCTCGTTTATCAATTTCAAAATCATGATGCGTATGTTTAATCGCTCCAACCTTATAACCCTTTTTTTTCAAAATAGGTATTATTTTTTTTAGCAATGTTGTTTTACCGCTTCCACTTTTACCGCTTATGGAAATAATTTATGAATTGTTTAATGATGTTGATATTGTCTTAATGGAAGGTTATAAAAAAGAAGATTTTCCGAGAATTGAAGTAATTGGGAAA
>JAMCSM010000182.1:4783-8299 GCA_023380915.1 Actinomycetota bacterium | reverse complement strand
TGATCTGGAAATTATTAAATCAGCTATCCTGTAAACCTCTTCCATTTCACTTACATAAGGTAATATTTTAATAAAGGATAAATCATCGGATTTATAAATACCAGAGATTTTATTATTAATATTGTGGTAAAATCTCTGTCCGCAAATAAGCAGGATCTGAATTTCTTCATCGCGCCTGAAGTGGTCCCATAATTCGATGACTGCATTATTTATCTTATCTGCGCCAAGGCTTCCTCCAAATGCAACTATCGTAAATCTGTCTTTATCCAGTCCCCATTTTTTGTATTGTGGCTGACCTTTTTTAAAATTTTTTATTGATTCTCTTACAGGATTGCCTGAAAAAATTATTTTGCCCGGACTGGCATTGAAATATTTGCCGGTTTCTTCAAAACTTGTAAAAATATACCGTGCAGATTTCGAAAACTTTTTATTCAATCTGCCCGGGATATAATTTTGTTCATGCAGCCCATATTTCTTATTCAAAAATATTGCAGCAATCAAAACAGGCCCGCATACATAACCACCCATACCAAGGATAAAATCAGGCTTGAATTTAATAATTATGCCAGCAGAGCCGAAAAATCCTGTAATGAGTAAAAATAGGAACTTCAGATAGTTTAAAATTTTTTTTGATATTTTGCCTTTCTCAATCAACCCCGAAGATCTTATAGTTTTAAAATCTACATTTAACCCAGGAATGAACTTGTTTTCCATTCCTCTTCTGGTTCCAATAAAAAGAATTTTACAACCGGAATAATTCTTTTTTATATATTCTATAACTGAAATTGCAGGATAAATATGACCTGCGGTGCCGCCGCCGCATATCATAATTTTTTTTTCAGTTAAATTATTCATTTTGAGACTCCTGCTGCGATTCCACATCAATTTTTTTTGCCATTGTGACATTGAATCTCGAAATATTTAAAAGAATGCCCACGCATATCATATTTATCATAAGTGAAGAACCGCCGGAACTTATAAAAGGAAGTGTGAGGCCTGTAACAGGAACCAGCCCTATAACGACTGCAACGTTTGTAACAGCCTGTACTGTAATCAATCCTGTAATTGCACCGGCAACAGTCCTCCCAAAATAATCTTCGGTTTTAAGACATACTCTTATTCCAAAAAAAGCAAGGGATAAAAAAAGTACCAGTACAATTATTGTGCCTACCATTCCTAATTCCTCTCCAAGTATTGCAAAAATAAAATCGGTATGGGCTTCGGGCAGATAGGAATATTTTTGAATACTATTACCAAGACCCACTCCCAGAATATGGCCTGAACCCAGAGCTATAAGAGACTGGTTTACCTGGAAATTAACACTGCTGGTCCCGCCTGCCTTATTAAAAAATGCGAGTATTCTTTCCCTCCTGTAATCCTCCATAAACATGTAAGCTACAAGAACAGCAATACCTGTAAAACCAAGAGTAAAAATATGAGGGAATCTTACATTTCCAATAAAAAAAATTATAAAAACTACTACCCAGATAATTACAACAGTTCCAAAATCAGGCTCCAGAAAAATCAATACAGTAACAATAATGAGAACCAGAAACGAAGGCCACAATATATTTTTAAAAACACTGTTATTCTTATATTTTTTATTTAAGGAGTCAGAAATAAAAATTATCAATGCGAGCTTGGCTATTTCAGAAGGCTGTAAGTTAAAAAACATAAAACTAAGCCACCTTCTTGAACCGCCAATAAGAGTGCTCATAGCCGGGATCAATACAATTGCCAGAAGTGCAATTGCAATCAGCAGTATAAAAATAGATATCCTGGAATAAAAATGATAATTAATCCTGGAGAAAATTATAAATAATATGAAAGATATAACCCACCATATTATCTGCCTTCTTATGTACCAATAGGGATCATTAAAATATGTTTCACCTACTGCCGTAGAAGCACTTGAGACCATAATTATTCCAATTACTGAAAGTATGAATGTGATTATGAATATAAAATAATATTCAATATTTATCTTCAGAATGTTATATCTCTGAAATTTTTCTTCTCCGATTGTCATGATTGTTTTTTCAAAATCAAATTCTTAAATTTTTCTCCCCTGTCTTTATAGTCCCTGAACATATCAAAACTTGCACATGCAGGAGAAAGTAAAAATACATTTCCAGGCTTTGTTACTTCAAATCCTTTGTCAACAGCCTGTTCAAATGTGCTGCATTTATAAACTCTGTAATTCTCTGACCTGTTTTTTTCCAGAACAGCAAAAATTTCATCTGTGGTTTCACCAATGAGAATTATATTTGATACTTTTTTATCAAGGGAAGGAAGAAGCTTCCCGAAATCCATTTTTTTATCTTTGCCTCCCAGAATTAATGTAACTTTTTTATCAAAGCTTTTTAATGCTTTTACTGTCGCATCAGGATTTGTCGCTTTTGAATCATTGAAACATTCAATTCCTTTAATTGTTTTCACATATTCTATTCTGTGCTCAAGAGTTTTAAAATTTTTTATTGTTTTTTCAAGACTGGAATCTTTAATTCCAAAAACTTTCGCAGCAGCTATTGAAGCCATAATATTTAAGCTCTTCCGCTCTCCCCTGAGATTTATACCCGATATATTAATAGTTCCTTCCCGTTTGCCTATTTTATAAAAGATTTCTTCCCCGGCTAAAAATATATCCGCACCTTTATCTTTGTTTAGACTGAAGGTTAATACATTCAAGTAATTCTTCTTAAAAAAATCATTTTCAAAAAGTTTTCTTTTTATCATTTCATCTTCAATATTAAAAACGCCATAGTCTTCACCATTCATGTTTGAAAATAACCGGAACTTTAAATCTGCATAATTGTCCATTGAAAAATGTCTGTCTATATGGTCATCTGTTATATTCAGGACCAATCCTGCATGAGGCTTGAAATCAATGATCCTCTCAAGCTGGAAACTGCTTATTTCTATAACCCTTATAAGGTCGGGATTGCTGTTACCATCAATTGTATTTATAAATGGATTGCCAATATTACCGCACGCTACAGCCTTCCTTCCTGATTCAATAAAAATTTTTTCCAGTAAAGCTATTACTGTTGTTTTACCATTGGTACCAGTAACTGCCACCGTATTTTGTTTTTCATTATCAGGCATCATTTCCCAGGCAAGTTCAATTTCACTCCATACGGGAATCTTCCTTAAGCTATTACTGTTGTTTTACCATTGGTACCAGTAACTGCCACCGTATTTTGTTTTTCATTATCAGGCATCATTTCCCAGGCAAGTTCAATTTCACTCCATATGGGAATCTTCCTTTCATCAGCTTTTTCGATCAAAGGAATGCTGCTGGAAATTCCCGGGCTTATTATTATTAATCCGATATCTTCAAGAATTTCTTCTCTATCATTTATTCTTTCATCAAGTATTATTTCCAGGTTGAAATTTTTTATTTTTTCTATTTTTTTAATTTCACTTTCGGTAATAATACAGATAGTATGGTTCAAAATAACCAGAAAACGCGTTTTTAAAATGGCGCCGCTTCACCATCATTTTGAGTTGTTGGGC
>JAMCSM010000182.1:0-4773 GCA_023380915.1 Actinomycetota bacterium | reverse complement strand
TCTTCTCTATCATTTATTCTTTCATCAAGTATTATTTCCAGGTTGAAATTTTTTATTTTTTCTATTTTTTTAATTTCACTTTCAAGGTTCAGATATGGGTTCGCATCCGCAGCTCTTATTGATTTAACTATCGGTGCCAGTCTGTTAATAACGGAGATCCCGGTTTTTCCCAGACCAATTATAAGGATTTTTTTATCCTTTAAATAATCCTTTAAGTTTTTATTTTCTTTCTTACTTATATTTTTTTTCATATTTAAATTAATAAATAATTAAATTATTATTCAATTGAGTTTCAGCTTAAAAATTTAAGATAATAAAGAAAAAAACCAAGTCCTGAAAATAATGCACCAAGGAGCCAGAACCTTATTATAACTTTTATTTCAGGCCAGCCCAACAACTCAAAATGATGGTGAAGCGGCGCCATTTTAAAAACGCGTTTTCTGGTTATTTTGAACCATACTATCTGTATTATTACCGAAAGTGTTTCAAGGACAAAAAGACCTCCTATTACGAGTAATAAGATTTCCTGCTTCAAAACTACTGCAACTGCAGCTATTAAACCTCCCAGACCGAAAGCACCCGTATCACCCATAAAAATCTCTGCCGGAGCAGTATTCCACCATAAAAAACCTGCACACGCCGCAACGGTTGCTCCGCTGATTACCGAAAGATCAATTGCATACGGGATATTAAGAACTGACCATTCCAGGAAAGCAATCAAGCCGAGCGCAAGAAGAACAATAGAAGATGCCCCCGCAGCAAGGCCGTCCAGGCCATCTGTAAGATTAACTGCATTTGTGGTTGAAATTATAATTATTGCAGGCAGCAAGTAATACCAGCCGCCCAACTGAACCTTTATATTTATTATCGGAATATTCAGATAAGTATCGAGCTTCAAAATATATTTTGAAAACAAAATGAAATAAATGCATACAATAATAAGCAGTCCGATTTTTACCCATCCTCTCAGCCCCAATGATCTTTGTTTCTTAAGAGAAATAAAATCATCGACAAATCCTATTATCCCGCACATAAGAAATACCGATGCAACAAATATGCCTTCAAAGCTGAAAGTATTATGCCTGTAATATTTTATAAGTGTAACTACAGTAAAAGATATAATTGCAGCAAGTATAAAAACAATTCCACCCATTGTAGGGGTTCCGGATTTGGTTGAATGTGTTTTAGGGCCATCAACTCTTATACTCTGGCCGATTTTTTTATTTTTCTGAAATTTTATAAGCAGGGGAGTCAGAAATAAAGAAATAAAAACTCCAATCATTACTGCAAGGCCAATCCAGTTCATTTAATTTTTACACTTTCTTAACCGCTTAAAATTAATATTAATATATAAAAAATATATAAAACCAATCAGATGGAATCAACAATAGTTTCCATTTTATTTGCCCTGGAACCCTTTACAAGTATTACATCACCGGGTTTAAGGATATTTTTCAGATCTCTTACAAGGCTTTCTTTGTCCTCGTAGTAATAACAATATTTTTCATCTTTGACATTTCCGGTTTTTATAGAAATTTTAAAATCCTCATAAGTATTTTTTGAAAGTACCCCAAAGGAAATAAGGACATCTATGTCTTTATCAGACAGATATTGCCCTATATCCTTATGAAATTTCGCAGAGTCTTTACCAAGCTCAAACATATCGCCCAGTATAGCTACACTCCTTCTATCATTTTTCAAGGCTATGTCCTTTAGAGTATCGATGGCTTTTTTAACCGATAGAGGGCTGGCATTATAGCAATCATTTATGATTATTTTATCTGATCTCTCAAAAGCTTCCATCCTTTTTCTCTCTATAACAGTATTTTCTATACTCTCTTTAATATATTCACTTTTCAGTTTCAAATAAGAGCATATTGCTGCAGCACAGCAGGCGTTATAGATGTTGTGATAACCTGAAATAGGAAGTTTTATTTCAATTAGCCTTTTATTTTTCCTGTAAAAATCAAATGAAAATCTTCCAAGATTATCCATACCCTTTTCTATAAAATTAAAATCAATACCATTATCCCTGCCAAATTTTATTATTGTGCATTTTACCATTTTTTTTATGTAATTCACCCACTTATCATCAATATTTAAAAAAATCACTCCTGACTTTTTGCAAAGGTACTCTGCCATTTCCGCTTTTGCAAGAGCAATCTCTTCAAGATTTTCAAAAAATTCAAGGTGCGAGGGACCAATAGCGGTAATTGCGCCTATATCAAGATTTATGTTCTCGGAAAGGGTTTTTATCTGTCCTTTTGCTCTCATTCCTATTTCGGCAATAAAAAATTGAGTATCTTTGTCAATTTCAAGTGCGGACTTGAATATACCTATTTCAGTATTGAAATTTTTGGGTGTAAATTTAATATTAAAGTTATTGTCAAGAATGTTTACCAGGAAATCCTTGGTTGTTGTTTTACCGGCACTTCCGGTTATTCCTATGACTATCGGATTGAACTCCCGGATATAATTATAAGAAATATCCTGTAAAAAAATTAAATTATTTTTCGACTTTAAGATTATCAATTTCCCGGAAGTCTGGGAGCTCAGGTTATTTTTTATAACTTTTTCCCATTTTTTTAAATCAATCGAATGTTTCTCTTCAAATACAAATCCTGCTGCTCCCTTTTTTAAAGCTTCATCTATAAAATCATGGCCATCATAATTATCACCTGCAACAGGAATAAAAAAGTCTCCTTTTTCGATAGTTCTTGAATCGGTGGAAATTGATTCAATATTTAACATATTTGAAAATGAAGCATCTGGGTTTATTATTAATGCTTTTGTCCATAAAAGAATATTTTTTATGCTGATTTTCTTGCCAAGCTTCACTTCAGACCCCACTCCTTTATTATTTCCTGATCGCTGAAATGGATGCGGTAATTCGCAAATTCCTGGTAATCTTCATGACCTTTGCCTGCAACAATAACTATGTCATTCTCTGCTGCCATTTCAAGTGCTTCCAATATGGCTTCCTTTCTGTCAATTTCCACCACGTAACTATTGCTGCCTGTTTCCGCAAACCCATCTTTTATCATTTTTATTATTGCCAGAGGATCTTCAGTTCTTGGATTATCCGAAGTGATTATGGAAAAATCTGCAATTTTTGCCGAAATCGCACCCATAATTTTTCTTTTTTTCTTGTCCCTGTCACCGCCGCAGCCAAATACAGATATCAGCTTACCCCCGGCTGGAAGAAGGGACTTCGCCGTGAGAAGTACGTTTTCAAGCCCATCAGGTGTATGTGCATAATCAACAATTACATTCTCTTTTTTACTCAAATTAATTTTTTCAAACCTGCCTTTTACGCCGCTCATCAGTTCAATGCCTTTTTGTATATCATGGATCTTTATATCCATACTAAGACAGGCGCCAACTGAGGCAAGTATGTTATATACATTGAAATAACCGCATAAATTGGATTTTAACGTAAATTTTTCTTTATTCTTAATTTCAATATTCAATTCAATCCCGTTTATGGAATTTCTAACAGAAGATGCAAAAATATCCGCATTGCTCTTTTTTACGGCATATGTCAGCACTTTCAGGTCAGTCAATTCTGCTAGCTTCATTCCATAAAAATCATCAGCATTGATAACTGCATATATGCCACCATAAATTTTTCTATTCTCTGCAAGAAAAAGCCTTTTTTTAACTTCAAAATAATTTTCCATATCTATATGATAATCCAGATGGTCCTGGGTTAAATTTGTAAAAACAAAGCAGTCAAAATCAAGGTAGTCAACCCTGTGAAGATCAATGGAATGCGAAGATAGCTCCATACTTGCAGCATTGACGCCTCCATGCCGGCTTTCACAAAAGAATCGATTCAGGTCAATGGATTCGGGGGTTGTTCTTTCAAAAATCATTGCCTCATCTTTTATTGCAGCCCCAACAGTTGTAATATACGACGTATTATATCCTGCAGATTTAAAAATTGAATTTATCAGAAAAACAGATGTGGTCTTCCCGTTTGTCCCTGTTATTCCCACAAGCCTTAAGGATTTTGAAGGATTTTTGTAAAAATTCCTGCATAAGAGCGGCAGTGCAATCCTGCAGTCATTTACAACTATCTGAATTGCTGAAGCTGAAAGGGGCAACTCCAGTTTTTTTTGAACCATGATTGCAGCTGCACCATTTGCCAATGCTTCAAATACAAAATCATGACCATCATATTTAAATCCTTTAATAGCAACAAAAATATCTCCTTTTCTTATTTTCCTTGAATTGATGGATATACCGGAAATTTCCATTCCTGCATTTCCCGTTATTTCAGAACAATTTATATCTTTTAACAAATCATTTAGATTCATCTTGTGGTACCCTCAATCTTTTTAGTGAAAAGTTCATTATATCTTTAAATATGGGTGCTGCAACTGTTCCGCCCCAGATTTCATTCTCCGGTCCATGAGGTTCATCAACAACAATAATCATGGCAACCTGCGGATTTTCATAAGGAGCAAAACCTACAAAAGAAGTTATAACTCTGCCTTCAGTATAACCTATCCCACTCTGGTTTGCTTTTTGGGCTGTACCGGTTTTCCCGCAGACTTTTATGCCTTCAATTTTTGCCCTTGTTCCGGAGCCGCTTTCAACTACCGAAAGCATCATGTCTTTTACTTCACTTGCAGTAGTCTCATTTATGATTCTCATTGAATCTTTCTTTGGAGGAATTTCAATATTGCCGTTGGGCAGCCTTATTTCTTTGACCATATATGGAGTAACAAGATAGCCTCCATTTGCAATAACACATGCTGCTCTGATCAT
>JAMCSM010000181.1 GCA_023380915.1 Actinomycetota bacterium | reverse complement strand
TATTATATAATGCTTGAAGTAATTTGTTACCTCTTTTAAAGATTTAAGAATTATTAATTTGTAAGTAATTTATAGACAAATTTTAAATATCAATTTAGAATTTGGATAACAAGTATTTTTATAATAGAAAAAGTATAAATGGAAAAGGGGAGAAACATCAAATGAGTGAATTTACAGCAATATCAGATATTTTTGCGCGGGAAATACTGGACTCCAGAGGCAACCCCACGGTCGAAGTAGAAACAGTTCTTGAGTGTGGTGCAGTTGGAAGAGCTGCAATACCGTCAGGTGCTTCAACAGGAGCTTTTGAAGCTGTTGAACTTAGGGATAATGATAAAGACAGATATATGGGTAAAGGTGTCAGAAATGCAGTTGAAAATGTAAATTCGATAATAGCACATGAACTGGAAGATATGGATGCAATATTTCAAAGAGAAATAGACCAGCTTATGATTGAACTGGATGGCACTGATAATAAAGCAAAACTCGGTGCAAATGCAATACTTGGTGTTTCTTTATCAGTTGCCAAGGCTGCGGCAATTGCTCTTGATTTGCCGTTATATAAATACATAGGTGGTGTTAATTCTCATGTTCTCCCGACACCTATGATGAATATTTTAAATGGAGGCAAACATGCAGATAACAGCGTTGATCTTCAGGAATTTATGGTAATGCCTCTTGGTGCTGAAACATTTTCAGATGCATTAAGGATTTGCGCCGAAGTATTTCATACACTGAAAAATGTATTAAAGAAAGATGGGATGAACACTTCTGTTGGTGATGAAGGCGGATTTGCCCCAAACCTGAAAACCAACGAAGATGCCATCAAATATATAATAAAAGCAATAAATGAAGCTGGATACAAGCCTGGCAAAGATGTTTATATAGCACTGGATCCTGCCGCAACTGAACTTTTTAAAGATGGAAAATACAATTTATCCGGTGAGGGTAAAATCCTGACACCTTTTCAAATGGTTGATTATTATGCAGGACTGGTTGAAAAATACCCGATAATTTCTATAGAAGATGGAATGGCTGAGGAGGATTGGGAAGGTTGGAAAGAATTAACCGGAAAACTTGGGAGAAAGATTCAGATTGTCGGAGACGATTTATTTGTCACCAATACAAAAAGGCTTGAAAAAGGCATTAAACTGGGAGTCGCAAATTCTATTTTAATCAAAGTGAACCAGATCGGGACACTATCCGAGACGCTGGATGCAATTGAAATGGCCAAGAGGGCAGGTTATACAGCTGTAGTATCTCACCGTTCAGGTGAAACTGAAGATACCACTATTGCTGATATAGTCGTCGGTGTAAATGCGGGACAGATAAAGACAGGCGCACCTTCAAGGACAGACAGGGTTGCCAAATATAACCAGCTTTTAAGAATTGAAGAAGAATTGGGAAGTGAATCAGTATATCCGGGCCTTAATGCATTTTATAATCTAAAAAAATAACTGAAAAGTAAAAAATGATTGATTCGGTCAAAGCTTTAAATCAGCTCAAAAAATAGAATGGAAAAGAAGATAATCCTATTAACAAACGATGATGGCATAGAATCAAAGGGTTTGCATACACTTTATCATGAGCTCAGAGAAGATAAAAAGTTTGAGATAAGGATAGTAGCACCTGACAAGGAAAGAAGTGCTGTTGGCCATGCTATAACTGTTTTTGATCCGATTTCAGTAAAAAAAGAATATATTGGCGGAAAGTTTTGCGGTTATTCTGTTGATGGAACACCTGCAGACTGTGTAAAACTTGCTATTACTGCAATTTTTGATAAAAAGCCTGACATTGTGGTATCGGGAATAAACAGGGGTGCAAACCTTGGGGAAAATATCATTTATTCCGGAACGGTCTCAGCCGCTACGGAAGGAACAGTTTATAACATAACTTCAATTGCGGTATCAGTCGATAATCTTAAAGATACCGATTATCGATTTGCAGCAAGATTTACAAAGAAAATTGTTGATTTGCTTCTAAACACCAGCGATCTGCCGTTACGAACATTGTTAAATATAAATATTCCCGATATTGCAGAAGATAAGATTAAGGGAGTAAAAATAACCTCGCAAAGCGATGCTAAATTCAAGGATATTTTTATAAAAAGGGTGGATCCAAGGGGCAGGGATTACTACTGGATGGATGGTGAATTTGAACAGGTATCTGAGAATCAGGACAGTGATTATGTTGCTGTTAAAAATAATTTTATCTCAATAACTCCAATACAGCATGACATGACAGACTATAAAAAAATAACCTATTTTAAAAATATGGTAGATGGTGACATATTCAGGCATTTTAAATTCTGATAAAAAAGGACATAAAATTGGTGGATAAGAAATATGCAAATGAAATAAGCAATCTCAAAACAGGTGAATTTGTTGATTCAATTTTTGTTGTTGGAAGGAAAACAATAAAAAAGACAAAGACTGGTGAAGATTTTTGCCTGATTTGCCTACAGGACAGGAGTGGATCAATAGATGGAGTTATATGGCCCGAAGTATTGAGAAACACTCAATTCGAAACAGGTGATTTTGTTATTATAAGGGGTGAAGTTGAAGATAATAAATATGCAGATAATATGAAAAAGCAGCTGAAGATAATACAGGTGAAAAAAATAGAAGATAAAAAAGATATTATATATTCAGATTTTATCAGAGCAGCCAAAAAAGACATTGGTAACATGATCATGGAAATGGAATCTCTTGCGGGAAGCATAAAAAATATTTATCTTTCAGAATTACTGAACTTATTTTTCAAAGATGAAAATTTCAGAAATAAATTTTTCAGCTCATCAGCAGCAGTACAGTATCATCATGCCTATATAGGCGGTCTTCTGGATCACACGTTAACCGTAACAAAAATCTGTGAATGGATTGCCGGAATATATGACAATTTGAACAGGGATCTTGTAGTAACAGGTGCAATACTGCATGATGTGGGGAAAATAAAAGAATACGAATTGGATTCAACAATAAAAATTTCCGATACCGGAAGGCTTCTCGGACATATTACCATAGGTTATGGAATGGTTCAGGAAAAAATTGCTCAAATGAAAAATTTTCCTGATGATTTAAAAGACAGGCTTTTGCATATAATATTGAGCCATCATGGATATAAAGAATTCGGTTCACCAAAGAGGCCAAAAATTTTAGAAGCATTCGTAGTTTTTCATGTTGATAATATGGATGCTGATATTGGGGGCTTTAATATGATATTGGAAGAAAGCGGGGGGCAGGCTGACTGGTCGGTTTTCCTGAAAAATTTTGATAGGTCTGTACTCCTGAGAGAACTTAAACTATCCGGTGACCATGAAATTCCAGAAGATAAGAAAATGGGCATCAGGAGTATAAAAAATAAGCCTGATTTCATAGAACCGGAAGTTAATAAACCTGGAAAAGCTGAACCCTCACAGGATGAGTTATTCTGAAATTAAAACTTTCTGCTTTGAAGTTCGATAACAGCCCTTCCGCATATTTTATTTACCGGATCTATTGAAGTGGATATTTTGGGTGCATAGCTTAAATCCAGCATATAAATATCTTCAACTTTCATTTCATTTGAAATTGCTGTTGCAAATACATCTATTCTTTTTGCTACTCCTTCTTTGCCGATCATTTGTGCTCCCAGAAGCCTGTGTGTTTTTTTATCAACAGTTATTGCAACCGTTATCTCCGAGGCTCCAGGTATAGCTTTTATATGAGAGAGGTAACTGCCGGTAATTTTAATTGTGTCAAATCCATTATAGGATGCAGTTTTACTATCTATTCCTGTCCTCGCGATTTCGAGACCAAAAATTTTGTCGACCTTGGTATTTATAGAACCTTTGAAAATTTCGTCACCGCCCGCAGCATTGTTTCCGGCTATTCTTCCTGTCTTTATAGCTATGCCTGCAGTAGGGATAAATTCATGTTTCTGTGTTACCAGGTTCCTTACAAGACAGCAGTCTCCTGCGGCATATATATTGGGATAAGAAGTCTGCTGCTTATTTGTTACCCTTATTGCCTTATTTGATCCCAGATCTATTGAAGAATCTTTTATAAAATCGGTGTTTGCCTCAATACCTGCTGCCAGTATAATGAAATCAATCTCTATTTCATTATGACCACTGAAATTTTCAGAACTAAGTGATATCAAAGCAGAATTTGCCTTCTGTCCCGAACTATTATTAAAGGAAATAACCCTGCTGCCGGTTAAAATATTTATTCCCGAAGACTTCAAAGTTTCAGATAATTTTCTGCTTATTTCATCATCATAATCTTTAAATATGTTGCCGGAATTTTCAGCCACAGTTACTTTAATACCTATATTATTCAGAGCTTCTGCGACAAGAAGACCCACGGAACTGCCGCCTATAATTAAAGCTTTTTCTGGTCTGTTCAGAGTGATATAATTTTTTAGGCTTATTACATCTCTTACATTCCTGAAATTGAATATGTTAGACGATGTAATTCCGGGGATATTCAATTTAGCCGGAGAAGCACCGCTGCAAATTACCAATCTATCATATTTAAAAGTAATAGGCTGGCTGTCGTTTACTGAATCAGGACCCGAGTTTTTATTATTGCTATCAATTTTTAGTGCTGTTAATTCTTTTTTTGAAGGATTAAGATTTACCACTTTATGAGACATAAATATTTTTATATTTCTTTTTTCCTCAAAAAAACTTTTCGGATATGCAAACAGGTCTTCCATATTCCTGATTTCTCCGGAAATATAATAGGGCAGCCCACAGGAGCCATAAGAAATATATTCTCCTGATTCAAGCACGGTAATATTCAAATCAGGGTCAGTCCTTCTTGCCTGGCTGGCAGCCGCAAGCCCTGCGGCATTGCCTCCGATGATAGTTACATTCTTATATAAGTCATTTTTCATTTTTTTTCTTTCTTTCAAAAATTAAATTGCCAATGAATGAATATCTTAAATCAATAGCACCCTGCTGGCACATTTCACTGCAACAGTAGCATCTGATGCATTTCTTGTAATCAAATTTTAATTTATCAGCGTTTAAAATTGCAATAGCTTTTTCCGGGCAAAGCTCTATGCATTCTTTACAAAAATTGCACTTTTTTTTATTCTGGTATGGTGAAAGAGCAAGACTGTTTCTAATGAATGGGAAAATATAAGTGTTTATAAACCTGTTTTTTGTTATCCTGTCAATATTTGAATTTTTTGGTAATCTGAAATCACTTATAATTACATCATTCAGGTCCTCTCCAAGTATTTCGGTATCGTTAAGGTTCCATCCTTCCAGGCCCCTTTTTTCTGCTGCATTAATAAGTGGAGAATTTCCATCTTTGATACCCATTATCCTTCCAACGACATTATCCATTGCTATGCCATTTGTACTTGCAATGACAAGACCTATCTTTCTTGGATTACCGCTTGGTCCCGGACCCTCTCCTTCCATTCCCAGAATGCCGTCCATTATATTGAGCACAGGCTTTTTAAAAGTATAAATGTCAAGAAGCATATCATTAAATTTTTCCAGTTCTATGAATTTTGTATGAAGAAGAGTCTTTGTCCTTCCATAAATGATGCCGTACATATTTTTTATTGCACCTGTTGTTCTGGTTAAGCTGTGTGTTTTAAATTTTGGCAGGTTAATTATAAGATCGGCTTCCAAAACAGGATTTATTATTTCCAGTGTTTTTATAACCTTTCCGTCTTTATGTGTTACCGTTTTATAACCTGTATCCAGATTCAAAATTACACCTTTTTTGTCTTTGAAATACTCAAGTCCACAGGCTTTATAGATTTTTAAAAGGTTCTCTTTATTATGCAGCATAACGGCACCGGGACTATCAGCAATAACTATATCAGGGAGTGCTACTTTTAAACTTAAAATAATTTCAACAATACTTTCAACAAAGAAAGGATGTGTAGTTATTGCAGTTCCAGGATCCGCAGGCGAGAGCAGGTTGGGTTTTAAAAGTATTTTTTTGCCTGGTTTTATAAATTTTTCGAATCCTCCAATGAGATCAACACAGGTTTTTATTGCTTGTATCAATTCTTTTTTGGAATATTCAGGGCATCTCACAATTGAAACTTTATTTCCAAGCTTTTCAGTCATTTTTAGAGTTTTGATTCTTTATTATTTTTATTTTTTTAAAATTTTTTTTATTACAAAAATAGTAATTTTCCAAATTATATAATATTTTTCTGCTTTTAAGTAAAGTATATCCTCCAACAACGGAATTAATATTTTTTGATATAATATTTATATCTGAAAGTTATAAGGTATTATTTAGCACAATTTCTAGAGAGGATTAAATATGTCAGTTAAAAAACATTTTACTGTAGTTGAAGCAAAGAAAATCGGTGAGCAGATTGGAATAAACTGGAGTAAATTTGATGTTGAACAGTTTAGAATGGGAATGGATGTCGAATTAGAACATGGAAAAGTTGATACCAATACCAATGTTACAAATGACGATCCATTGATAACTGGTAAAATTGCACTTGCCCATCTGAATGAATTTCCTGATTATTATGATCGTCTTTACAAAATGGAAGAAGAAGCTGAAAAATACTGGCATACAAAAGAGTAAATTTTTTTAAAAAGATTTTATAAAAATTATTTATAAGAGAGTAAAAATTACAAAAGATTTAATAAAATTTTAATAAATAGTAGCAAATATAAGTCATTATAGGATATAATCAAGTATTATATATATAAGAAAATAATAACAATTTTATTTTTAAACCTTAAGAAAATTAAGTTAAAATCTTTTTAAAGAAATAAATTCCAAAAAAGTAATGATCAAGGGCAATATCTTTCGATCATACGTTAATCTTCCGAGAAATGTCTATATATTATTTATTGCAGACATAATTAATTCTGCAGGCAGTTTTGTTTATCCTTTCCTGACCTTCTTTTTAACTTTAAAACTTGGTTTTGATGCAAAAACTGCAGGACTGGTCCTGACGATAGTAATATTTGCCGAAGGAGTTGGCAGATTAATCGGGGGTAAACTGGCTGATTGGATAGGGAGAAAATTTGTAATTATTCTGCTAAGCCTTTTGGGATCAGCATGCTTTCTTATAATAGCTTTTTTAGGAATTTCTCCGATTATCCCTTATTTGGTAATACTTGCAGGCTTTCTGAAATCTGGAGCGCTGCCTGCAATTAATGCATTAATCATAGATGCCACAGGCAGGGTAAACAGAAATGATGCATTTTCACTTCTTTACCTGGGAAATAATATAGGTTTTGCAATAGGACCTCTTGTTGCAGGATTTTTATTTACCAACCATATTGAATTGATTTTCTTCATAGATGCTTTTACTACAATTATTGCCTTGATTCCTATCGCCATTTATGTCAAAGAGACTTTACATACAAAAATCAGTTTCAGCTCACTTAATGGCAATTCCATGAATAATATTCCTCCCGATAATCAAAATATTGAAGATGAAGAGCGTGCGGAAACAGGCAATACTCTGAGAATATTTTTCAGAAAGCCTATTCTTGTTGGTTATGCTTTTATTTCAATCATTTTTTCATTTGTTTATGCCCAATCAACCTTTAGTTTGCCATTGTATCTCGATGAAATTTTCAGCAGCAATGAAGGACCAAGGATTTTTGGTTCACTTATGACTGTAAACGCAGTTGTCGTCATACTGCTGACCTTAATACTTATTACAATATTTAAAAAATTTAATCCATTGATCAACATAAGCATTGCCGGGCTTCTTTTTGCAGTTGGTTTCGGGATTCTTTTTTATTCTAAAATTTATATATTTTTCATTATTTCTACAATCATATGGACTTTTGGTGAGATAATTGATTCGGTAAGTTCCAATGTTCTTGTTGCAAATTATTCACCGGTTACCCACAGGGGAAGATTTAATGCCATAATTTCTTTTATAAGTGGTGTGGGTTTCGGGATAGGGCCTTTACTTATGGGAATATATATGAGATATTATGGTGTTAAAAATTCCTGGATATTTATTTTTTCGTTATCAGTTTTTGCGTCGATTTCAATGTTATTTTTATTTGTTTTTGAAAGATTACGCAGCAAAAAACAAGGTCTGTAAAATGAAACGAAAAACATTTTATATAAAGATAATTTATTTATTTATAATATTTATCTTTTGTCTTTCAAGTATTATTTCAACTTCCGGATGCACAAATAATTCAAGCGGCAATAAAGGCAACAATTCGGGAATAATTCAAATTACTGCTCCACAGGTTTATGAAATTATAAGCAACGGGGAAAACTATTATGTAATTGACGTAAGGACTAAAGAGGAATATTTGCAGGGCCATCTTGGAGGGGCTGTACTTATACCTGTAGATGAAATCAAAAACAGGTTAAAAGAAATTCCCAAAGATAAACCTTTAATTGTTTATTGTAAAAGCGGGGTAAGAAGCATGCAGGCTGCAAATATCCTTGTCAGCAATGGGTTTAAAGCAGTTTATAATATGACAGGCGGAATTGATGAGTGGCAAAAAGAGGGCTACCCGGTTGTTCAGGATAAAGGTGCAAACCAGGATACGGCAAGTGAAAATCAGGGTTTTACAACTTTATCAGTAGACGAAGTATATAAAATAGTAAAAAATAATGAAGATTACCTGATTATTGATGTCAGGAGCATAGATGAGTATAAAGACGGCCATATTAAAGGCGCTGTTTCAATACCTGTTAGTGATTTTGAAAAAAGGATAGCGGAGATTCCGAAAGATAAGCCAATAATAGTATACTGCAACGGTTCGGGATGCAACAGAAGCATTACTGCGGCAAAAATACTCGTAAAATACGGTTTCAAAAAAGTTTACAACATCGGTGGAACTGGTATTAATGAATGGAAAGATAAGGGATACCCCTATGTAGAAGGAAACTAGGAAACAAAAGGAGATTTTAGGGTGAAAACCAAGAAATTTACAATACTGCATTCGAATGACATACATGGCGATTTTCTTGCAGAAGTTAAGGGGGAGAAGGGGAATTTAATAGGAGGGCTTTCACTGCTTTCCGGCTATATAAATAAGGTAAGAAAAGAAGAGGAAAATGTACTGTATTTAATTTCAGGAGATATGGTCCAGGGCTCTTTGATTGATCTTGAATACAAAGGTGTTTCGACAATGGAAATAATGAATTATCTTGCCCCGGATGTTGTAGCCCTTGGCAATCATGAACTTGATTATGGTCTGCCGCATCTTTTATTTCTTGAAAAGATTGCAAACTTTCCAATTGTAAATGCAAACCTTTATATAAAAAAATATAATAAGAGGCTAATGGTGCCACATCTTATTATAAAGAAGGCAGGCTTTGACATTTTATTTACGGGAATCATTACAGAAAAAATTTTGGACTCTCTCAAAATGGACAGCCTTATAGGAGGAATTATTACCCTGGAAGAGGCAAGCAGTGAAATCGGCAAAATAATTAATGCATATAAAAATGATGATATCGATTTGACTATAATCCTTACCCATATTGGTTTTGAGTCTGATTTGCAGCTCGCAAAACTTTTGAAACCTGAATGGGGTGTTGATATAATTATTGGGGGGCATTCTCATACAGTTCTTGACAAACCGGCAATGGTTAACAATATTCTGATAGCCCAGGCTGGAGTAGGTTCCGATCAGGTGGGAAGATTTGATATAGTAGTCGATGATGATACTAACAGTATTGTTCAATATAACTGGCAGTTGATTCCTATAGATGATAAACTTGCTGAACCTGACAAAAATCTCCAGATTTTTATAGATTCTTTCAAGGATGCAGTAGACCGCAAATACAATACGATTATTTGCAAGTTTTCAAAAACCCTGACTCATTCCGCACGTGAAATTGAAACACCTCTGGGAAATTTAATTGCAGACGCATTTGCCGAAATGGCGGAAATAGATGTTATGCTTGTTGGCAGCGGATCAATAAGAATAAAGGAAATGGGACCTCTTGTAACTTTAAAAGATTTCAGAAGCTGTTTTCCTTATGATGATTCTCTCAACAGGTTTACCGTAAGCGGATCAGAATTAAAAAAGATGTTCTCACATTTTATGAGAAAAGATAACAGGAATGGTGAAGGGGAGTGTTACCAGGTTAACAGCAGCATCAGGGCAATATACAGTGATGCAGGAAAACAGCTGCTTTCCCTGGAATTCAAAGAGAAACCTGTTGACGAAGATGGGCTCTATAAAATATGCATGCAGGGTTATCACATGAATAATTGCGATGCTTATCTTAATATTTCAACCGCAGAATTAACAAAAAATGAGAATCATAAAGTAATTTCGACATCTGCGCAGGAAGTACTTGAAGAATACCTGCGAAACCACCAGAATATAGGCAGGGATATTGAAGGCAGATTGATATATAATTAAAAAATCAGCCGCGTCTTTTATTTACTCTCTATCGTAATTTGAACATCTGCAGGCATTCCGGGTTTTAATTTAAGCTGGGGATTTTCAATACTCAATGTTATTTTATACACTGTTGTTACCCTATCCTCCTTGGACTGGATATTCTTGGGGATAAATTCAGCCTCATCAGATATCTTTGTTACTGTACCCGTAAACTGTTCATTGGGATAAGAATCTACTAAAAGCACAGCCTTTTGATTTAAAAATATTTTACCGTATTCCGCTTCCGGAATGTAAATATCACATAAAACTTTATAAAGATCTCCGACTTCATATACGGGTGTTCCAGGTAGTAAATATTCACCGGCTTCATTAAATTTATTTAAAATAATCCCGTCCATCGGTGATATTATATTTAACTGGTTAAGCTGTTCATTATACAGGTCAAGCTGAGCTTTTGTTATTTCCAGATTAGCCCGGGCAATTTCAATCTGGGCATTATTTTCTTTTACCTGCTTGAGCTTCAGTTCAGCCATTTTATATTGATTTATTGCTTCCTCCAATTGAAGCCTTACAGATTTTTTCTGGGCTGAACCTGCATAACTTATGGAATTTGATGTTGAGTAACCACTGGTATCTGTTTTTGTATTGGAATTTGAGGTTCCCTGCTGGGTTGTTGTAGTGTTTCCTGTTAGTATTGACGAGCTTAAAGAAGTTGAATTGCTGGTTGAATCGGAGTTTGCAGAGGATGAACTGTAATTTTTCGACTCTGATGTGGTCACCGATAATGGTTCATTGTAATAAACGAAGTGATTATATGTCGCCATGTATTCTTTGGCATCATAAGCTTCTCTGGCTCCTTCTTCAGCAATTTTTACAGATTGATCATGCTGCAAAACTGCCGAGTCAATTTGAACCTGTGAAGCATTAATATTAGCCTGCGCAACCTGGATCTGTTTCTGGATGATCTTATCATCCTGGGTTGCAGCAATCTGTCCTTTTTTTATTGGCTGTCCCTCATCAAAACTGGCACCTGTTAAAATTCCAGCGCCATTGGAGCTCAGCATCACAGTTGTTGCCTCAATGACTCCGGATGCCTCAATAAGATTGCTGTTTGCAGAAAGTTTTCCTCTTATATAATCTACAGTGAAATAAGCGATAATTCCAAGAACAATTAAGATTAAAACTACAGGTAAAATTCTTTTCCTCATAATAACCTCCCTGACATTTTGATTAATTTTATTATTCCAGTCTTTTCCTGAACCTGTTTATGCTGATTAATAATATTGCGCTGCCCAATACTGCAAGTGCTGCCATTTGAGGCCACAGTATTTTTATTCCTATGCCCTTTAAAAAGATACCATTAATTATTACCAGAAAATATTTTAAAGGATTTAAATATGTAATATATTGAATAATTTTCGGCATATTCTCTATTGGAAAAACAAAGCCCGAAAGCATTACCGAAGGCATTGTAAAAAAGAAGGTTGACATCATCGCCTGCTGTTGGGTTCTTGAAACTGTCGATATGAAAAGGCCTACCCCAAGTGTGGTAAAAAGATACAAAACCATACCAAAAAATAAGATCAAAAGGTCGCCTTTTATCGGAATTTTAAACCAGCTGTAGGATATGGAAATCACTATCAGCACATCCATAAAACCAATCAATGCAAAAGGGAGTGTCTTGCCGATTATCAGTTCTGCCGACTTGATTGGCGTTACAATTAATTGCTCTATCGTGCCGGCTTCTCTTTCCCTGACAATGGACATCGATGTAAGCATCACAGTGGAAATTAAAAGTATGAATGCCACGACTGCCGGTATATTGGAAACCCTGCTTTTGAGTGCAGGGTTATACCAGACCCTTATTTCATTCGAAAAGAAGTCGATGCTGCGTGAAATGGTTCTGCCCTGAAGCCTTTCAATGTTATCTATTCGCTTAATCAGGATAGATTTGGAATAATTGGCGCTTATCTGATTAATATAATTGAGGATAATTACTGCAGTATTTGAATTGGAACCGTCTATTATAACTTCGACTTCTGCCTGTTCGCCCTTCTTTATATTTTTTTCAAATCCTGGATTTATCTTGATTACAGCCTGTGTTTTGCCGCTGTCAAGAAGAGCAGTTATTTCCTTTTCCGAGTTAATGTAATAATCAATGCTGAAATTGCCGCTGTTTGTAAATCCGGAAATGAAATTCCTGCTCTCGACTGTTTGATCAAGGTCCATCATGGCAACAGGAGTGTCTTTTATATCCGTTGTAATGGCATAGCCAAAAAGAAGGAGCTGAATGATGGGGGCAATGAATATTAAAAAAAGCATTCTCCTGTCCCTTATTACCTGTATGAATTCCTTTATAATAAGATGTTTGATTCTTATAAACATTTTAGAATTTTAATTTAATTTTTTAACAAAATTGAAATTAGCTGCAATAAAAACCAGGATAGCAAAAATCGCAAGATAAAGAACTTCCATTGAGAGTATCATAAAAGTGTTACCTTTTAAGAATATGCCCCTTAATATAATAATAAAATATTTTGCAGGTATTATATAAGATACATATTGTATAAATTTCGGCATGCTTGAAATAGGAAATACAAGTCCTGACAAAATATATGATGGCAGAAACGAAGTAAGCATTGCAAGCTGGTATGACAAAATTTGTGATTTTGTAATAATGGAAATTGTAATTCCCATGCCGAGAGCCCCGATAAGAAATATGCTGGAAAGCAACACAAGCATGATTACGCTTCCTCTTAGATAGATATTGAAGACGGATTTTCCAATAATTACTATGACTATCAAATCAAACATTCCGATAAGAAAATATGGAATTAATTTGCCCACAATCAGTTCGATCGGGCGAACAGGGGAAACTATAAGCTGCTCCATTGTCCCGTTTTCCCATTCCCTTGAAATTATAAGGGAGGTAAGAAGTGATGCTATTATGAGCATAATAATGGCTATCAATCCGGGGATAATAAAATTCTTGCTTTCCAGGTTTTCGTTGTACCAGACTCTTGTTTTTGTATTTAACGGCACTTTAATATTGGTCAATGTTTTTTCCTCATTCAGTATTTTTGTTGAGAAAGATTGTGAAAGTGCACTAATGTAACCAAATGAGAGCGCAGCCTTATTTGAATTGGAGCCATCTATTATTGTCTGAATTGAGACGTTCAGGCCGGATTTTACCCTGTTTCCAAAATCAGGCGGAATCACTATTGCCATTACACTGCTTCCTGCTTCAATATTTTGTTCAAGTTCTTTGTATGAACCGGCATAATCATTTATTATAAGATATTTTGACTGTTCGATTGTGCTTATAAATTCCCTGCTGTAACTGCTCCTGTCATAATCCAGAATGGTAGTGGGAATATTTTTTATATCGAGTGACAGTGCATAACCAAAAAGAACAAGCAGAACAAGAGGTATCAGGAAAGAAAACAAAAGTGAACGCATGTCTCTCCTTATATGTATAATTTCTTTTTTAGATATTGCAAATGTTCTCTTGATATTCATTAATTAACCATAACCTTAATGCCAAAATATGGTACTTTGTACCTATTTTTTATTTTTTAAAAATTATTTTACAATAACTGCTGAATTTCATATTTTAATCTGTAACTTTCTATCGATTTTATAAAAAAATCTTCCAATGATGGATTTTTTAATTTAAACTCATTTTCAAATGATTTTTTTAATTCATACGGGCTTCCTATTGCAATTAATTTCCCGCTATACATTAAAGCAATAGTGTTGCAATATTCGGCTTCATCAAGGTAATGTGTTGTAACGAATATTGTTTTGCCGTCATCCGAAAGTGATTTTATTAATTTCCAGAAATTTCTTCTTGAAAGGGGATCCACACCACTGGTAGGTTCATCCAAAAATATTACAGGCGGATTATGAATAATTGCACAGCCCAGGGCAAGCCTTTGTTTAAATCCAACAGGTAAAAAGGATGTTATCGTATTTCTGTTCTCTGTAAGCTCGATTAATTTCAGAATTTCTTCTTTCCGGGTTTTTTTAATTCCTGGATCCACTTTATATATACCAGAATAAAAATTGATATTTTCTTCTACTGTAAGATCGGAGTATAGGGAAAATTTTTGAGACATATAACCTATATTTTTTTTTATTTCTTCACTTTGTCTGTAAACATCATAGCCCCCTGTCGAAGCCTTCCCTGAAGTCGGAACGAGAAGACCGCAGAGGATTTTTATTGTCGTTGATTTTCCTGCACCATTAGGTCCAAGAAATCCAAAAATTTTACCTTTCTGTACATTAAAAGAAATATCATTTACTGCTATAAAACTTCCAAAGGATTTTGTTAAATTTTGTACTACTATGATGTTTTCCATTTTTCACTTTCCTCTGCAAGATAAATAAAGGCATCCTCTATGGTCGGCAGTACATCTTTAAAAGAAATAACATTGATATTATTTTTATCCAACAGTTCAGGCAAAGAATCTTTATCCGAATTTTCTTCAAAATTGATATGAATTGTTTCTCCTTTTATTGTTATTTCTCTAATCCCGATCATTTTCTCTGCAATTTTAACTGCCAGATTGTTATCAGACGTAATAAGTTCTGCAACATTTCCCTTATATTTATTTTTAATTCCTCCAGGGCTGCCATGATAAATAATCCTGCCTTTTTCAATAAGTCCGATGGTATTACATTTTTCAGCCTCGTCCATATACGGAGTTGAAATTATTATGGTCACACCCTGATTTTTTAAATCATCCAATATATTCCAGAACTCTCTTCTTGACAGTGGATCCACTCCATTTGTAGGTTCATCGAGAAGCAGCACTTCGGGTTTATGGATAAGACTGCATGCAAGGCCCAGTTTTTGCTTCATACCGCCGGATAACTTATCTGCAAATCTATTCTTGAATGGGGAAAGGTTTGAAAATTCAAGCAATCTGGCGATTGTATTTTTCCTTTCGATGCCGGATACAAGGTATATGTCTGCATAAAAATTCAGGTTTTCCATTACAGTAAGATCGCCATACAGGCTGAATTTTTGTGGCATGTAACCAATTAACGATTTGATCTCTTCAGTGTTTTTTAAGATGCTTTTATTATCGAATAAAACGTCGCCGCTTGCCGGAGTCATTATTCCCGCAAGTATCCTCAGAAAAGTTGTTTTGCCTGCGCCATCGGGTCCGATCAGGCCGAATATTTTATTTTCTTCAACTTCTAAATTTACATTATCCAGTACGTTTAAACTATTAAATTTTTTATACAAAGAAGTTATTTTGATCATTTCTTTTCATGATCCAAAACTTTATAAATTAAAACACTTAAAAAATTCACATATATAACTTCTGATATTTTAACTGAATCTTCAAATTTCAACAAAAATAAAATATTCGGCCTGATCGGA
>JAMCSM010000180.1 GCA_023380915.1 Actinomycetota bacterium | reverse complement strand
GTGATAAGATTGGCTATTGTTGTTTTACGCCATCTGACAGGGAGTAAGAGGAATAATACTGAAAAGGGGTGATAATAATGGCGGATAAAATAGAAACACTGGATTTAAGGGTACTGCCTCCTTTTGAGCGGCATGAGAAAATATTTGAGTTCTGGGAGAATCTAAAAGCAGGTGAAACCCTGAGAATTATTAATGACCATGACCCGAAACCGCTTCATTACCAGTTTGAGGCAGAACAAAAAGACAGGTATGAATGGGAATATGAACAGAGCGGGCCAAAAGACTGGATTGTTAATATAAAAAAACAAAAATAAAATTTCACATATTAACAGGTTGGATTAAAAAAGAAATATTGATAAGGACATTGTAAGGGATGGGATTTGCTTTTTCCCCTGTTTTTTGTTTGGCCGGTGTTGTAATAAAATCAGCTGAAATGTTCATCTTTATTTTTGCAGCCTTTATCATCCCTTTTTCCGGGTCAAATAGTATTTTACCACTTGAAGAATTAAGTCCTGTAATTTTTGTTTTTATATTATTTTCTTTTTCTTCCTGGTTGAAAAACTGGCTGGATATAAGATTGAATTTATCAAAACCATTTTGTTTTCCAACATACGTATAGGTAAATCTAAGTGCGGGCATTTTCCCCAGGGGGGAATTAAAAGAAGGTATTACCTGGAGCCAGCTTTGTCCTTCCACAATTTTTTCAGGGAAAGATGGAAGAAGTCTTATAAATGGTATGAAATCAAAAAGGGCAAACCCTTCCCTGCTGCTTATAATCTTACCACTCTTGTTCATTTCTATTTTCATTTCAGGTATAATTCCTGATACCTCTGTATCTGAAGCAGTCGTATTTTCAAGGGTATATCCATTCAGAATAAACATACTTTTTATGGCGGATATATTAAGGCTGTAAATATTTTTATTTGTTGTTTTTCCTGTGTTAAAAACTCTTAAAATAAACCTGCTTTTTATTTTGTATTTATTCTGTTTTGCATTCTGTGGGCCAAAAGAAACATATCCATTAATGAAAACTTTGTTTAATAAAGGATGGCTTAAAGGGAATCTGTATATAAATCTTTGTTCCCCGGAAGCATATATACCTGGAATTTTTCCATACAATAAACAGAAAAACGTAGTCAGGATTAAAAGTATTTTAACTTTTTTCATCGTATTTTTTTGCTAATTTATTTATTCTTGCTATTGCCTCTTTTAAGGTTTCCATTTTTACGGCAAAAGAAATTCTTACAAAACCTTCTATTCCAAAATCATTACCTGGAACAGTGGCAATTTTTTCCTCCTCAAGAAGTTTTTTAGATAGCTGCAGGGAATTAAGGTTTTCCACTTTTAAAAGAAGGTAAAAAGCGCCTTCAGGCTTAATAAACTTTATGGATTTATCAAGATTTTCAACGATAAAATTACGCCGTGTCTCAAATTCCCTTATTATGGGAGCTATACCTGATGGGTTAGAGAAAATTGCAGCTAATGCTGCTTTCTGGGAAACAGAGGATGGGTTTGACGTTGTCTGACTTTGTATATCACTGATAATTTTTGCAAGGGGTAAAGGTGCCGCAAGATATCCTATACGCCAGCCTGTCATTGAAAAGGTTTTTGATACCCCGTTAACCACGATTGTCAGGTTTTTCAGTTCTTCACCCAGCGATGCTATGCTTATATGCCTGTTGCCGCCATAAATAAAATATTCATATACCTCGTCAGAAATGCAGAGTATTTGATTTTTTAAGACAATCTCCCCTATTTTTTTAAGTTCTTCCTCACTATAGACCATACCTGAAGGGTTTGAAGGACTGTTAAGTATAACCGCTTTTGTATTTTTATTGACGAGACTTTTGAAGTGTTCAATATCAAACCTGTATTTATCATCAAACCTGCAAAGTACCGGTTTTCCTCCGGTAATTTTAACCATTTCAGGATAGCTGACCCAGTAAGGCCGGGGTATAATAACTTCATCACCTTCATCACATATTGCAAGAAATATATTAAAAAGACTGTGTTTTGCCCCGTTTGATACAACCACCTGTTCAGGAGTATAGACAAGATTATTATCATGGAAAAATTTTTTACATATCGCCTCTCTTAATTCCCTGATTCCCGAAGAGTCCGTATATCTTGTAAATCCTTCGTTTATTGCTTTTATTGCGGAATCTTTTATAAAATCAGGCGTACCAAAATCAGGCTCTCCTACAGAAAGGTTTATTATTTCTTCTCCGGCGGCTTTCATTTCCGCCACTTTTTTATTGATAAGCAACGTGGCTGATGGTTTTAATTCTTTTATTTTCCATGAAAATTTATTTTCTATTTTATTATCCATAACAGTTTATTTTATCATACATATGTTTCTAAGAAAGAAAATTTCGGGTAAGATGGAAATTTTTGACATTAAAAATTACTCTGATATAATAATCTGATATAATAAATAAAATCCAGGTGTCTGTATACATTGGGAGGAAGATATGCTACAGAAGTACGAGGCGGGTCTTATACTCAGCCCTGAAATAGCCGAAGAAAAAATTGAGTCTGAATTAGAAAACATTGAAAATGAAATAATCTCTACAGCCGGTTCACCGGTTCGTAAAGAATTATGGGGAAAACGAAATTTTTCTTATCCTGTTCAAAAGAAAAAAGAAGGATATTACTGTTTTTTTCATTACCAGACAGCCCCATCCTCACAAAAAAAAATTGAAGACATAATAAGAGGAAAACAAAATATATTACGGTCGCTGTTTATTATCAAAACCAGTCAGGATAAAAAAATAAAATCCTCAAAAACAGAAAAAGGAAAGGAACAAAATGCCGGGACCAAATCTT
>JAMCSM010000179.1 GCA_023380915.1 Actinomycetota bacterium | reverse complement strand
CCGGAGATAAAACAATGGTTGACGCTATTTATGTTTTTGATTATTTTTTTGAAGTCTTCAAGATTTAGGCTGTCTTTCATTAATTTCACCTGCACTGAACATAGTTTTTACTTTTACGTGAATAATAAATTTAATAGTTATATTTATTACCGGATTATTATTGAAATATTATTTTTCTTAAGAAAGCCATGGATTTTACCGCATCACATTCAGAAACGATTTTATCAAATTCCTTATCATCAATCCTGTCAACAATTTTCATCATCGATTTAAGCATCGCAATGCTTTCCCTGCATGCACCTATACCCTCATCCCGGTAAGGAAATTGGTCCAGTGAATACCAGCCATTATAACCAGTTCTTTTCAACCAGTATAAAATCTCAAGATAATCCTGGAAATGTGATGAACCGACAATAAGATCGTCATCTGCAAAACCATAGTTATCGTTAAAATGCATATGGAAAAGCCTGTCTCCAAATAATTTGCACATTGCGATGGATTCAGCAACATTTTCATATGCAAAAAATCCATGGCCCACATCCATAGTAATACCAAGATTATCCCTTCCAATTTTTTCAATCATCGTAAGAGCTTTTCCCACTGTGGAAACATATGAGTGATTCCTGGGTTCCCTGATCTTATATTCAATGGACAATTTAACTTTCTTGTTATGGTCTGCACATTCCCTGAACGAATCCATTAAAAAATCCCAGGCTTTTATGTAATCAACCTGGAAAAGATAATCATAACCATCCTGGCCAAGCCATATATCCAGGATATTGCATTTTAGTTTTGGTGCAATATCCATATATTTTTTTATATCTTCAATAGCATCTTTTCTTATTTTAGGGTCGAAAGAAGCCAGGGACCCCATACCATATTTTGGATTGACAAAAAGGTCTACGATAAGTGTGCTGATGCCAAAATTATATTTGTCTGCAAGTTTTTTTATCAAATCGATGTTATTTTCATTTATATGCCATGTCCCGAATAACTCAACCCCGTCAAGATCTTTCACTTTGCCGGCAGCTTCAAAAAGTTCCTCAACAGACTTGTCAGTTTTGTAACTCGAGCACCATCTGTCCCCCTGATTTCCAAAAATCCCAAGAGTCGTTGAAAATTTTGCTTCCATAGTTACTATCCTCCACAATCATTTTGATAAATAATAATATAAGTAGAATTTGTAAATTTATAATTCATTTGCTGGATTAACTATTTAACTTCCTGAATTAATCAATAAAGTAAAATTAAATTCATTATAAGCAACTTATTGCATAAACGCAATTAAATAATAGTTTCCAAGAGTACAGAATTGAATAGTTTGAACTTTTTATAAAAGTAAAATAAAATTATATTTAGTTTCACAAATCAATAAATTTTTTAAAATTCTTTATAACATTTATAATTGAAAGGAGAGGTTATGGAATTTAAAGGATTTGATAAAAATTTCGGACTTTCAGGCAAAGTTGCGCTTATTACAGGTTCAGCAAAAGGTATAGGAAAAGCAATTGCAGGATTATTTGCTGAAAAAGGTGCAGATATCATTCTGGTTGATATGGATGAAAAGGTAAGGGATGCAGCTGCAGAAATAGCTAAAACCGGGAGAAAAAGCCTGCCGCTTGTTTACGATCTTTCAAATTCGGCAAATATCAAAAAAATCGTGTCTGACAGTATTGAAAAATTTGGCAGAATCGACATCCTGGTAAATAGTGCAGGTATCGCTCTTGTTGATGATGCGGAAAAAATTACTGAAGAAATGTGGGATAAAACCATTGCAATAAATTTAAAAGCAATATTTATGTTGTCACAGGCAGTTGCAATAGAAATGATAAAAAATAAAAAGGGTAAAATTGTCAATATCGCTTCAATAGCCGGGCCGATTGCTTTTGACCAGCATGCAGCATATACCGCAAGCAAAGCAGGTGTCATAGGGCTGACCATGAATTTTGCAATTGAATGGGCGAAATATGGTATTAATGTCAATGCAATATCACCAATAGTTACTCTGACAGAAATGGGAAGAACTGTATGGGTAGGAGAAAAAGGAGAGGCTACCAAAAAAGTAATTCCCACAGGAAGGTTTAACGAACCAATTGAAATTGCCGCTGTTGCCTTATTCCTGGCAAGCGATGCAACGGACATGATAACCGGCCAGAATATTATAATTGACGGTGGTTACAGCATTAAATAATACTAATAATATAAATATAACACCAATTCTGATGATAACACCAGATTATTGAAAATAAGCCTGATGTGAAATCATGGATATGGATAAATAATTATTTTTCAAACATAAGTTTAGCTGAAAGATTATATTCTTTTTTCAGGTCAATTATCTCAAGATCTTTTTTATGGGTTTCTTTTTCAAAAACCACTATAAAAGACGCCTTTTCAGAAATTGGAAAGGGTATCCAATGCCATGCACCTTTTTTTAAATTTATGGCAAGTGAGCCATCCATAAAGAAAGCTTTTATACTTTCAACATCTACTGGAGATTTGGGGTCTTTCATATTTTTTGAAAGGGCAACCACACATATTGAAGTACCGCCAAAAGGTATCATCGATTCAGTGCAATTTATGTGTCTTTCTAAATTTTCACAAATAAATTTCCTCGGTTTTTTTACTTCCAGCCATGAAAACATTCCACCCTGCCTGGTCAATTCTATATTGCTTAATCCAGGATAAAAAGCAATATCGTCATTCTCAAGATCGGCCTTAACTTTTTGCGGACCAATTATTTCTCCATAAGGATTAAAATTTTTTTTGTCCAATCGTTCAACCTTTAATTCAATTACTTTTAAGTTCTCCATTGTTCTACCCTTTCTTTTTATTAATTTACACCTTCTAAATTTAACTAAAGAAGTGATTCATTACAATACATTTTTTTAAATTTTTTAAAGTTTATGAAAATTATAGCATTCAAAAATCTTAATTTAGTCTTTTTTCCAGTTCTATTGCAAGTTTTATTGCACCGGCAAAAAAGTCAAAATTTAAACCGGCTTTGCCCATTCCGATTCCATTTATATTGTCCAGTTCCATTATATCCTTTGCACTTTCAAGCGTAACTCCTCCGCCATACATAAATAACTGCTTCTGACCGGCACCTTTACCAAACTTTTCGTCGAGTGCATCCCTTAAAATTGAAAGTATCTGATGAGTATGTTCCACCGGCGCCGAACTTGTTGTTCCAATTGCCCATGCAGGTTCATAAATCATTATTATTTTATTTAATTCTCTTTTATGAATACCCTCAAGATACGGAAAAAGCTGTTCCATTAACATGTTGCATGTTTTTCCGATATCTACCTTTTTCTCTCTTTCAATAACAAGCAAAACTGGTGTAATGTTATTTCTCAGGCAGGCTTTTAACTTTTTATTTATCATTTCGGAATCTTCTTTCAGATAAGTTATTCTTTCCGGATGACCCACGAGAATATAGCTGCAGCCAATATCCCTTAAAATCATCGGACTTACTTCCCCGGTAAAAGCTCCTTTATCCTCCCAAAAACAGTCCTGTGCCCCAAATTTTAATCTTGATCTTCCAATTTCCTGGGAAATCGCATAAAGAGGCAAAAAATCAGGCAATATGAATATTTCTATTTTGGAGTTTTCGGGTAAACTTTCATTAACAAAATTATTTAATTTTTTTGCATAATCAATGCTTTCTCTAACACTTAAATTCATTTTCCAGCTTGTACATAATAATAACTTTTTCACAATTTGACTGCCTCCAAATTAATATTTATTTTTTTAGCGAAATAACTTTTTAATAAATTGTATTATTAACCGTCAAACTTATAAGGGCTTAAACTTTTATGTTCTCTTTACTAACTTGAAGTGGGAAATGATTTTCCTTAAAATTCCATCAACATCAGGTATAAAAAGGTCTTCGAGCTGTGGATTGTAAGGAACAGGAGTATTTGGAGCACCAATTCTTAAGACCGGATAGTCCAGATAATCAAAAGCTTCTTTTTGTATTATAGAAGTTATTTCCCCGCTTATTCCACCCTGCTCACAGGCTTCATGAAGCACTATAGCCTTATTTGTTTTTTTCACAGAACTTATAATAGCATCTTCATCCAGAGGAGAAATAGACCTTAAATCCAGAACTTCACAATTTACTCCGAAATCCCTGTCAAGGATTTCTGCAGTTTTTAATGCTGTCATAACCATATAGGAATTACTGATAATGGTGATATCATTTCCCGTTTTTTTAATATCTGCTTTTCCGATTTTTACTATATACTCTTTTTTTGGAACTTCACCCTTTATTGAATATAATTTTTTATGTTCGATAAAAAGCACAGGATTGTTATCCCTTATTGCACTTTTTAAAAGGCCTTTTGCATCATAAGGCGTCGAAGGCATTACCACTTTCAATCCGGGAATATGCATATACCATGCTTCAAGGCATTGTGAGTGCTGTGCAGCATTCCTTATTCCAGCCCCGCATTGCGTCCTTACAACAATCGGAACTTTAAGTTTCCCCCCGGACATATAATGAATCTTGGCTGCCTGATTTATAAGCTGATCTACACCAACTGTCAGGAAATCTATATACATAATTTCAGCAATAACCCTGAATCCAAGAATGGCTGAGCCCACAGCTGCACCCAGTAGGGCAGTTTCTGAAATGGGGGTATCCTTTACTCTTTCAGTTCCGAACTCCTCATAAAGACCTTTTGTAGCCTTAAAAACCCCTCCGTATCTCCCTACGTCTTCGCCAATCAGGCTTAAGTGCGGGTCTCTTATCATTTCTTCTTTTATTGCCAGAGCTATTGCCTCAGAATAAGTAATTTTCATTTTGCGTAGACCTCTTCATATAATTTGCCGGGTTCAGGATTTTTGCTTTTTTCCCCGAATTCAATGGCGGCTTTTATTTCTGCTGTTATTTCTTTTTCAATTTCTTCTATTGCGAATTCATCGATTATGTCTTCTTTTATCAGGGTATTTTCAAATTTTTTTATAGGGTCTTTTTTCAACCAGAACTCCTCCTCTATTTTTGTTCTGTAAGTTCTGGGATCATTAATTGAGTGGCCCATCTGCCTGTAGGTATCACATACAATAAGTGCCGGGTTGTTCTTATTTTTAATTTCCTCTATGCACATTTTTGAGGTATTTATAACTTCAAGCACATCATTGCCATCTACTTTAAAACCATGTATTCCATATGATTTTGCCCGCAGTGACAGATCCCTTATATTGGTTACTTTTTCTATATCAGTGGAGATTGCATATTTATTATTCTCACATACAAAGAGCACCGGCAGATGCCAGGCTGATGCCAGGTTCATGGATTCATGGAAAGCTCCTGTATTTATTGCACCATCTCCAAAGAAAGAAACTACAATGCTGCCTTTCCTGAAATTTTTACAGGCATAACCAAGGCCGACTGCTATCGGGATTCCCTGGCCTACAATGCCGTTGGCCCCCATCATTCCGATTTCAGGGGCAACCATATGCATTGTGCCGCCTTTACCGCTGCAATAACCTGTCTCTTTAGCCATGAGTTCAGCCATCATTTTTTCCATGCTTGCTCCCTTTGCTATCAACTGTCCATGGCACCTGTGGCTGCCCATGATATAATCCTGCCTTCCAAGACAAAAACAGACTCCGGCTGCAATTGCTTCCTGGCCAATATAAAAGTGGACACTCCCATATATTTTACCCTGTGTGGTAAGCCTGTAAGCAGATTCTTCGAAAAGTCTGATTTTTTTCATGACCTTATAAATGTTTATTTTATCTTCAACAGTCAAAAATTTTTTAAATTTCATTCTTTTAACTATCAACTCTTGTTAAAATAATCAAGACAAAGGCAATTATAACTTTAAAAATTTTTTTTTAAAATGAAAACAAAAAAAACGAGGATTTTACTTTTATTTATATTTTTCTTTTTTGGAATTGCCACATCTTCAATAGACCCGCTTGTACCCATAATTGCAATTGAGCTAAAAAAGGGGCTGGATAAAATAGGACTTGTCCTTTTTATAGGTTTTTTTTCTTTAATAATAACAAATTTTATTTCAGGCCGCCTTGGGGATAAAATAAATACAAAAAAAATCATGATTTCCGGAATGCTGCTTATTATAACCGGATTTTTGGTCTTCGGAATCTATATCAATTTTATTGTCTTCATACTTGTAATAATAATTATAAGAATGGGTTTTGGAACACTTGATTCATCCAGCTATACATACGTATCGCAGGTCTTTCCTGAAAACCGGAGTGAAATATTTATAAAGTTGAACCTGCTGTGGTATATGGGCTCGGTTGCCGGACCTCTTCTTATAAGTGCCGCATTACTTATAAAAGTTAATCCAAGATTTGCATTCCTGCTTAATGTAATTTTTTTTATGATTATGTTCCTGCTGTTCAATAAGATTGGTTTAGATAAAAATATTCGTTATGCTGAATCCCTGGTAAAAAAACCTGCGGAAAATATCAGAACAATAATCAAAAATCCCATAATTATACTGTCATGTTTGATTTTATTTTTTTATGCAGGGTCAATATTCGGGCTAACTGCATGGCTGACCACTTATTTTTCCGCCTTTAAAGTCGACATTGCAATGGGATCATCATTACTGTCACTTTACTGGATCTCTTCAATTATAGGTCTCCTTCTGATTGGAAAATTTCTTAAAAAAATTGATGAAACAAAGCTTATGTTTTTCAGCTACCTGATAGGCGTAGCATTTACAATTGCAGTTTGTATTGTACCTGCGGTATATATAAAAATAATTTTTTTAATGCTGCAGGGGTTGTTTCTTTCTGCAGTATTCCCTTTATCAAAATCCATACCGGTTGGCCAGTATCCGCTTTCGGCAGGAACAATAATTGCCATCATACTGCCTGTACAAACTGCAGGGATTATGGTTTTCCAGCTTATACTGGGATATGTTGCGGAAAAAATTGGAAGATTTTTTATACTTTATGTAATACTTGCAAGTCTGATTATAGGACTGACTTTCACTTTTGCATTACTGATTAAAACCAATAAATTAAAGGTTGTCGCAAAATAAGCTTTTAATTCATCACAATTTATTTACTAAGTTAACAGGTTTATGAGATCATGTGCCATGAAGACTGGGTTATCCATCAAAAATAATATTTATCCTTTTAAACTTTCATAATTGATCTCAATTTGATAAATTAATATAAATGCATTAATCTAAACTTCAAAATTTGCATAAAAAAATTAAACATTGTTGATGGATTTTATTATCTTGATATACAGGGAGAAATAATTGGAAAATTTCATATTTCAAAATATTACAAAAATTATTTTTGGCCATGGTGCCGAAAAGAATGCAGGTACGGAAACAAAAAAATATTCAGATAAAGTTTTGCTGCATTATGGCGGCGGCAGCATTAAAAAATCCGGTTTATATGAAAACATAATTAAATATCTTCATGAGGAGAAAATCGGGATAATAGAGCTTGCCGGTGTTGAACCCAATCCAAAGTTAAGCCTTATTAAAAAAGGAATTGAAATTTGCAGAAAAAATTCCATAGGTTTCATTCTTGCAGTAGGCGGTGGCAGTGTAATTGATTCTGCCAAAGCAATTTCTGTTGGTGTTCCTTATAATGGGGATATTTGGGATTTTTTTGGAGGAAAAGCAAAGGCAAAAACTTCCATACCATTGGGAGTCATTTTAACAATTTCAGGTTCAGGTAGTGAGGCGAGTGATGTATCTGTTGTTACAAATGAAGAAATTCTGATAAAGAGAGGTTACCATAACAAATTAATGCTACCCAAATTTGCAATTCTTAACCCTGAATTATCTTTTACTGTGAATCCATTTCAAACAGCATCGGGTGCAGCCGATGCAATGTCACATATAATGGAGAGATATTTTACACAGGTAAAAAAAGCTGATTTAACTGACAGATTGTGTGAATCCTGCTTAATTACCGTAATGGAAAACCTGAAGGTTGCTTTAGAGAATCCAAAAGATTATGATGCGCGGGCAGAATTAATGTGGTCTGCTGCAATTGCACATAACGGCCTTCTGGGGACAGGCAGAATCGAAGACTGGGGTTCACACAAATTGGCACATGAATTAAGTTCATATTATGGAGTTAGCCATGGAGCGGCAACAGCAATTATTTTTCCGGCATGGATGAAATATGTCTATAAATATAACACTGGAAGATTTGTTCAGTTTGCATTTCGTGTATTCGGGATCGATCCATGTTTTGGATCCCAGGAACAAATAGCAATGGAAGGCATCAAAAGACTGGAAAAGTTCTATAAAGAAGCTGGCCTCCCGGTTACTTTAGAAAAAATGAATATCGGCAGTGAAAAAATTGATGAAATGTCCGCAAAGTGCGTACTTTTTGGTGATATTGGCAATTTCATAAAATTAAATAAAAATGATGTTATAAGTATTTTCAATCTTGCAAACCCAATCTGACCATAAACCTTAAAATAAATTATAATTAAAACTTCTTTTTTATTAAAATTATAAAAGCAATACGATTATTCTGTTAAAGTAATTATAATACAATTTTTCAAATTGGAATTCTGCAAAAATAAGAACGCTGTATTTTAATTATTTGATGTTGAATCAACTGTCAACCGATTTTCCTTCTTAGTTCTTCCCAACTTCTTTATTTAAGGTACTATTAAGATGTTAATATTCAATAAGTCAAAGAATTTTGTATGTTATGAACTACTTTTTATTATGATTTATTCTAATAAATATTTTAATTTGGCTTTAAAAGAAGTAATTGAAAAAAAGAAGATAAAACTTAGAAGTCTGGCGAATAAAACAAATCTCGATTATACATATTTCAGCAAACTGAAAAACCGGGAAAAGCATCCGCCTATTAATACTATCAGGATAATTTCAAACGGTTTAGACTTACCTCCGGAATATTTTCTGGAATATAGAATTTATAAAATTCAGGAACTATTGCTGGAAAACCCGGAATTAACAGATGATGTTTTATCATACATAAAAAATCTTTCAGAAAAGAAAAAACTAAAAGTCGCAGAGAAGAGAGAACCATTTAAAAAGAATTAAAAAAATCCAGCTACTGTTAGCTACTTATTAGGATGAAATTTTATTGATCTATTTTGAATCCGGCATAAGGAGTAACACCAAACTCATTACAAAGATTTACAAATTCCTGAGAATGTGTAAAGCCATTTACAACTTCTTCTTTGGTCATTCCGGCATTCATTCGGTCCAACCATGCTTTAAATCCATCTGCATCAGGTTCTCTTACAAAAAGTGCTCTATATAATAATGTTATAAATTGTTCATTGGTTAACCCTGAAATCATAGCCTGGAATTCTGCGCCAAAAATAAACTGGTTAACCAGATCTGCGCCTGCAAAGGTGCCAATAGAAAGCCTTATTGTCCATGCATCAAGACCTTCTTTTTCCGGATTTCTATTAAGGAGCCTGCTATAAAATAAGGTTATAAAGCCAGTTTTTGTCCTTTCATAATCCGACAAGGGTTTTTCATTTATTGCCGGACCATTAGATTCAGATTTTGGTTTTTCCACCACAAAGGATTGCTGTTCATTATGATTTACAACAGAAAAATCTTTCCATGACTCCCATCTGTTATCAACTTTAAAACCTGCACCATAATTACCCTTTTCCAGAGCATAAGAAGTATTATAATTCCATGAATCACCAGCAATAGTTAAATTAAGTTCATCTATTGTTTCATAATACCATCCATCACCTGATGGAACATATTTGTAGATTACAAAATATAAATCTTTCCCTGAAGAATTTTTAACACTGAGATCAATTTTTGTTTCTTCACCTGAATGCCCCGTCTTTATTTCCATTCCGGTTTCGTGGCTCCATACACTGAAATTTTCAGTATTTTGCACTGTACCTACAGATAATGTTGTAGTATCACTATCTTCTGAAAGAGTGCATGGAGTACTGGAATTTCGCTCATTTGATGATATAGTACCTGAAGCTGAATGCACTTTTATGTTCCTCCTTTCACTTTTTCAAGTTTTTTAATTAAAAATCAGGATGTTATTTCTTAAATAAAATTTAAATATTTTTTAAATCTCATAAAAAATTAAATGAATTTTATTATATGTTGACCATTTTGTCAACATATAATACCTAAATAAAATATTTATAAATACTATTAAAACATTTGGAAATCCGTAATAATTTTCTAAATTGATTATTGGGTTTCTAAGAACAAAAATATCTTTGGTTTACTCATGATTGATGCTTATGCTGAAAAGAACTTTTACAAAATTTATTGTTAACATATAATATGTTTTATTATTGAAAATTTTTAACTTTCGAATTTTTTTTACTATTTAAATGAATTTTCAAAAACAAATAAAACTTAAAGAAAGATTATCTTAATATTAATTTTTACAAATATTATCAGAAAAAATTTTTTTATTAATATATTATACACATCTATTTATGAGCTAACCAGTTTTCTTACCACTTCAGCAATTCTCTCCGGCTGCGGGATATAAAATTTCTCCATTGCAGGTGCAAAGGGCGCTGGAGTATTAGGAGCTGCAATTCTTGTAATCGGTGAAAGCAGATAATCGGGAATATTCTCAGCAATCTGCATACCAATCTCAGCACCGATCCCGCCTTGTTTTGGTGATTCTTCAACAATAACTGCCCGTCCTGTTTTTTTAACAGATTCGAGTATTAAACCCATATCAAGTGGCCAGAGTGTTCTTGGATCAATGATTTCACATTCTATTCCTTCCTTCGAAAGAATTTTGGCAGCCTGCATGCTGAAATGCATCATAAGAAGGCTTGCAATTATTGTTACATCTTTTCCCTGCCGTCTTATAATACCTTTGCCTATAGGCACAATATAATCTTCCTCCGGTACCTCACTTGAAGCATCCACTGTACCTGTCTCCTGCCTTGGCCCTTTTGAGCCGTAAAGGAGCTTATGTTCAAATATTAAAACAGGATCATCATCTCTTACTGCTGCCCTTAGCAGCCCAACTGCATCATATGCAGTCGAAGGCGCAACAATTTTTATACCGGGGCAGGAAAGAAAATATGGCTCAAGACACTGTGCATGCTGGGAACCTCTTCCTGTTACTCCAACCGGAGCTCTCATCACAATTGGCACTTTTAGTTTACCGCCGGACATATATCTTAATTTTGCAATATTATCTACAATCTGGTCCATTGCACAAAGAAGGAAATCACCGTACTGGACATCTGCGATAGGCCTTGCACCCATAATTGCAGCACCACAGGCGGCACCAAAGATTGCTATCTCTGAAATCGGAGTATCAATCATTCTGCCCCTGAAATCTTTTTCCAGGCCCAAAGTCACAGTAAAAGCACCGCCAAATCCGCCTGGAACTCCTATATCTTCACCTATGCAGAATACATCAGGATCCCTTTCCATTTCGTCATGAATTGCTTTTCTTAGGCCTTCAGCTAAACTGAGTCTCATCTTGGCACCTCCATTGTCACATACAGGTCTTTGTAAGTATCTTCGGGCTTTGGGTCGGGACTTGTCCGGGCAAATTCAATTGCTCTGTCAATTTTACCATCTACAATTTTTCTTATCTCTTCCGCTTTAGCACTGCTAAGTAAACCTTCCTTTATAAGGAGATTCTCAAATGAGGCAATCGGGTCTTTTGTTTTCCAGTATTCAATCTCATCTTTACTCATATAGTTACAGGGATCTCTTCTTGAATGTCCGCATAACCTGAAAGTCTTAAGTTCAAGAAGTGTCGGTCCCTGGCCGTCTCTTGCAATATCAATGGCTTTTTTTGCCTTGGTGTAAACATCAAGTACATCCATTCCATCACTAATATCACTCCTCATTCCATATGAACAAGCCCTGTCTGCAATATTTTCTAGTTTATAGGTAAGTTTTATACTTGTAGATGCGCCGTATCCATTGTTTTCACATACAAAAACTGCTGGTATATTATATATTGAGGCCATATTAAGTGATTCGTGAAAAGCTCCCTCATTTGATGCGCCATCTCCAAAAAAGCTAACTGCCACTCTTGGCTGTCTTCTCAGTTTAAAAGATAGAGCCATGCCGACTACAACCGGCAAATTTCCGCCTACAATCGCGATTGCCGGAAGCATCCCTTTAGTTATGTCACCAACATGCATTGAGCCGCCCTTTCCCTTGCAGCAGCCTGTGGTTTTACCGTAAAGTTCAGCCATTAGCTCATCCATGGAAAGTCCCCTGGCTATAGCATGTCCATGGGGCCTGTGGGTTGATGCTATAATGTCGTCGGCGTTTAAAGCTGTGCAGACTCCAACCGCACATGCCTCCTGGCCTATATACTGATGAATTGTTCCGGGCATTTTGCCTTCAAGGAAAAGAAGCTTTATTCTTTCCTCAAACTCCCTTATTTCTATCATTTTCCGGAACATTCCAAGAGCTATTTTAGAACCAATATCAGATAAAATTTCAGTTTTTGTATGGTCTGTTTCTTTCTGTATCCTTAATTCTGATTCCTTTGTTTTTATAATATTTTCTGTTAAACCTGCAGCTTTATCTTTGCCCACATATTCAGTTGTTAATTTATCAGATTCGCTCGCTTGCTCTTTTAATTTTCCCTCTTCTTTTACCCAATTTTCATAAATATAGGTTTTTTCAGTTAATTTAATTTTACTCGCAGCATCCTGGTTTTTCTCAAATACTTCTCCAGCATTACCAATAACGGCAACGACTGTCCCTACTGTAACAACAGTATCGGGTTCAATATTTATTTTCAGGACAGTTCCACTCTCGAAGCTTTCAAATTCCATGGTTACCTTATCTGTCTCGACTTCACATAATGGTTCCCCTCTTTTTACTTCCTGCCCTTCTTTAACAAACCATTTAATTATTCTTACTTCATCTGAAGTCTGCCCGAGCTGGGGCATTTTTATTTCAATCATTTTTCTTGTCTCCTGTAATAATCACAATAATTAATTAACTTTTCGCTAGAAATTTAATAAGTCAATGCCATTCCTTCCGAACCCAATACACTAATTAACCTTTTAGCAACCTTTTTAATTTCATTCTTTGCAGGTATTAATAAATACCTTATATCAAGCATATCTTTCGGATTATTCTTCCTAATTTCATCAATTTTACTAAAAAATGCATTTCTTATAACACTGCCAAATTTAAAATAATCTATACCCATATCAAAACATTTTTTTAAACTCTCATCATCTAGACATGAGGCTCCGTGTATTGCAATCGGAACACCTACCAACTTTTTAGTTTCTTCAATTAAATCAAATCTTATTTTTGCCTTTTCAAAATAAGCTCCCGATCTTGTTCCAATAGTGATTGCGACACTATCCACCTCAGTTTCTTCAACATACTTTTTTACATCTAGGGGATCCGAACATACACTAACAGAATCATATCCACCGCCTCTAGAAGACCATGTTGATTCTGTTTTTCCTACTTCACCTTCTACAATACAATCTGCAAGATGACAGATTCTAATAACATCTTTAGACTTATTAATATATTCATCAAGAGAACTGCTTCTTTCATTATCTATCATTATTGATCTATACCCAATAGAAATTGCTTTTAACACTACTTTTAAATCTGCAGCATGGTCTAAGTGAAAAGAAGCAGGAATTTTACAATTGTCACAAAAATATTTACATATATTTTCCAAAACACCTATGCCAATTGCAATTGTCTCGTCGTTCCAGGGTGTTAATACTATAGGTGATTTAAGTTCTTCCGCTGCTTCAATTACTCCTTGTATAGATGAAAGATCATATACTGAGAAAAAAGAAACTCCATATTTATGTTTTCTTGCATGCTTTAAAATATCAATAACTTCAACATATGCCATTATATAAATCCTTCTAAATATAATATTAAAAATTTTTAGATTTTTAAAAAAACTAACTTAGAATATTTTTAATTATATCAAAGCGTCTTCTTTGTATACCTCTATAACCAGTTTAGCATATACTGCCAATGGGCCTTTAACTGTCACCATCAACATCTTGTTGAATTAATAATTTCAATTAACCTGTCTCTAAAATACTTATAATTTTTCCAAGAAACATTAGGGGGAACAAGATGATCACAATAAGGTATGTATCCACCCATTTTTATCATCTCCTTTACAATCAATAGTTCATCATCAATTTCTTTCCTTCCCTTTGTTAAAACATTTTTATCAAATCCACCAAATATATTGAGTTTGGGGTATTTTTTTCTAATTTCTATCAAATCATTTTTAGCTTGTCTTTCAAATGGCAGCATTCCAGTTATTCCCACCTCTAAAAATAGTGGTAATAATACTTCGATATTGCCATCAGTATCAACATTGAAATATTTTATTCCTTTAGTTTTCAGAAAATCTATTAACCTTTTATAATATGGAGATATGAACTCCTTAAAAATTACAGGACTTATAAGTGGACCATTTTTACCTGACATATCTTCCCAAAAATCTACAACTACAATTTCATATCTGCTTAAAATTTCTTCAGCTAGATTAATCCAAAAATTTGTAAGAAAATTAAAAATATTTTTAATAAGACCGGGGTTATCGTAATACATATACAAAAGATTCATTTCCCCAATTAAATACCTTATTGACCCATAAAAGCCCACTGGTTCTCCAAATAGAATTAATGGATTATTACCTTCCTTTATCTTCTTTTCATAATCCTTGAAGTTTTTAGCTAGCCTTTTTTCATAATTAATTTGGAATCTTTCTTCTTTAAATTTTTCCCAGGATTTTAAATCTTTAACAGGCCAATCAATCCAATGAGGCATACTGCTGCCATCTTTTTTTATAACTTTGGTTATTTCATCTTCATCTAATACCTTCTTCTTGTTTTCATCTTCCTCAAGCACTATTAAATCAGTTTTTGGATAAATCCATGGATTTATAGGAAAAGACATTATCCCATCATCAAAGTTAAAAAAATCATTTACATCTTTATCTAGAAGTAAATTATAACTTGAGCCTACTCCCAATATTGGATAATGCAACCCCGGTCCGCATATTGTTTCTCCAAATTCAACTTCTCTTTCCAAACCATATTTTTTGGGTAGTCCCTCCTTATACCATCTATTTAAAGTCCCACCCCAATAGGCAAATTCCCAGTTCAATGTTCTGCTACAATTTCTAAAATTTAAAACATCAAAATATAATTCCTTTGCATTCATTAAAAGCCTTTCTTAATCAATCCTAGTTTTAATTCTTATGACTTTTTTATATAACGACCTATACAAAAACAGTACTTATGCTTGCAAATTTACAAAAATTTTCTATTTCTTTTGAATAATCCCCATAAGCCATGCTTGCATGATGAGTGAAACCTTCTTCAATTATTGTTCTATAGAGTTTATTAAGATTATCTACTTTAACCCATGACCATGAACCTCTCAGGTTTTTATTTTCGTTTTCAACACTACCTTTTGTTATAAGCATTTTATATGTGCACTCACTCTCAGTAAGCCTGTTTAAAATAACTGGACCTTCTTTTAATTGGAATTCGCATGTCCCACAAGAACTCTCTTTACCTAAAGTTTCTTCAAATAAAAAATGCCTTCTAATTACAGGTTGTGAATTTGGTGAGCATAACGACAGTGGTGCATTTCCGCAATGAAATGACATAAAAACATTTTCTTTTTCCTGATGCATTATAGTCCAATCCATAAAATGAGGAGAGAATTTTTGAAGACCTGCACTGTATTGAATAAGCATTGTTAATGCTCCGTATACGTCAGTTTCACATGCAGTTGGAATTCCTGAGTTAGTAAGCCTGCCAAGAACATAACATGGTACTGCTCCAATTGTTTCTTCAATTGCTGACCAGCACTGTAGCGCAAGACAAGAAAGCCCTTCTTTTTTAACAAAATCTCTTAATGCAATCTCGAGTTTTGAAAGTTTTATTAAAGTGTTTTTTTCCACTGTGCTACAATCTATCCGTGATTCAGAAATATCACTTATTATCTCTTTTACACCCCTATCATTATCCAATATTCTTTCCATGGCTGATTTAATTTCAAGCAGAGTTACAGGGATAACCCTAATTTTAAATCTTTCAATTAAATTAATTTCATTAATACTGCATGTCTCGAAGGGTGCAGGCCTTGGCCCTACTGCTCCAACTTTGGCTTTTAAAAATCCTTTTATTATATTTGCAGTGCTGATAAATGATTTTATATTTTTTATAAATTCAATTTCTTCAGGGAAGAAAATACCTGCAAAATAAAATTTTATTTTTCTTCTATTTAAACCTGAAGCAATTGAAATTGTCCCACAAAAAGAATCAGAAAGCCTGCTGCCTTCAGGTGTAAAAGGCCCTTCTTTAGTTCCAAATAATAGAATTGGAACATTCGGAAAACTTTCTACAATATCCATAGCGGCCATTTCATCCCCAAATGTCATTGTTCCTATAATAAACCCATCAATACTGGAATTTTTAAATAAATTTATTACTTTTTTCGCATCATCAGGATCTCTTACAACACCATTTGGTATCAAGTCTTTATCAGGTATAATAAAATCAGCATCTTCGATATCATCCAGTACTTTTACAACCCTATCCCTCATTTTTTCAGCCCAATCTTCATTAAAAAAGCTTCTATGAGAAGGAATAAATCCCAATCTTAATTTTTTCATTTATAATTCCTTTCAACTTTTTAAGTTAAATATTTACAAAAAATTTCATTTAAAAATTTACACAAGTTTTTTAAAATTTAAAAAAACAAAATTAGCTCTTTAAAAAGAAACTTTTTTTAATTTCTTATCTATGCATCTAAAGATTTATAAAAATTAGTTATACAATTGAGAAACTAGTCCATATATTTCTTTATATTTCTCAAATTTATCAATATATTTTTCCCTTATGTTCTTATCCGGCTCAAACCTGTCTTTAATTTTAATAAATTTTAAAACAGCCTCATCTAGAGTAAATTTTCCTTTTCCTGTTCCAGCAAGAATCATTGCTCCAAGACATCCTGCTTCAGTTATATCCATTCTTAATATAGGCCGGTCAAGTAATGAGGCCTTAAGTAATAGTTCATAATCTGACTTTGCTCCTCCACCCGAAGCTCTAAGCTCTGTGAGTTTTATTCCACTTTTTTTAGTAAGTTCAAGATTATTACAAATCTCGAAAACAAGCCCTTCAATTAGTCCTTTAAAAATATCTTCTTTTGTTGTATCAAGATCAAGACCAATTATTGAACCTTTAGCTATAGGATCAAGGAAAGGTGTTCCTGAGGCACTAAAATAAGGTAGTGTAAAAAGCCTTGAGGGTTCGTAAGTAAGTCTTGAGGATATCTTTCTTATTGTATTGTTTTGTCCATCAGAAAGATTATCCCTGAACCATTTAATAATACTGCCTGAAGACAGATTATATGCAAGAGTTACATATTTATTCTTTATGGCATGGGCTTGCAAACTATAATTATATTCTAACATATTCTCATTAGTCAGAGCTTCTTCCATACAAATCGTAGCACATTCAACAGTACCCATTCCATCGGCAGCTATCCCTCCTTCAATTGCACCAACACCAAATGCTGCACATGGCTGGTCGTGGCAACCAGTTATTACTGAGACGTTGCCTGAAAATCCTAGCTCCTCTGCAATACTTTTTTTAATATACCCTATCTCGATGCCAGAAGGGCTGGGTTTGGAGAAAAGATTTACATCTATATCCAGTCCTGAAAGAATATCATTTGCCCAGATCTTTTTTCTTACATTAAAAAAAAGTGTTCTTGATGCAAGAGAGTAGTTAATCTTCAAATCTTCAATTCCAAGTTTATGATAAAAGAGGTCATCGGTAAAAAGAATTTTTTTTGTTTTTTTATATATTTCTGCCCTATTGTTTTTTATCCATAAAATTTTATTTAGAGGACATATAAAACCGGGAGGAAATCCTGTTACTTCAAAAAGTTCTTTTCTTCCATATTTTGATAAAATAAATTCAAGCTCTTTTATGCTTCTTGCATCGATTGAATATATGGTATTAAATATAATATTTCCATTTTCATTAACCGGAGTTAAGCCTTCACCAAATGTTGATACCGAAAGAGCTGTTACAGGATCTTTTTTAACACTGGGTTCACTGTTTACTTTTTTTAAAACATTAAAGATTTTGCTCCACTGGTCATTAGTATCAAATTCAACCCAGCCAGGTTGAGGAAATAGTAGGTTATATTCTCTATAATCTGAAGTTAAGATTTCTCCATCTGCATTAAAAACTATAGCTTTTGTACCAGTTGATCCAATATCAATACCTAGTAAACTCATTTTTATTCTTTTTTAAATAAAAATTTATTTTAATAAATAGCTATACTAAACTTTGCTTGCGTAGCTAAGCTATGCATCATTTTTCAACTGCTTCCCTCATAACAAATCTTGCCTTAGGCAACCTAAACTGCCACCAGTTTATTTATAAATTTTAATATTCTATATTTCTATGATAATCTTCAATTTATCTACATCAGGATCATTGGCAACATCAAAAGCCTTTTGAATTTCATCCAGGTTATACCTATGTGATACCCATCCATCTAGATTTAACTTTTTAGCTTCAAGCAGAGCAATAATTGGTTTATAAGTATTTTTATATCTAAATATACCTTCAATACTTATTTCTTTAACAATTACATCTATATATGGTATTGATAATTGATTTTTACCTACACCTACCCATACAACTTTTCCACCTTTGTTAACAACTTTTATTGAATCAAATACAGAATTTTCATTTCCTGAAGCTTCTATAACTGAATCTACACCTAAACTATTGGTATATGAGTCAATTCTTTTTAATAAATTATCCAGTAAAATATTAATTGCTAAATTTGCCCCATGATCTTTTGCCAAATTTAATCTGTATCCATTGATATCTGTAACTATTATTTTCGTTGCACCAGCTATTTTGGCCATCTCTAAACATGCTAGACCAATAGGGCCTGCTCCCATAATACAAATGCTGTCACCTGGTTTGATTTTTGCACTTAGCATACAACTGTAACCCACCGATAATGGTTCTATCAATGCTGCTTTGGTAAAACTAATACTATCTGGTATTTTATATAAAAAATTGGGATCATAATTTACATATTCTGTAAATGAACCATTGTATGGAGGTGTTGCCATAAATTTAACATCGCTGCATAAATTGTATTTACCGGATTTGCAAAAATCACATTTATAACATGGCACCCCAGGTTCTATTGCAACTCTGTCTCCTTTTTTTAGACTTTTGACATTTCTCCCAACTTCAGTAACTACACCTGAACTTTCGTGTCCAAGTATTATTGGTTTTTTTATGATAAAGTCTCCTGCTCTCCCCTCATTATAATAATGAACATCGCTTCCACATAAGCCAACCTCCTTTATCCTCACTAAAACCTCATCATCAGTATATTTTGGGATGGGTATATCTTTTATTACTATATGTTTTTGTTTCTCAAGTATAGCTGCTTTCATTTTTAACTCTTTCTGCCAATCATTTTTAAGAATTAATTTTTTATAATTAAAATTTTAATAATTGTGAAGTGATACTTGAACAATTATTTATTCAAAACTTTTATTAAAATAAAAAAATTATGTAAATCCCAAGTAGTAAAAGTATAAAACCCGCTATTAAATGATATATTTTCTTATTTTTTTGTATGACGAGCCTATTTATTTTTTTTATTGGCATTCCAAAATAAAATATAATTAGAATTATTATCAAGGGTAATATAAAAACGATATTATAGATTATTAATATTAGAATTAAATTTAAATTTAGGCCCTGTCTTGATATTAAAGATAAAACCCCTAAATATATTGATCCACTACATGCAGACTCAAATAAGCTTACGATAAATCCCAGAAAAATCATTGAGAATACCGTAGCTTTATTAATATTGTTTGTAATAACACCCTGCAATTTTTTTGGAATTTTTAAACTTATGCCCTTCCCATACCAAAAAAAATCCTTGAAACTAATAATACTCAATAGAATTAAAATACTTCCGACTATGATAAAAAATAATTTTGGTATATATATTTTTTGGACAAGATAGCTAAATCCAAACCCTAAAGATAAATATACAATAAATATTGTAAATATATATATTAACCCATACTTTAATAAATCTTTCTTATTTTTTGTCAGTGATAAAGTTGCTATTAAAAATATTATTACTGCAATTGCACAGGGATTTATAGAGTCTATTAAACTTGAAACCAATACTGTTGGAATTGTTATATATTTATTCTCAAAATGATAATCAATAAGTTTATTATCTTGGTATTCTTTTATTAATTGATTTAAGCTGCCATCGCTTAAACTTGAATTTAAATATTCATTAATATATTTATCCGCATTTTTTTCAATATCATTCCATCCAACAAGAACATTATTTCCAATGAATAAAGCAGTACCAGTAGTAGACTTTAATTTAAAATAATTAAAATTTTCTGATTTAACATTTTCAAAGAACTTGTATTTTTCTAAAAGATAAAAACATAAATTAACATTTTCGTAATTTGATAAATCGTAAACATTCAAGCTAATATTTTTATATTTTTTTGTAATTAAATTCTTTAAATAATTAAATGCTTCTTCACAACTACTGCAATTTTTATTATAAAAAAAATATATATTTTTGCTATTATTTATCGCATATCCATTAACATTAAAAAAACTTAAGAAAATAAAACACAATATTATGAAACTTATTGAATATCTAATTAACTTATTCCTAGAAAGTGGCATTATTTTGAAGAGCTTTCTTTTTTAATTCTAAATAATATAAAAAATTCTGTAATGAAACATCGGGTGGAATCATATGATCTACACATGGTATATATCCACCCTCACTAATAACAGGTACTAATTTATCAATTTCAGATTTGATGTTAATCTTATCCTTGGCTAGCTCTCGTTTGTCAACCCCTCCAATCATACAAAATGATTTGCCATACTTTTTTCTTATACTAACCGGATCCATACCAGCTGCAACTTCCATTGGGAAAAATCCATCCACGCCAGCTTCTAAAAATAAAGGAATCAATACTTCAAAATTACCATCAGTATCAACTAATATTAATTCAACATCATTTGATTTTAAAAAGTTAATAACCCTTTTATAATGATTTTGGAAAAATTTTACAAATTGATTTGGTGAGATTAAAGGGCCATTCTTATAGGACATATCTTCATGAATAACTATAAAATCAAATTTAATTTCCTTTACTGCTTTTGACACTAAATTAATAAAATACTCTGTTAAGAATTCACAGCATTCATAAATTAAATTGGGGTTGTCAAAGAACATATATGATAATACTTCAGTGCCCATCCATCTTCTTAACATACTATAATAACCAAAAGATTCATTAAGACTTAATAACATTAATGGGCTTTCAATATTTTTATAATCCAATTTAATTCTTTCATAGTCGGGAGTATTTT
>JAMCSM010000178.1 GCA_023380915.1 Actinomycetota bacterium | reverse complement strand
TAACTTGATTAATGCCCCAGGAATTAAATTTCCAGATATTATCCCAATATGAATAGTTTCTGTAGAGCCCCAAAGTAAAAAATGGCAATATAAAATACGATAAGGTTAAAAATATTAAAGATAAAAATATTAATAACCGTTTTCCTACCTCCTTCCAATGAGCTAATTCAAAAAGGAAATAAAACGGATAACCAATTAAAAGTAGTAGTAATAATCCGAAATGACACTGAGCGACAATAAAATTGAATAATATTGCCTTAAAAAGATCTTTTTTGTCTTTTAAATATCTGATCGTATATGCAAATGCCTGTGGTAAAAAAAATACCGCCATAAGCTGTGCTGATAATCCCCACCCGCGGTAAATGAAACTTGAGACATCGATACCATATAGACCGTCTGTAATTATGACTTGAGAAAAGAAAGCAACCATCACTCCAAAATAATCAGGCAAATCCAATATCCTCACCGCCCAATAAAAACTTAAAGGCAATAATATAAACATTAACGTTCGTATGACCACATACAATTGGTAGCTATCTATAGGCAAAACAAAATTAAGTAAGGCAATTGCCGCTTGAGGTAAGTGGTTATAATAAGTAGATAAAGCTAAACCTTCACCCCAACGAAAATTCCAACTATCAAAAAGATAAAAAGGCGACATCTTGCCGGCAAAGATATTTTTCCAAATACTATGTGCCTCATCAATCAGGGCATAATGAAAGATATTGTCGTTAGGATCGCTTTTGACTGTAAATTCAGCCCGGTATAAATAGAAATTAAAGATCACAATCGCCACAAGTAGCGCATAAATGACTAATTTATTTTTTAGGGCGTTTTGTTTCATATTACTGACTGATTCTTTGATAAATATTATATTTTTTATCTATTGATTGATAATAGGTGGCGACATATTCCTTTAAGCCTGTCTCCAATTGATAAAAATTATCTGGGTCATCAATTATTAAATATGGTACCTTATTTTTCGTTAAAGATTCAATGTGAGATGGAAAACTACTCTTAAATCCCTGAAATTGCTCTTTATTCGCGTTTAATTGATCATATCCAAGAGTCATCGGGTATCCGATCGGACGAAAAAGAATATTGGGAAATACAGCGGCACTTTGCGGAATTTTCGCCCAGACATCTTGATACCAAGGCATCTGATACTGCCATTTAAAGATTGATCTAGCTTCATTGGCGCCAACACTTACATAAGTAACGGCAATAATAAATACTAAAGTTGATATGGAAAACCATACCCTGAGACTTTTTGGTAGTATCTCATTTGAGATTAGGTCGTCTACAAAAACTGAGGCAAAGATGGCTGTCAAATATTGGAGTGGAATGTAATATTGAATAAAAGCTGTCTTAAGGGTTAATATAAGAATATATTGCAATATGGCGCTAATGATCAAAATGATACGGACGAGATTTATTATGCCTTCATTTTTACTAGTGTTTTTATTAAATAATTCTATAAAAGTCACATATATCCCGACAGCCGCCATAAGCGGCAAAATCCACACATAAGCCCAATTCAAAGGCGCCCCCATCAGTCCGTATATAAACCCGTTATTAGCTTGATGAAAAAATCCGTAGTAAACAGGATTTTTTATGACGTCTATATATCCCAAAGGAACTATAAACAGTTGATTAAACATTACGAAAAATGATCCGTTAATAAAAAAATATAAAAAATACAAAATAAATGGCGTTAGAGCACCAATCGTAATTATGTAAATTTTTTTCAATTCGTTCTTTTTGACACTATAAATGAAAAATATAATCATCAGCACGGCCAGGCTTGGAATAATTTTGATCAAAACCAGAGCGGATGTCCCTAAAAATATTCCAGATAAAAACAACAGCCAATAAGATTTTTTTTGCAAGCCAACCACAAATACAAGAAGTCCTAAAGTGTAAAAAATCATCATAAGATTATCCGGCCTAATCTGCATGGATGCAAATATCGTAAAAGGATCAAATAAGTAAAAGAATATAAATAGTACTGACGTCCTTAGATTGAATATTCTTTTGAATAAAATTGCTAAAATACCCACTCTTACCGCGAATAATACTGCCATAACCAATCTGATCTTGGCCATTCCTTCAAAAGTAAATCCGACTAGCCTAAAAAAAGGCAATAAAAAAATGTGAAAAATATCAGAAAATATCATCGCAAATGATTGATATGGCTTAAAGCCCATGTTGAGCAAATATATGACCTGAGAATGATATAGCTCGTCATTATCGAATTGGTAGTAGTAGACAGATTTTAATATCGATATGATCAAAGGAACAAGAAGAATTATTATCGCTATAAAATAACCGAGATAAATATACGGGCGGGATTCTGGTTTGATTTTAGTTTTTTGCATTTATTTAGTTAATACCGGATCAAGCCAATCAGCATGTAATCCAACAATAGAATTTTGAGCCTTGATAATTCTTAAAGATAATATATCGACGTTAGTAATATTTACCTTTACGGTTCCGGGAACATCAAATTTTCCCATTGGTTTTGATCTATAAAGCTCCCGTCCGTCTCCTAATATGATGAAGTACGCTTTATTGGCCTCTGTCCCTTCAGTGTCTATACCAAAGTCTGTTTCAAATGTCGAAAATTTTCCTTTTAAGCTATAGTTTATCTCCGAATTTGCATGTGCACCGATCCCTTTATCATAAAAGAAATAATTATTTGATAGCCGATTCCAAGAGAGGGAACTGCGTGAAGATTCTACCGTCATATTAAAAACTGGCTCTAAGTAATCTTGACTATGAGAGATGTCTTTGATTTCGTCAAGATTTATACTTTCTCCAAGATAATATTTGATATTTTTCATCATAATGATGGAGACAAGAAGCATTACCGACAAAATGACATAATACCAATACTTTTTTATCCATTGAAAATAATATTTGATAATAAAATACATAAACACAATTATTTGAAAGATCGACACATATAAAGTTAACGTCCGAGTTATTTCCGCTGAAAATGGCCAATAGACTTGATCTTTATAGTTCATGGCACAACTTATATACATATTGGCAAATATGCCTAAAGACAAGGTAAGAAAAAATACTAAGGAGGAGCTTACATTTTTATCTTTTCTGACGATGAATAATACCGGTATTAAGCCTAAAAGTGGAAAAAGATAGCGTTCATGACTCTGAGTTAATAGATGAAAAAAGGCAAAAGTGGCAGTCGCCAAAGAAAGAACAAAATCTTTAAGGAGATCTTCTTTCTTTGACAAAAACAGCCTTAAGCAAATAATGAAGTAAACAAAACTGAATATAAGTAGTCCAAATTGTTTCGCGTTTATAATGCCAAAAAATAATGTTTTGTCTGATAAGGCCATTCCATTTAAGCCAGAATAGATCCACCAACCATTGAAGGCGTTTAAAGATAGCCACGGAAACCAGTCGGAATTTATGGTAAATAGCCTGACAAGACTTGCCATCTGATGACCGGTCCAAAAAGGAATTGTAATTACTGCGAACGTGATAAAACTGAAAATTGTCGATCTTATAAGTCCTTTTAGTTCAAATTTTTTGAATACGAATAAAAAGAAAATAGGGATGAAAATAATGTTCTGCATTTTCATTAAACAAGCAATTGTAAAGAAAACAGCCCCCCTAAAAGGTCTATCAATGATTAATAAATAGACGCTAATAAGGAGGAGAAAGACACCGAATTGATCAACTTGCCCCCAAATAACACCATCAAAAACAGTAACGAAATTAAGTAGATAAAAAGTGGCTAATAGCTTCCCCCATCGAAATTTAAACTTTTCAGATATTTTGATGATCAAATAAAATATGCCAATATCAGAAATAATAGTAATTAATTTAAAAATGAGCAGATATAGATAGTTATTATCTAACCAGTATTGATTGATATTGTAAGGGTTTAAAAAAAGCGCATAAGTTTTATTAACTAGCCATAAGATATAAGCAAAACCTGGAGGGTAATTGTAATTGGTGTTATTAGCAAGCCAGATGATGCCATGGTCAGCAACGGCCAAACCCCAACCTTTCCAAAAAGCAACATCAGCCTTAAAACCGGGCACTCCAATAAGAAGTAAACGTACAAATATTCCTACACTTAGTGGTAGCCAATCCATAACATATTTTTATTTTTTATAGTCGAGACTGTTTAGGATTCTCTGGAAAACGGCGTCCCCTTCCTTTGGAAAGATGTTGGCGACATGGATCATGTGATCATCGTCTCCCGGAATGATAAAGAAATAATTATCAGTTGTTACTGTATTGGCTTTGGTGAGATAAGTGACTTTATATCCTTCAAGTCCTTTGTCGTTTTTAAATTCAGAAAAAGAATTTAGACTTTTTAGGCCAGAAAAGTATTTGTAATAACCTTTGACAAATTCAATTGGTTTACCAACCTGATCTTTGTTACG
>JAMCSM010000177.1:853-3258 GCA_023380915.1 Actinomycetota bacterium | reverse complement strand
AAAAAAGTCTTTTTTTGACTTTATTGAAGAAGTGATTATAAAGAAAATTAAAGCATATTCAACTCTTCTTGCTGTATTTAAAAATGCCAATTGTTTATATGGAAGAGTTTTTTGAATAAAGACTCCGTATAAAAAAGATAAAAAAATAGCAACCCAAAAATAAAGCATAAGATTTAAGAATTTGGTATTTAGCGTTACTCTCTTTCTTAAAAGTTGTATAAGAAATATCAAACTTATAAATGCTATATACAAGTCTTCAAGTCTAATCGCTACATACGTATAAGTTATGAATTTAAGAGGAAATTTGGGATAAAGTGGAATTAGAAATAAAAAAATTACTGAAAGTATTTTGATAAGATTGTAATCAAGCCATCTTAGCAATTTTGTAAGCTTTTTCATAAGTTTCCTTTAAATAGAGATTGCCCGTTATATATCCTATGCTAAATCCGACCAGTGCCTTCAATTTTAACATAATTTTAAGCAAAGATTGAGACTCATGAGAATAATGTTTTTTATAAAAATAGATCAGTCCTTTATAGACTTGGAGAATAGGATATTTTCTAGACTTACTTGATGAGGATCCAAGGTGAATAAATTTGGCGCCGGGAAAAAAATATACATTAAAACCCATTTTTTTAGCTCTAAAAAAAAGATCTATTTCCTCCATATATAAAAAAATCCCCTCATCAAAACTATTTAACTGAGACAAATATTTTTTCTTAGTTAAAATGCAAGCCCCAGATATCCAATCAACTTTTTTTAACCTATTAGGTGAGTATCTTGTCAGTCCATAATAATCTCCTCTCAAAAACAAATGAGCAAATACCATAGGTAATGTATAGTTTGGTCCACAGGATGCTTGTGGAGTTAGATTTTTGTTTAAAAGTTTTCCACCCAAAAAATTGATCACATTTTCGTTTTGTTTATAAAATTCATACAGTTTATTTATCGATTCATTAAGTACTAAGATATCTGAGTTAAGAAGCAGGATATAGTCTGATTTTGCAGTTGAGATTCCTTGATTATTGGCTTTTCCAAAACCTGTATTGTTTTTATTGAATATTGCTTGAAATTTAAGATTACTGTCTGTATTTTTATTCAAGCGGTTTAGAAAATCATTAAGCATCTTTATACTTCCATCGATTGAACCGTTATCGATAACGATAATTTCTATTTTAAAAGTTGAATGGGAGAGTGATTTAACGATAGACTCAAGACAATCTTTTGTAATACTTCTTGTGTTATATGAAACAATAATTATTGAAAGATCAAAATGATTCATATTAGAAATGCTTTAGGAGGTATTCAAACCCGCGATTATTTCATACCTGCCTTACAAAGCTTGTGCCAACGGAGGGAATCGAACCCCCGGCCGATCGCTTATGAAACGATTGCTCTACCTCTGAGCTACGTTGGCAAACAATGTTAAGTGAAATAACTTCTTTAATAAAGTTTTATCCTAGTTATAGGTAAATTATACTAAATGTTAGCTATTTCCAATCAGGTTTATAGTATTTTTTACTTTGAAGATTTTTTGGCATATATTCTTGTACAACCTTTTTTTTTTTTTGTTTTTCTATTAGCCATGGGTAACGCACATGTCCTTTTGCATATCCTAAATTCTTCATGATTTTATTTGGCGCATTACGAAGGTGAAGTGGTATAGGGTCAAGTTTTATTTTATCAATATCAGCCAACGCTTCCCATATACCCATAGATGAAGCTATTGATTTTTTTGCTGTGGCAAGATATGTTGCGGTTTGGGCTAGTATTAATGACGCTTCTGGCATTCCGATCATATGGACTGCTTGTATACAGGAGGTAGCCACAACTAAAGCTGTGGGTTGAGCATTGCCTATATCTTCAGAGGCAAATATTACCATTCGTCTTGCGATAAATACAGGATCTTCACCCGCTTTAATCATCCTTGCTAGATAATGTAGCGCTGCGTCAGGATTGCTGCCGCGCATACTTTTTATAAATGCCGAGATCGTATCGTAGTGCCAGTCGCCTTTTTTATCGTAGTAAATTGCTTTTTGCTGGACGGTTTCTTCTGCTATTTTTAAAGTTATATTGTTACTTATGGATGAGGCGAGTTCTATCGCATTTATGGCTGTTCGAGCGTCTCCACTAGCATGCTTGATGAAATGCTTTATCGCCTCATTCAACCATTTATGTTTGGGATAGAGTTTAATAGCTTTTTTAATTATTCTTTCTATCTCATTGTCTTCCAGAGAGTGAAGGACATAGACTTGGCTTCTTGAAATTAGAGGAGCGTTTATTTCAAATCCAGGATTTTCCGTAGTTGCTCCGATTAAAACAATTGTCCCGTCTTCTACATGAGGTAAGAATGCGTCTTGTTGGGCTTTATTAAAACGGTGGAAGACAATGAGATAGAAAGAATA
>JAMCSM010000177.1:0-840 GCA_023380915.1 Actinomycetota bacterium | reverse complement strand
CTTGACCCCACAATATCATAGAGGTGATGTTTCCTCCCTCAAGCATTTTTCTTACCGGCCCGTTTTTACCTACCAAATGGTCTTGGCCTACAAACTCGGATAAAGATTTTGGTCGTAACTTTTCTGCAAGCGGAATATCCATAATATTTATTAAACAAACGTTTACCAAAATGATAGAATATTATGCATATAAAAGCAAGAGAATTTCAAGAGAGAGAGGCTTAAAAATAGATTAAAACTAAATCACAGTTACTTATAAACTGTATTAACATTCAATTTGTTAACATCTAATAGTTGAACTTCTTTATAATTGAGCTGTGGTTTCCCATTCGGATTTAATTGCCAGGATAAATAAGCGACTTTATTATCAGTAACCGAGATTGATACGGGTTCAAGTGAAAGAGTTTTTTTTAGATTATATTTTTTTTGCTGAATTATTCTTATCGCTGATCCGTCATTAGGTAATAATTTATTTGGGTAAGCTTTATAAAATTGTTCTGATGTAACAATTTCTGCTTTAATTCTGATAGGATTTAGCAAATCGATTAGTTGCTGAAATGTTAATCCTGCTTAGGATTCCACCAAGGTGTGATCAATGCCAACGTCCGTCTTGCGTTGTCAATCATAAAGTGATCCTGTTTTTTTCTTTTTAAAATTACTCCTTCATCATCTCCAGTATATAAATATCGCGATGCAAAAACATCCAAGGCGTCTTGTCTACGACACATTAATTTATCCTGATAATAAAATATTTCACTCATAATATAAGATATAAACCTAAGATAGACTATTATATCATGCTAATCCCATTTTTTCCCTTACTTCTATCTGGTATTAGAG
>JAMCSM010000176.1 GCA_023380915.1 Actinomycetota bacterium | reverse complement strand
CTTCATTTACAAAAACTCCTACCATAGATGGCTGTTTTTTAATAGGATTGTTTTTAAATTTTTCTGTAACAGTAATTATTATCTTTTTTGCATCTTCAGAATTTATTTTTCTGGCACTATCGGTAGAGAAAATAAATCCCAGGGCATCTGCCCCCAAATCTGATACTTTCAAAGCATCTTCTGCATTTGTAATTCCGCATATTTTAATCCAAACCATAAGCCAGCCCTTTATTTTATTTTATAATCTTATTATTTCTGTAAACAACTATATTCGCTTATTTTCTAAATTGTCATATTTATTAATGATTATATTAAGTTTTTTCTTTTTAATCTTTCTTCCATATTGGCTAAATCATAATCCAAATTTTTACTTTGCATGAAATAACTGCCTATTAAAAAAGCCTTCGAACCTTTTTCATATAAATCTTTAATGTAATTTACATTTTCAATACCGCTTTCACAGACAAATATTTTATCTTTTATATTCAAACTTACTGCTTGCTCCAGGATTATGTGAGTATTGTTAATATCTACTTCCATATTTCTTAAATTCCTGTTATTTATACCAATCAATCTGGCGCCAGTGCTTAAAGCTTTGTCAAATTCTCTTATATTATTAACTTCGACAAGGACGTCAAGCCCCAAACTTTTTGCCACATAAAAAAGCTTATTCAATTTCTTTTGCCCAAGAATTGAACTTATTAATAATATACAATCTGCTCCCAGGACTGCACTTTCATATATTTGGTCCTCATGAAAAATAAAGTCCTTCCTGAGAATGGGCAGGCTGGAGACTTCTTTGACAATTTTTATATAATTACGGTTTCCTTTAAAATAGATGGGTTCCGTTATCACTGAAATTGCACTTATAAATCTTCTGTATTTGCAGTAAAGAAGAGCAACTTTTTCAATATCAAGGTTTATATTCATCATTCCCCTGGATGGGGAGGCCTTTTTAATCTCTGCAATTATATTTACTCTGCTATTGCTTAGATTTTCAATAAAATTGAAACTCTTATCCATGCTTTTTTTATAAACCACATCTTTTATTTTAAATTTTTCATCCAGGCTTTTAATCTCTTTTTTCTTGCCAAGCAAGATATTCTTTAAATAATCCACCTTATCCCCTAATAATACCAGCCAAATTTTTAATGAAATATTAAAATTTGTTTGAAAACTTGATTAATTTATTCAATTTTTCCAATGCTTTCCCGCTTTCAATAGATGCTATGGCAATTTTTATAGCTTCAGATAAATTAGCAGCCTTTCCTCCTGCCATTATTGCAGCAGCAGCATTTAATACCGATGAATCCCTTCTGGCACCCTTTTCCTTTCCTGAAAGGATATCACGTAAAATCCCTGCATTTTCTTTAGGATCTCCACCTTTTAATTGGCCAATATTATATTTCTTCAGACCAAGTTCAAAAGGATCAAGGATGTATCTGGTTACAGTATTATTATCCAGGTAATGAACCACGCTGTTGTCCGAGACAGAGAGCTCATCAAGGCCTTCCCTGCCATAAACAACAAAAGCTCTTTTTACCCCCAGATTTTTAAGTGAAAATACCATAATATCCATTAGTCTTTCTTCAAAAACACCCAGTACTCTTCCATTAGCCATTGCAGGATTGGTAATCGGTCCTAAAATATTAAATACGGTTTTTATACCCATATCTTTTCTTGCTTTTGCAACATTTTTCATTGCTTTATGGGCATTTGGAGCAAAAATAAATCCAATGCCTATGCTATCTATACATTTGGAAACATCACATATCTCAAGATTAATGTTTACCCCCAGTTGTTCAAGAACGTCAGCGCTTCCGCAGTTGCTTGAAACGCTTCTATTTCCATGTTTTGCAACAATTACACCTGCACCAGCAGCTATGAAAGCTGAAGTAGTTGAAATATTAAATGTATTCTTTCTGTCCCCGCCAGTACCGCATGTATCTACAATATCTTTATGTTTTGTCTTTACTCTTTCAGCTTTTTCAAGCATAGCTTTAGAAAAACCGCTTATTTCATCAACTGTTTCACCCTTCATTTTTAATGCTGTCAGGAAAGATGCAATCTGGCAATCATTTGCATTGCCTTCAATAATAAATTTCATAGCTACGTATGCTTCATCCATGCTTAAATTTTTAAATCTTGTTATACTTTCAATAATATCTTTTAACATACACCACCATCCCATAAATCCTGATTTGTAAGTTTTACAATTTATCTGATAATTTTCTGAATTTAACTTAACACCTTATAGATTTAGCCTATTCAGACCTGATTAGCAAGCTTTATTGCTTTAAAAAGTGCACCGGCTTTATTTAATGTCTCATTCCATTCATTTTCAGGTATTGAATTATAAACAACACCCGCACCTGCCTGGACATATGCCTTTTTACCTTTAATAATGGCAGTCCTTATCATTATGCAGGTATCAAGATTTCCATCATAACCAAAATATCCAACGACGCCCCCATAAGGTCCCCGGCAATCCGGTTCCAGCTCTCCTATTAGCTGCATAGCTCTTATTTTTGGAGCTCCTGTTAATGTACCGGCAGGGAAAGCACTTTTCAGTGCATCATAAACAGTACTTTTATTATCCAATATGCCTTCTATTCTTGAAACCATATGAATAACATGGGAATATTTTTCAATACTCATATATTTTTTAATTTTTACACTCCCAAATTTGCAGATCCTTCCCATATCATTTCTCGAAAGATCTACCAGCATATTATGCTCTGCCGACTCTTTTTCATCATTTAAAAGGCTTTTTATCAAAAAACTGTCCTCATTTGTATTTTTACCTCTTTTTCTGGTACCTGCTATGGGGCGTCGTTGGATATTTT
>JAMCSM010000175.1 GCA_023380915.1 Actinomycetota bacterium | reverse complement strand
ATCAATTAAAGGAAGAGCTTGGACTTAATAAATTAAAATATCTGGGCAATTATCTTGTTGGTTTAATTGGATGGATACAGTCTAATAAAAGATGGGATATATTAACTTCTATGTGGGAAGAAATATCACAGGAAATAGAAAAGAGAGCGGGACAGTCATGGGATTTGCTGGCAGCAGGTGCCATGAGAGATCCGAATCACTTTTGCGATTATCAGAAATATAAACAGGAAATTGAACTTCTTGAACAAAAAGGATATGCGCATTATTATGAATTTATCCCCAGGGGCGAAATTTATTACAAAGTTTTGGCTGTCTGCGATTTCATTGTTTTACCTTCCGTTGATGAAACACAATCAGGTACCCTTGCAAGAATAATTGCCCTGAATAAACCTTATATAACAACTGCTCCCATGGAGGGACTTACTGCTCAGACACTTGAGTGTAAGGGCGGATTACTATTTACAACAAGGAAGATGCTGCGAGAAAATGTGATAAGACTTGCGTGTGATAAAAATTTAAGAGAAGGGTTGTCAAAAAATCTGAAAAAATATCTTGACGAAGTTGTTTCATGGGAAGTAGTTGCAAGGCAATATAAATATGCTTATAAACTTGCAAGGCTGAAAAAGATTAAATCTATAGAAGTAAATTTACCCCCTGATTTTTAGATAACTTTAGTTTTAAATAACTTTAGCTGTTCCCCAGGTCCATGCCTAATCTTTTAACAGCAAGATATGCCATTAAAAAACATATATTTGATTCAGCACCCTGGTTTAAATTTACACCTCCAGGAGTTAGTGCATCATAACAGGCAAAATTTTCATCTATAAGCGGAGTCTTGTTTATATTATTGGCCCAAAACCATTTGTACCATTTTTCAGCCCAAGATAAATAGAAATTATCTTTTGTTGCGCGGTACGCTTTCTCAAGACAGCAAACCATGTATCCTGAATCAATAGGCTGCTGGTCAAATAAAGCTTTACTTTTTCCTCTGGTATACCAGCCTCTATTCCCAATAGGTGACGGAATGTTATTTTCCTGGCAATTGCTTAATAAGAATTCTGTTGTTTTTTTAGCGATTTCAAAACTGATTTTGCATTTTCTTTTAATATAAATTTCCCAAAGCGCCCATGGAATAATAGCATTTGCATATACAAGATAATTTTCAAACCATTCCCAATCATCAGAACGTGTCTCAAAATAATAATTATGCAGTTTTACTTTTAATTCCTTTTCTAAGCTGCACTGAGAATCAAGATTTAATAAACCTAATAATGCTGTTGAAATTGCTCTAGGGGAAGTCCAGTTATGAGCATCTTCAGTTAAATTTTTAATAATTTCCATAATATTTTTGTTACTGTTACTTCCCGCTGACAAAAGAGACCACAGAGTAATACCATAAGCTTCTTTTATATTCTGCTTTAAGTTATATTCTTCATTTTTAAATAAGCCTTTTTTATCGATATTGAAATCTCTGTTGTCATTTTCATAATAGAAATGATAAAGCAAACCATCTTCCCTTTTTGCCTTCATAATAAAATTTAAATAAATTTCCTTTAAGTTTTCATCCTTTAACTCATCAGCAACAATAAGGGCTCGTGCCTGGTCTTCCAGAGCATACCCAAATTTAGGATCAGGTTCGTTCAATCTCCCATGCTGATAAATCCCGACACTTGTGGTCATTGATCTTATTTTTTTCAGAAGATCCATAGAAGTTCTTTCCGGTATGATTTAAAAACGATTTTTAATCTTTTTTAGCAAGAAAGTTTTAGTTCAATCGAGTTAACAGATTTTATCCTTGCATATTTGCTTATAACCTCATCAAATAATTCCAGGTGCTGCAATGCTACATTATACCAGGTCATCAATCTTCCGAATTTATATGTTTTTCTTTCAATCGCTGATTTTTTTTGGGGGTTCCTGCATATATCGATTACAGCATCTGCAATAGCCTGAGAGTCCCGGAAAGGTACAATTATTCCTCTTCCCTTTGCCAGGACTTCTTTCGCATATAAATAGGGAGTTGAAATGCATACCTTCCCTGCTCCAATTGCATATGCCAGTGCACCTGAAGCAGACTGTTGAGGGTCCAGATATGGAGTTATATATATGTCTATTACTTTTAACCACTCAATTAATTCATCTAAAGATATATATTCATTTATAAATTTTACATTTTCCCGCAAATTACTCTGTTTTATCTTTTCCTTTAGAAAATTCCTGTATTTTTCACCTTCTCCTTGCAATACAACCGGATGTGTCTGGCCGATTATCAAATACAGGACACCAGGGAAATACCTTTTTATCTCTCTCAGGGCTTCTAATGTATATTCAATTCCTTTGACTTCTGATAAAAGATTTATATTCCCGAGAATTATTCTACCAGCTAATCCCTTTTTCTTTTTATATTTATCATTAGGCTCCAGAGCTATATCAGGGACACCATGAGGGATAATTTCTATTTTTTCTTTTGGGTAGTTATATCTTGTTATAAGTTTCTGCAAGCTGTCGGGCATCATAACTATTACCTTTTCTGCAAATTTAATTACATCCTTTAGAACTAAACCATATCCTTTATTGGCATCATCAGGTATT
>JAMCSM010000174.1:2196-11306 GCA_023380915.1 Actinomycetota bacterium | reverse complement strand
CTTCCGATCTATAATTATTCAAATCCACGATTGCCCTGTTTACTCCAACCCTGTGTACATCACTGCGGTTATAACTCCAGTATCCGCCATAATATTTTTTTGGAAGCAGACCAATCAAATTTTTTAAGCCAAGGGTTACAGCAGTAATGGAATGATCCTTCAGGCAGGGAACAGAAATAAACCAGCAGCCAAAAACAGCTTCAGGTAAATATATTTCCTTGTATGCCAGGGCATTTGCATTTGTGAGCTTTACAAGCTGGCAGTTATCAACATCAATAATTTTTATATCATATTTTTTTGCCATAGCCACATAACCAAGTGATTTTAATGCTTCCTGCGTATTGCAGCCGCCTGAACCTTCAATTATTAAAACTTCAGTCTTATTATTTTTCTTAAGAATATATTTAATTAAAGCTTCGGTGCAATTAACATCGGTAGTACATGGTGGAGGTACTACCTCAAGCAAATTTGGCTTAATTATTATCCTGCTTATATTTTTTAATTTTTCTTCAAATTTAATAGCATCCAGAGCATCTGATACAGACTTTTCGTAATCACAAAAATCAACAACTGCTACCTGGTTATCTTTATTTTTTTCATTTGCATCATCCGACATTTTTGCCCCATTTTTTAAATATTGCTGCAAAATTCTTCGAATCTGTTCATACCTTCAACAATTTTATCCATACTTACTGCATAACTGATCCTTACATAATTATCGTCTCCGAAAGCACTCCCTGGAACAACTGCTACCCTGGATTTTTCAAGCAGTGCATTAGAAAATTCCATCGAATTTTTAATCTTCTCATTATAGAGAGATGAAACTCTGGGGAAAACATAGAAAGCCCCATCGGGCAAAGTGCATTGTATTCCCTTGATTTTAATCAGCCTGTCATAAATATAATCCCTTCTCCTTTCATATTCTTCTCTCATAATTTCAACCGAATCCTGATTTCCTTTAAGCGCTTCAAGTGCAGACCATTGTGCGGGTGTGCAGGGGTTGGAAGGTGACTGGTCCTGGACTTTTGTCATTTGTTTTATTATTTCACTGTTTGCGGCACAATAACCTATCCTCCAGCCAGTCATTGCATACGTCTTGGAAACAGCATTTACCGTAATAACAATATCTTTTAGTTCTTCACTGAATGATGCAGGACTGAAATGCTCTGCATTGCCGTAAATGAATTTTTCATAAACTTCGTCCGAAACAATAATTATGTTATTTTCAAGGCAGACCTCTACTATTTTTTCAAGTTCATCCCTTGTATAAACAGCTCCCGTGGGATTATTCGGGCTGTTTAAAATTAAAAGCTTTATTATGCCGCCCGGACTTTTTCCATAATTCCTTATGATTTCTTTCAGGTGCTCAAGCTCTATTTTCAAATTTTTATCATAATTAACTTCAATGGGAACCCCACCCGATAAGATTACCTGCTGGGTGTAGCTTACCCAGTATGGCTTTGGAACCAGTACTTTATCACCGGTATCGATAAATGTTCTTACAATGCAGTCCAGAACCTGTTTTGCCCCAATGCCTGCAAGAATATTTTCAGGAGCATATTTAATCGAATTTTCCCTTAAGAATTTATCGGCTATTGCCTGTTTCAGCTCTTTTATTCCAGTGCTTTGAGTGTATCTGGTCTTATTTTCATCTATTGCCTTTTTCCCGGCTTCTTTTATATTTTCAGGAGTATTGAAATCGGGCTGTCCAATACCAAATCTTACTACAAAATCTCCTTCTTTTTTTAATATTACATCCATTTCGTCGACTTTTCTTTCAAGTGCAAACGTCGGGCTTTCTCCGACCCTTAAAATCCTGGAGGAAAATTTTAATTCATTTGTTTTGCCAGACATTTTTTTGCTCCTTAAGGTATTTAATTATTATATTTTTATAAATTTAACTTCCCTGCTTTCCGTATCAAAAATTGCTGCAGACGGATTTTCGTCATTCGTAAGAAATTTATGGGGCGAACCCGGACTTATAAGCTGGGTTTTTTCAAATTTTTTCTCTTCCATTAAATGAAAATGACCTGTAAATATCACATCAAAATCCCCGCTTTTTGCAAGAGCTTCTGATACTTCCCTGAATTCTCCATGGTAGAGGGCAATTTTTAAGCCGTCTATTATAAGTTTTGCAAAATGACCCCCGATGATCCGGCCGTCTATTTCATTAAAAGTATTTATAAGGCCGAATTGGAAACCGTCATTGTTGCCAAAAATCCCAGTTAAATTGAAACCCTTAAAAAGTTTTACAATGGGAGGGGATACGTAATCTCCCAGATGAATTATTATATCTATCTTCTTTTCTTTAAAAATTTCAATTACCTTTTTGACATTTTCAACATCATCATGAGTATCGGAAATTATGCCTAATTTCATTTTTTTTCCCTTTATTTAATTTTATCTACCCATATTAAATTCTTATTTATTGATTTTAAATATTTTTTAAATAACCGCAGGATTTCAAAAAATTTAGATATTTCAAATATTATAAGATATTTGAAGTTTACATTAAAGTCACCCGCAATGAAAGCATAAAAATATTGAAGTACTTTTCAAACATTTTACCAGAAGTTAAAAACAGCATAAAATCATATTGTAAAAAACAAAACAAACATTTATCATTTCAAATTAAATTACAAGAATATTTTACCGAATTAAAAAAAATAAACTTAAAATAATTTCTAAAAAGTTGCCGTGCCTAAAATTTTTATAAAAGATCTCTGTGAATATATACCGGGTAAGCCCCGCAACAATGTTACGCTTAATAAGCTGAAAGAATTTATAACGGTATCCTATTACATCAACTGGTATAAAAGTTCCGAATCAAACAAGGTTTTCCCCTTATACATACAGTCAATATCCGATCTTAACTCAACAAATTTTCAGATTCCCGGAATTTTAACCCGCAATCCTTTTTTTGATCATGCACAGATAAAATATTTCATCGCATACAGCGGCGGCCTGCCTGTCGGCCGGATTATGGCTCATATTGATTTTAATTATAATGAAAAAGAAGGCAGCAGTGTAGGATGGTTTGGGTTATTTGAATCTATTGAAGATAGAAATGTTGCAGAACTGCTGATTGAAAAAGCAATAGTATACTTAAGACAAAACGGTTGTCAAAAAATAATAGGACCTGCTATCTTCAACGCTGCAGGCGAAATCGGCCTTTTGATAAGAGGCTTTGAGTACAAGCCTTATTTTATGGAACCATATAATGCTCCCTATTATGAGGAATTTTTTGTGAATTTCGGCTTTAAAAAAGAAAATGACTGGTACAGCATGAATACAGATGCTTTGCTTGCAGACAGCTATATGGAAAGAATTGAACAATTGATGAAAAAAATGCACGGTACCAACAGGGATCTTGCCTACAGCGGTTTCAGCATAAGAAATGCTAATTTTAAAAATATAAAAACTGAAATGAACATAGTCAGAGACCTCTATAATGATATATGGAATACCGGAAATCATCCCCAGCAAATAAGGATGACAGATGCAGAATTTAATGTACTCGCAGCCGGTATAAAAGCCATTGCGATTGAAGACCTGATTTTTATCCTTGAAAAAGATGAAAAACCCGTAGGAGTTTCTGTTTCCCTGCCTGATATAAATGAGGTAATAACAGAATATGACAATAATTATCCATCAATACCATCAAGAAATTTTTTTAATCTTAAAGATTTAAAAAGGGATATCAGTATATACAACCATATACAGAAAAAAGTAAAACAGAAAAACTTCCTTGGAGTCCGGTTCCTGATTCTCGGTATAAAGGAAGACTGCAGAAAAACAGGAATCGATTCAAGATTTTATTACCAAACTTTTAAAACCGCAAAAGCACTTGGATTTAAACATGGTTCCGGCTCCCAGCTTGCAGATATCAACAAAGACATACTAAACCCTACCTTCAAGATCGGCAAAAAGGCTTTCACTTGGAGGGTTTATGGATTACCGTTATAAGCTAATATAGGCTAATGCCTTGAAATATAAAAAAACACGGCCTTTGCGATGCCAGGCTTAAACGCTTTCTTTTGTCTAAGCTTATTTCTTCGGGGTTTCTATAACAATATCATCAACTTTATATTTATTGCCGAGCAATACTGCAATTGGGTTGCATTTGATCTTTAATAAAAAAAATATATCCTTATCTTCATTGACTAATGATTCCAGATTTCCCATGCCCTTGGAAATTACCAGGTCCGATTCATAATATGCTTTCCTGAATTCTTCTGAGCAAAGAGGCAGGTAAACACTTGGAATATCCACCCCGTTTGTAATAACTTTAACTGCCCTATCCATGCCTACCATAATCGCATCTTCCATGGTAGAATCGTTCAGGGTCGGCCCTCCTCTTACAACATATGTCATTATCCCCTTTTTTGACTTTTTATTTTCGTCTATCATTTTTTTAAGCGCTTCAATAAAAATTTTGTCAAAGATTATTTCACCTGCATTATCCCCGATATACAGAATTTTATTGGCAGCCATGACTTTTTTGCGAAGAGAATTTATTTTGCCTGTGTCCAGTTTATGAGAAAGCGAGTCCTTTATCGCTTCCATCAGTACATCTTCATTCATCTGCCTTCCCTGCATTACATCTATGCTGTTTCCCGCAAGAGCTATCCTGAGCCCGGTTTTAAAAGGATCGGGTGAACTTTCAACCATTTTTTTTAGGCCGCCCGCAAAATGCATGCAGAGCTTGTTGAATTTCTTCTTGAAACCCTCATATGGATCAATACCGGGAGCAAATTTCCTTAAATTTTTCTGCAAAACATTATAAAAGACAAATATATTGTCATAAGATTCAAATTTCGATGCAATTTCAAGAGATTCCCTTAATGCTGCTTTTATGACTTTTTCATCATCAGTAAGCATCCTTATTGCACTGAAAGCCTGCCTGACATGGCATGGAATACAATCTATATGAATCTTCATTTTTACTTACCCCTATTTTTAACTGTTATTGGTAATCAAATAGTATTCAAATTGTTTTCAAGATATTATAAACTTTTTATTTTAAAAGCAAACCCTATTTAACAATATTCTGCTTCTGCCTCCTCATATTTTTTTATTAAAAATGCTATCATTCCTTATAATTTATTTATTGTTATAATGTCATTGTCAAAAAATTTTGTCTTGATTTTTTTAAGACACTGTATGAACCTTCATAAAAAAATTTTTAAAAGCATCTCAAATGAACTGGATCACTTCGGCGCAAAGGCTGCCATTATTCCCTTAAGCAGCCTCATGATAATAAGTGAAATTTACAATAATATAGTGCAATCGGAAACTTTCAGTAAGAAGTTATATGATCTCTACCTTACCAGGTATTCAAAAGATTACAGGGAAGTTATGCCACAAGCAGAATCCATAATTATTGCAGCCTACCCGCAAAAAATCACGGAAATAAGCTTTAATTATGAATACAGCAAGATTTTCACAATCATTCCTCCGACTTATATTAATAAAGCTGAGAAAAACAGGATTTCCGACACTATCGGTAAAATACTTTTAAAATTTGGTTACAGTTTGCAGAATTTCTATGTGCCGGAAAAACTGACCGCAGTACTTGCGGGTCTCGGGAAGTATGGAAGAAACAACCTTTGCTATATACCTGGAATGGGAAGCTTCATTTCACTTCATTCATATATTACTGACCTGCCGTCATATATGGGTGATTTACCTTCACATGCAGCTGATTCATCTTCATACATAGCTGGTTTACCTATTGACATTCTGCCTATTTACAATAATCTTAAACTGAGTGAAATGCTCATCATGGAGCCCTGCAAAAGCTGCAAAAACTGCATTAAAAATTGCCCGACTGGCTGCATAAAAATGGACAATTTTCTCATAGATGCCCAAAGATGCCTTACTTTTTTCAATGAAAATACCGAAATTTTCCCTGTATGGGTTAAAGAAAACTGGCATCATGCAATAGTCGGCTGTATTAAATGCCAGACAATCTGTCCTCAGAATAAAGAACATTTAAGAGAAACCAGGAAGGGCGAATCTTTTACAAAATATGAGACCAACCTTATCCTTAATAATGAAAAATTTGAGCATCTGCCCGAAAATACAAGAGTCAAGCTGGAAAAAATGTGCATGGATAACTACTACGAAGTCATACCTGGAAACTTAAGACTTTTGATTAACAAAAAAATAAATTGAAAAGACAATATTGAAGGCTGTTCCCATGGCTGCAGGTTCCCCTGCTATGATGAGAATAACAATATGAAAAAATCCTTATTTTTTCTGCCTGCTATTTCATAAATTACATTTTCAGGAATTCAAGCAATTTAAAAACTAAAAAAGCAGGCCAGACCAGTGCTTTCAGGAAACCGAGTACTCCGGGCCAGAATGCAGCAGCATGTGAAATGTAATAGACTGCGGCACCTATGAAACCCAGGCCGTAAGCAGCACCAGCCATTCCCGAACCGCCGCCTCTGTTTTTGATTATCACCTTTTCTTTATATTCCGGTTTTGACGAACTGCTTTCTTCTACCATTCTACTTTCCCCCTTATTTTTTATAATGACTATTCACTATATTATAAATCAAATACCCTAATATTATAAAATAACTATCAAAATTAAAACTTTTTTTCTTATTTTTACCTTGTATTACTACTATAAAAATATATACTCATAATATTATGTAATATAAAAAATTATTGTTGAATTACTTGCTCTGGCATATGCATAATTATACGCATCAATCCTCAATAATATGGTTGGAATCATTAGGACTTATCATTAAAAAATCTTCTTTATTTTTTAAATCTCTCACGTTTGTCAAATATCATTCATTCATATAGAATTATTAGTATAGAATAAAAAGACTTTAATGAAAGGACACAAAATGGAAGTAAAGCTTCTCTATCAGCCTTCTTACACCATGGCAAATGTAAAACTGACATCAAATGAAGAAATCCGAGCTGAATCAGGTGCAATGGTTTCAATGAGCGATGGTATTTCAGTTGAAACTAAAATGCAGGGCGGTTTTTTTAAAGCCCTTGGCAGGTCCGTGCTTGGAGGAGAATCATTTTTTATGAATACCTTTAAAGCTTCCGATAAAGGCGGGGAAATAAACTTTTCTCCTCCCCTGCCGGGTGATATGTTTGTCATGAACCTGGAAAAACCAATGCTTGTCCAATCAGGATCTTATGTAGCCTGCGAACTTACTGTTGATATTGACACAAAATGGGGAGGAGCCAAGACATTTTTTGCTTCGGAAGGTTTGATTTTACTCAGAGCCAGCGGATCAGGGAAGTTGCTCCTTTCAAGCTTCGGAGCTATCCATGAAGTTATTCTGGGAGCAGGCGAGAAATATATTGTTGACACAGGACATTTCGTTGCCTTTGATGAAGGCATAGGATTTAATGTCCGAAGAATCGGCGGATTAAAATCAACATTTTTCAGCGGTGAAGGCCTGGTAGTTGATGTAACAGGACCGGGACGTGTTTTAATCCAGTCCAGGTCAACAGATTCATTCCTTGGCTGGCTTATTCCAAAGCTTCCTAAGGAAAACCGTTGATAGATAAAAAATTATAAAATTTATGAAATTAAAAAAGATATTAATTACGAATTTAATAAAGCTACATAAATATTTTTATTAATTTGTGACTTTAATTATCGTATTATTGAATTTTATAATTTAATACCTGTTATTAACTTTAGACTTCTATGGCTTCTAAAAATAGGTGCTTTATTAAATCAAAAAATATCAATATTTAATCTCTTGCCCAAAGAAGAGACTAGGCGAATTAAGGTTAATAATTTTATATCTTCTGCATGATTTTCCATCCTGGAAATAGCGCTCTTTTTTGTGTTAAGTTGTTTTGTAAGCTCTTGCTGGGTAAATCCTGCAGATTCACGCGCCTGCCTAAGTATACTGATTTTAAGCTGCTTATACCCTTCATCAAAATTGAATGAAAATTCCCGTGTGCTCTTCCGATCTTTATCTATATATTTTTGTAAATCGCTCATATTTTTTTCTCCTGATAAAATCTTCCCTATCCAGATCTTCCAGCAATTTAATTACCCTAGGTTACTTTTATAATCATCTTAAAAAAGAGAAAATTCTACCCAGTAAAATAGTGTCGATGTAATTCATTTTAAGAAATTCAGATTAAAATATTAATATATTTAATACATAACTGCCAAAAAATTAATAATATTAATATTGAACTTGACAATATTAATATTTTATATTAAATTAATTAAAGAAGTTAAATCAATTATATCAGAGGTGATAAGATGGCGCATGACTGGAAAGAACTTACAGAGCTGACGCAAGGTGCAGCAGTAGGTATAGAAAGAGTAAAGATAAAGCAAAATGGCATTGTAATTGAAGGAGATTTTGAACTTCCTCCCCTTGCCCAGCTTACCCTGGAAGACCAGATCTTTGTGACTGCTTTTATACGATGTCAGGGCTCCATAAAGGATATGGAAGAGCTTTTTGGCATAAGTTATCCGACTGTAAAAAGCAGGTTAAACAGGATCTCAGCTAAGCTTGAGTTTGTAGAGATCAATCCTCCTGCTTCAAGCAATGAAGTACTCGACCAGCTTGAAAAAGGAGAGATATCTGTGGAGGATGCAATAAAAAAACTAGGAGGTAATAAATGATACCATTGATTTTAAAACTTCGTATCAAAAATAGAAACCAAAGAAGATTTGGTATCTGGCTCCCGCTTTTCCTTCTCTGGCTGATAGTTCTGCCATTGCTTGCGCTTCTGGCTCCATTAGTATTGCTGGCAGCACTTATTCTCTGGCCAGGCGGAAAGGGACGATTTGTCCTTCATTCTTATGCAGTAATATTCAGCTTAATCTTTAATCTGTCGGGTTTAAAATTTGATATCGAGTCAAAAGACAGCATTGTTTATATAAATTTAACATAACATTGTAATTTAAAATAACATGGAGGTTCAAAATGAGTGAAGAAAGAAAAAGAATATTAGAAATGCTTGCAGAAGGCAAAATCAATGCGGAAGAAGCGGAAAGACTTCTGGCAGCAATATCAGGAGAAAAAGAAAACAATACCGGCAATACTGAAAAATCTTCCTTTCCCAAATATTTAAGGGTTATGGTAGAACCTGGTCCTTCA
>JAMCSM010000174.1:0-2120 GCA_023380915.1 Actinomycetota bacterium | reverse complement strand
AATATAAAACCAGGGGATCTTGATGAGATTTTGCGTCAGCTTGACGACCTTTCTGTAAATGTTGAAGGCAAAGAAACTGTAAGGATATTTTGTGAATAAAATGGCATTCGATGGTGAAATCCTCAGGAATCAAGATATAATAATCTTTAATTGAATCTATAATTTTTAAATTAACATTATTATGTCAAAAGCGGCAGCAGCCTCAAACTCTGATGCAAAATTAAAAAACAGATACATAACCCGTAAAACGCTCCTGTATCCCAGAATTTTATTGGATAGAATAGTTTTTGAAAAAATGAATTACAATCCTGTAGTTTCAGTAAAAAGATTTCCTGAATTAAATAAATTCTATAAGAATTGCGCCAGGAAAGTTGCTGATTTTTGCAAAATCAATCATATCGATTGCTATATCATTAGTTAAACAGCCTTTTAGAAAAAACTTATTTTAATGCAAATTTAACAACTGAGAATGATATAGAGTTAAAGAGCTTTTATAGTATTGCAATTGTATGCCGTTTTGAGTACAATTGTACTCAATATAGAGTACAATTCAAACATCAAATAGAATAAATAATAGAACCAATTTAAAAAATTAATATGCCTCATATACTTTATGCGCAATGTACAAAAACTCTTTAACCCTACTCCTATTAACCAATCCTCCTTTTGAAAAATCATAAAGTTCAGCATTGACTTCTATTGATTCTCTTATTTTATTAAATATGTAATAATCATCATTATAACCCCAGTCTGATCCTCTTCCATTTTGAAATGTAATCTGGAAATAATCAAAAGGCATATCTTTATCAATAATAAGTGAGGGAGGCATTCCCTTCATTAATGGATTCTCAAGTATCTGAATTATAGCCATTGGGTCGGTATCCTGATCAAGCCCAAGGAAAAACTCACTATGCAACATCCAATGACTCATAGTACAGGATAATTTTCCTCTGAAAATAGCTCTTTGATCATCAAAGAGCATATAAGTTAAAGACCTAGTAAGCTCATAAGAAAATTCAAAATCAATTTCAGGAACTTCGGCCGGATTATAATTATATAAAGTATCATCAAGACTCTCTTTTATTACAGGCCAAAATCTGTTCGTTAAAATATTATCGAGACATTTTCTTTTCTCAGGATCTTGTAAAATTACAACATCTTTTTCAGAATCAATTTTGCATGCCTCTTCTATCATCCAATTATTTTGCATTTTTCCCCTACCAATAATTTTTGTTTTTATTAATAGTAACAGTCGCAAAAGATTATCTTTTTATTATTATAACGTAAAAAATTAACTTATTGGCATTTTTATCCTCGATTTGTTATATTTAACTCAACATGTAATTCCTCGTATATGGGCTTCCGGATGGTTGCTCGAAAATAGCGTACAGGATTTTGTTGTTTTTAGGAGAACAGTTGGTTTCTTTTTGATACTAATAAATTTAAATACAGATAAAGATATTTAATAATTTGTGCTGATTGATGGAGTTATTTTAAATAATACTTCTTTTGAAACTTCAGAAATTTTTTTAATATATTCCTGATTTTTAGTATAAACCCTAAAAATGATAACCTTACTGGGTATGTCATCAATCCAGTCTTGCAGCATCCTGTTTTCAATCTTACAGGAATTATAATCATAAATCTGCATTGACTCGTCAATTGCAGGATAAGATGGATCATGACTTGCGGTATTAATAGCAATCACGATGTTTTTTGTTTTTTCTTTGCCTAAATATAATTCTAACTTATCATATATCTTTTTTTCTAAAATCTTACAATGTTCAATATCATTAATAAACTGCCAACCTATCATTTCTTCTTTTTTACTGCTTCCAATTCTAAATTCATCTTCAAATGCTACAAACCACTCTTTTTTTCTCGACAATATCTTATTCCATTCCTGTCCAAGATATTTCTCATTATAGTCATCTGATTGAAACCACTTGTTTACAATATAGAACAAATCATATTCTGTTATTCCAGGATAATTATCTAACGATTCCATAGGATTAAAATTACAGAATTTTTCCATAGTCTGAAAGAATATGGAATCAATCGCTAAATCAATTGCCCTCACAGTTCTATGAAAGTACACGCTGTTATATAAATCAATTTTT
>JAMCSM010000173.1:1465-4296 GCA_023380915.1 Actinomycetota bacterium | reverse complement strand
AAAAATACGGAATACCTGATTTTAAAATTATTGGAGACACTATGAAGGTTATGAAAAATTTTCAAAAACCTTCTTCCTCCTTTATGTTTAAAATGGCTACATACAGGTGGATATCTCCTGTTTTTAATTTTCTTGGAAAAAGATTTAAGATTATGCCTGTAATGGTTCCGGACAAGTGTCAGAAATGTTTCCAGTGTTATAAGATATGTCCCCAAAAGGCAATTTCAAGGGATATAAAAATTGACAAAAAAAAATGTATAAATTGTCTCTGCTGTTACGAGGTGTGTCAATCTTTTGCAATTGAATTAAAAAAAAGCAGGATAGCAGAATTTTTTACCTGACACATAGATTTTAATAATATAATGCCCACTGATAAAACGGAATAATATTTATTTTGAATCCTGATTCCACTATTTTTTTGTTTTCTCCTTCAGCAACTATTATGGTCCCTTCTTTTAGATTAAAATATTTCATTCCTTCAATTAACGAGGCGATTTCTCCTGAAATAGTTTCTTTGTTTTCCAGTTGATAACAGACATTGAATAATTCTGTTATTTTCAATCCACTTTTACATACAAAATCCACTTCATGCTTTTCTTTGAAATAATAAACTTCACTGCCTTTTTCTTTCAAGTGATAAAAAAATATATTTTCCAAATACAGGGAAAACCGATGAATAGAATCCAGTGATAAAGAAAATTCAGATATTTTTTTTATTTTATTAAAACTAATTCCCCTTGTAAAATTCATATTATAAAAAAGGGCTAAATTTTTTTTAGATATTTATCCCTGGTAATACCGATATAAATGTCTTTTTCCCATAAATTCCACGGCAAAAGAGTTTCTATTATTTCTTCGTTTTTCATCATTCCCCTTATTATCCGATACATCGTATAATAATAGCATATATCGCGTTGTGCCATAATAAATCTACCGAAACTAAATCATTGTGCCAAAAATAAATCTATCCGAAAATATCCACCTATAAACAAAGTTTTTTATGATTTTAACCCAAGGATGGGTGGATTATGAACAAGGAGTTGGATACTCCCTGAGTTTATCAATCACCATCTTATGAAATATTGTCAGGATGAACATTTGACATTTACTCGCAGCAGAGCCTATCATAAAAACGATGGTTGTTATGTAGAACAAAAAAATTGGAGTGTTGTCAGAAAAACCGTAGGGTATTGGCGATATGATACACCAAAAACACCGTATCAACGCATTCTGGACAACAATGAAATATCTTCTTCGGATAAAGAGAAACTACAGGTAGAATATAAATACCTTAATCCTGTTCAACTAAAAAGAGAAATGGCAAAATACGAAAGTCAACTTTTTAATGCTATATATAAAAAAGTAAGGCTTAAAAAGCTTCAAAAACAACTAAAAAAAAGACATGAATTACAAACCGTTTTGGGGTAGAATTATTAATGAGGCAATAAATATCATTTCGGATAGATTCTTATGTGAGGCAACGCGATATCTTGACGGGAAGACAGCAAAATGTTAAAATAATATTATAAAATATGATAATACAAATATATACAGATACATCGGTATTTGGAGGATGTTTTGATCTGGAATTTAAAAAATGGTCATGTAAACTAATAGATGAATTTATGATAGGAGAAAAAATTGTTGCTATTGCAGATTTAACACTAAAAGAACTTGAGAAAGCACCTCTTGAAGTCAGAAATTTAGTTCAAAGAATACCGGAAAAATATAAGAAATACCTTCTTTTAGAAGAGGAAGCAAAAGAGTTAGCACAATATTATATTGAGGATGGGGCTATAGATAAATCTTATTTGATTGACGCACAACATATTGCTATAGCTACGGTTAATAGGGTTGATGTATTGGTAAGTTGGAATTTCAAACATATTGTGAACTTGAATAAAATTAGGCTTTATAATTCCGTAAATCTTAAATGTGGATATCCTCTTCTTGAAATAAGAAGTCCATTGGAGGTGTCTAATGAAAAATAATAAAAAAATTGATGCAGTAAAAATGATGAGAAATATTAGAGAAGAGTTAAGTAAAAAATATAACAAAACACCGGAAGAGGAACAAAAAGATTTAGTGGCCATTAGAAAAAAATATGGATTAAAAAAAGAAGTAGTAATACATTTTTGATGAAAATCATCTATTTTACACCGACTACTTCCATCGCCACTTTTGCCCACTGAGAAAGACGTTCTGGTTGATACCTTACAGTGCTGATATCCTTCAATATGATTTCAAGGGGACAATTGTATTTCTCACAAATCCGCAAGGTTGCCAGTAAATCATTACGCACATGTATAGGGTCAAACTGATTTTCAACAGTTGAAAAACAGTCAAAAAGTTCATGAGCAAGAATTAAACGTCGGGCAGTTTCAGTAGAATTGTGTCTAACTTGAGGAGTATGGATTTTTTGTAAAAAGTCTTCTTCAGTCTGAAATTGATTTATAAATTTGTGAGCAATAACAGGATTGTTAAGGTCTGTAACTGCTGTGTTTTCCTGAACAGATATACCAAATCCAGTGTTTTCTATTGCCATTGGAACATTTACAAAAGGTTCAATCACCATATCCACGGGAAAATATTTCCACCGGAACAAGGTCTGTCTGAGGTATTCTTCGTAACCGCGACAGTCAGAGTCAGTACAACGAATGGTCAACTCATCATCAATGTTCATTTCATTCCAACACACCTGGTCAATCATCACCATGGGCCGTTCTGGCTTGAGACCGTTGAGCTTGCGCCATAATACCCGTTTTTTTTCCTGTATTGGAAGCGCAGCGATTTCAGCAACCCGAGCAGCCAGTTTCCGTACGATTTCTATT
>JAMCSM010000173.1:0-1455 GCA_023380915.1 Actinomycetota bacterium | reverse complement strand
TGCAGGATGGCAGGCGCCGTTAGATAAAGTAGAACAGATACCACAATCAAAAATATATATAAAAAAGAATAAAAATATATACATTTTACAAGCAGGTCTTCCATCATACTGCTTCTTTCTGCCCAGTATAGTTTTAATGCAGTATGGCTTCCTGTTGAGTCAGAAAAATCTATTGCAAAGTCTCCTTGGGTAATAAATCCAGGTTTTGGTTCTATTCCTAAAAATTTTAATGGAATACCTGCTTGTAAAATGTATATATTTTTATTCTTTTTTATATATATTTTTGATTGTGGTATCTGTTCTACTTTATCTAACGGCGCCTGCCATCCTGCAGAAACAGCATATTTTTGTTTTTCTCCTTGTACTACTGGAATATACGCTATTACCACAGGTTTTTTATTCCCAAGATTTGTCATTACAATTCTGTAATCTCCTACTACAGGCTGGATCCTATCAGGATTAGATTCTGGATTGGTTGATAGGTATACTTCACAAGCAGCACCTGTCTGAAAGGCTGTATTGATATCTCTTCCAGAATTATTCATCGGCGCATTTACCTGGTATCCTATATAAAGATACTTTGAAGAATAGCACGCTTTAACTATACCGCTGAATTCTTTCTCTTTTGGACTAACTTCTATTCTTGTTATATCGGTTATGGGCCAGCTGTTAAAACTTCCATTAATCTTTACTGTATTATCTGATACCTTAACTATTGCAAATGCATGAGATGTGGACTCTGGCATTAATATCGCTTGAGCATAATTGTCAGGAATAGCAAAAAGAGAACCTCCTCCCCAGATTACTGGATAAGGAGGTGATTGTTGAGCAACATTTACTCCATTCCAATTCTGTTGCAGTCCCATCCTGAATATACTCCCGGATTTTACAGAAAAATGAGGATCAAGATATTTCCATGGAATTTTTGCTGTCATTATATACCCTTCTTTGTTGGGATATAACTGCTCTTGAAGTTCTGCCCCTGTTCCGGTATATCCTATTCCTTGTAGGAATTCTTTGCTTAGTTGTGCTTCAATATTTGTCGAATTACCTATTAGATTGGATATTATATTGTTATACCCCAATAGACCTCCATAACTTTTTTCTATATAATTCTTTTTTGTCGGGGTATCATAATATAGACCTAACGGCATAGGTCCAGATGGCATTAATAATCTTACCTGTAGAGAATCACCATACCACCATGTTCTTCCTAACCGCCCATAGTTCTGTAAGGGAGTGAGGTCATTTACCTTATCAGATATGTAAAGATTTTTTTCATCCCATCTTGAATACACCCAAGCACATTCTCTTTTCATCATCTGCGGGTCTGTTATATCTGGAGTAATTGGTCCTGAAAAAATACCATTCGGGTTCCAGTCAGAAAGGCTTCCATTAATTGGAATTGGTTTTTCAGCCGGCAGAATAAAACTTACCTGTATCTTTTTGCCGGTA
>JAMCSM010000172.1 GCA_023380915.1 Actinomycetota bacterium | reverse complement strand
TTGTCGGCAGAATGGAAGATGATGGAAATATAAAAGATATAAAAACTGTCAGCGCAGATTCAATTCCTGCAGATCTTGAGGGTTTTGATATGGGCGACAAAACTCTTGCTTTATATGAGAATGAAATAGCAAAAGCTAAAACTATTTTCTGGAATGGTCCTGTAGGCTTTTTTGAAAGGAAAGAATTTGAAAACGGAACACGAAGGGTTGCCCAGGCTATAGCCAACAGTGGAGCAAAAACTATTGCAGGCGGCGGGGATACTCTTGCTGCACTTAAGAAATTTGGTCTGACAGATAAATTTTTCCATGTTTCAAGCGGCGGCGGAGCTTCTATGGAACTTCTTGAAGGCAGGGAACTTCCGGGCATAACTGCATTGCTTGATAAATAATATTTTTTCAAAAATATTAAAGCCTGGTTGGGAATACAAAACTTGCAATTATTTCCTGCCAGGTTTTTATTATTGTTTTCTTACTGATAACAGGCTTTATTTTTATATGCATTATGCAGTTTTACTTAAAAAATATTTTTTAAAAAATTATTTTATAAGGAGATGACACATATATGAGAACCCCGTTTATTGCAGGAAACTGGAAAATGAATTTAAATCATATGGAAGCAATTAAGTTTATAGAGGAACTAAGCTATAAAATTGAAAATAAAAATAATATTAAAATAGCAGTTTGTCCCTCTTTTACTTCCATAAGAAGCGTTATCCTTGTACTTGAAGATGAAAGTAAGAAAAATATAAAGATGAAAATAAAAGTTGGGGCACAAAACATGTATTTTGAAGATAATGGTGCATATACCGGAGAAGTATCACCTCAAATGCTGAAAGCTCTTGGAGTTGAATATGTAATAATCGGCCACAGTGAAAGAAGAGAGCTTTTTGGAGAAACAGATGAGTCTGTCAATAAAAAGCTGAAAACCGCATTCAAATATGAAATCAAACCGATTCTTTGTGTTGGTGAAACTTTAAAAATCAGAGAAGAAGGCAGAGCAATTGATTTTACAATAGGACAAATAAGAAAAGACTTAAAAGATATAACGGCAGATAAAATCAATAATCTTACCATTGCTTATGAGCCGATATGGGCAATCGGTACCGGAAGAAATGCAACTCCAAAAGATGCAAATGAAATGTGCATGGCAATCAGAAATGAAATAAGCATATTATATGGCAGCAAAACTGCAGAAAACCTGATTATACAGTATGGCGGAAGCGTGAAACCTTCAAATATAGGGGAACTGATGATGATGCCTGACATAGACGGCGCTCTTGTTGGAGGAGCAAGCATTAAAGTTGATGATTTTTTAGCTATTGTTAATTACTGAAGTGATTAAGTGAAAATACATTTATGGATTTTTTCAAATAAAAAACATAAATAAAAAACTAAAAAGAATTTAATGGAAAGCTTAAATAAAAAAATTAAATATCCCGTTTGTCTTATTATCCTTGACGGCTGGGGAATTTCAAAAGTTAAAACAGGAAATGCAATTTTTTCTGCAAATAAACCAAATATGGACGGTTATTTGAAAAATTATCCAAATACTTTATTATCAGCATCAGGGCTGGCAGTAGGGCTTCCTGAAGGACAGATGGGCAATTCAGAAGTAGGACATTTAAATATTGGTGCAGGAAGAATAGTATATCAGGATCTTACAAAAATAACCCGTTCTATTGAACTTGGAAAATTTTTTCACAAAGAAGCTTTTACTGCTGCAATAAATAATGTAAAGAAAAATAATTCTTCACTTCATTTGATGGGACTCTTGTCCGATGGTGGTGTTCACAGCCATATCAACCATTTAAAAGCTTTAATAAACCTTGCTGCGCAAAATAATATAAAAAATTTATTCATTCATGCTTTTCTTGACGGCAGGGATGTTCCTCCCAGATGTGCTCTTACTTATTTAATTGAAATTAAAAAATATATGGACTCAGCCGGATATGGGAATCTTGCAACAGTTTGCGGCAGGTATTATGCCATGGACAGGGATAACAGATGGGAAAGAGTTAAAAAAGCATATGATAATCTTGTGTATCGTAACGGAGAACATTTTAATAATGCAGAAGAACTTATTAAAAAATCTTACAAAGATAATATTGATGATGAATTTGTAATCCCTGCGTGTATAGATGTTATTGATGAAGATATGGCAAAAATAAAATCCAATGATTCCATTATCTTTTTTAACTTCAGGCCTGACAGGGCAAGGGAAATTTCCAGAAGCTTTATTTACAGAGATTTTCAGGAGTTTGACCGCGGTAATGCTGCCCCTGAAAATATTGTTTTTGTATGCATGACTGAATATGATATAAAATTTAATAGTGTTCCCAATGTTTATATTGCTTATCCTGCTAAAGATATTGTAAATACATTAGGTGAGGTTATTTCAAAGAATAACCTCAGACAGCTAAGAATTGCTGAAACAGAAAAATATGCTCATGTTACTTTTTTCTTTAATGGAGGAGTTGAAAAACCTAATCCTGGTGAAGACAGAATATTAATTCCTTCTCCGAAAGTGCCAACTTATGATTTAAAGCCTGAAATGAGCGCTTATGAAGTTACGGATAAATTAATAGAAAAGATAAAGGAAAATATTTATCAGTTAATAATAGTTAATTTTGCAAATCCTGATATGGTAGGTCATACGGGATTTTTTGAACCTGCAGTAAAAGCAATAGAAGCGGTGGACAAATGTATTGGAAGGATTGTAAATGAAATCAATGAAGTTGGCGGAACAGCAATTATTACAGCAGATCATGGTAATGCAGAAGAAATGATAAATCCTGAAATGCAATGTCCTATGACAGCTCATACTACTTCAAGAGTTCCTTTTATATTATGCAGCAGTGATGTCAAAGAACTTAACGGCGAAGAAGAAAGTCCTAAATTATGTGATATTGCGCCAACCATACTTGAGCTCATGAAAATTAAAAAACCTCAGGAAATGACAGGAATATCGTTAATTAAAAGCTGGAAATAATTAAGTATGATTAAAAAAAATATAAAAAGACCTGTTTGTCTTATCATTATGGATGGATGGGGTATTTCTGAAAGAAAAAGAGGTAATGCGATATATCAGGCATTAACCTCAAATATTGATTATTACACAAGATTTTATCCAGGTACAAGACTGAATGCTTCCGGTACAATGGTAGGGCTTCCTGAAGGACAGATGGGTAACTCAGAAGTAGGACATTTAAATATAGGTGCAGGAAGAATAGTTATGCAGGATTATACTAAAATAACTTGTTCAATAAAAAACGGGGATTTTTATAAAAATTCTGCTTTTTTAAAAGCTTTTAATAATGTAAGAAAAAATAACAGCTCTCTTCATCTTATGGGTTGCGTGTCTGACGGAGGAGTACATAGCCATATTGACCACTTAAAGGAACTTGCAAAGATGGCAGTAAAAAATGGAATCAATGATTTTTATATCCATGCTTTTACTGACGGCCGTGATGTTTTTCCAATGAGCGCAAAAAATTATATAAATGATATTGAAAATTTATTGAAAGATTTAAAAGCCGGCGAAATAGCAACTTTATGCGGAAGGTATTATTCCCTTGACAGGGACAATAACTGGCACAGGATCAGAAAGACATATGATTTGCTTGTAAACAGATCAGTTCAGGAATTTGAAAATGTAGTTGCTGCCATAAATTATTTTTATGATAAGGGAGTGTCTGATGAATTTATAGAACCTTGTGCTGTTAAGGTTAAGAATTCTCAAAAATCCAAAATTAAGGATAAGGATTCAGTAATTTTTTTTAATTTCCGTCCTGACCGGACAAGACAGCTTACCAGTGCATTTATTTCAAAGGATTTTGAACATTTTGACAGAGGGATAAATTCTCCTGAAACATTTTTTGTTTGTATGACTAATTATGATGACAGATTTGATGCACCGGTTGCTTTTCCCCAGGAAAGAGTGAAAAATACACTTGGAGAAGTTCTGTCAAAACACGGGATAAGGCAATTAAGGATTTCCGAAACAGATAAATATCCTCATGTTTCATTTTTTTTCAACGGTGGGAAAGAAGAGCCTTTTAAAAATGAAGACAGGATTTTAATTCCCACGGCTTCAGTAAAAACATATGATTTGCGTCCGCAGATGAGTGCTTACGAGGTTACGGAAAAAGTCATTGAGAAGATCAATGAAGATATATATGATTTTATTGTTTTAAATTATGCCAATGCTGATATGGTGGGTCATTCAGGATATATGGATTCTGCAATAACCGCAGTGGAAGCTGTTGATGCATGCGTGGGTCTGGTAGTTAACGCACTTATTTATGTTGGAGGACTTGCCATAATTACAGCCGATCATGGCAACGCGGAAGAAATGATTTGCTCTGTTACAAAAAATATTGTTACTGCGCACACAACATCACAGGTGCCCTTTATAATTTGTGATGAGAACTGCAGCAAAATAAGAACTGATTATGAGAATTTAAAATTAGGAGATATTGCACCAACCATTCTGGACATTTTCGGCATTAAAAAACCTGTTGAAATGACAGGTAATTCCTTGCTGTCTGATGAAACTCAATAAAAAAGAATTAATTTTGCTAATTATTGATATTAAATTTATTAAATAAAGGATAAAATACATTTTATTATTTGAATTTGAATTGTATTTGCTATAATATCTTACTTAAAAGTTTTATTAAATTATTTAATTTTTCAGTAAACATTGTAAATACATCATAGAGAAGGATTTATATGGGTTCAGTGTTTCTTAACATATTGTTTGCGGTTCATATGATTGCAAGTCTTGGCATGGTATTGTTAATCTTACTTCATTCAGGAAAAGGCGGAGGAATATCAGGGTTATTTTCAGGCATGGTAGAAACTTTTGACGGATCAGGAATCGTTGAAAAAAATCTTGACAGAATAACTGTTATTTTAGGAGTCCTTTTTGGGATAACATCAATTTTACTCTTTATTTTTCAAAAGTAATTTCATACATCAATAATTTTTAATTAATTATTTATTTTTTGGAAACATAATTTTTATTAAATTTTTTAAAATTCTAACCGGAAATAAATTAAAATTAGAATCCGGCAGGAAAAAAGGAGGATGTATGCAAAATAAAAAAGCTTTATTTTTACTGATCGCCTTTATAGTAATTTCTTCTCTGGTTGTAACTTTATTTACCGGTTGTAAACCTGCAGGACAAACAACAACATCAGGTGCTGAAACTACAGCAGCCGAAACAACGGCAGGAGAAACAACAGCAGCGGAAGAAAGTACCACAACTGCAGCAGGACAGCCAAAAACAGGCGGAATAATGAGACTGCATATAAATGAGCCTGTTTCTCTTGACCCACCAAATGCTTATGAAAGTGAAGGTATTCAGATAGTCAGACAAATTTGGGATGGTTTATTTACTTATGATCCCCAAACTCTTGAAACAAAACCCAAACTTTGTGAAAAATATGAGGTAAGCGATGATGGTTTAACTTATACTTTCTATATTAAAAAGGGAGTGAAATTCCATAGCGGCAAAGAGCTGAAAGCAGAAGATTTTGTTTATTCCTGGACAAGGCTTGCTCTTAAAGATACTGCTTCATATCTTGCTTATCATTTATCACCGGTTGTAGGATATGATGAATGCCAGGATGGAACTGCAACAGAGCTTAAAGGAATGAAAGCTCTTGATGATTACAGTTTTCAGGTTATTTTAAAATATCCTTATTCTGATTTTATTAATACCCTTGGCCATGTTGCTTTTTATCCGGTAAATAAGGAAAGCATAGAGAAAGCAGGGGATAAGGCTGGAGAAATGCCGGATGGAACTGGTCCGTTTAAATTTGTAAAATGGGAACATGATCAGTATGTTGACCTTGTAAGAAATGATGATTATTATGGCCAGAAAACTTACCTTGACGGTGCAAAGTATGTTATTATCCCTGACGAGCAGACTGCATTTCTTGAATTTCAGGCAGGAAATCTTGAATATACAGAAATTCCTGTAGGACAGGTGAAAGCTACTCAAGCTGATCCAAAGTGGAAGGACGGAGTTATAGTTCATCCAATGCTTGGATTGTATTATTATGGAATGAATCTTAATGCAGAACCCTTCAAGGATAATCTTGCTTTAAGAGAAGCTATTAACTATATGATTGACAGGCAAAATATATGCGAAATAATAAGTGAAGGTGTTTCAACTCCGGCAACAGGTTTTGTTCCGCCTGGAATTCCCGGATTTCAGGAAAATGCAATGGAATTTACATTTGATCTTGAAAAAGCAAAAGCAAAATTAGCTGAAGCAGGCTATCCCGAAGGTAAGGATCTGCCTGTTTTGAACTTAGGGTATAACACCGGTGCAGGTCATGAAAAAATTGCAGAAGCTATTCAGGCTGATGCAGCTAAAATAGGCATCAAGATAGAAGTAGAAGGCTTTGAATGGGGAACAATGCTTGAAAAGGCAAAAGCTGGAGAAATAATATTTTACAGACTTGGATGGCTGGCTGATTATCCGACAATGGATAACTTCCTGTATCCGTTATTTTATTCCAAGTCTTCTGATAATTATTCTGAATATAACAATCCTGAAGTAGACAAACTTCTTATAGAAGCAAGAAGCACAGTTGATAAAGATCAGAGAATTGCCAAATACCGTGAAGTTGAAAAAATGATACTTAAGGATGCAGCTTTTGCACCTATTTATTTCTATGGAACCAGAAGAATAATACAGCCATATGTGAAGGACTTCATTCTTGATAATATGGAAAATTACAATTTAGCTCCGGTTTGGCTGGATAAATAAGAAACAAACAAACAAAGTATTTATACTTAAAAAATATTTAAGGAAAATTGATTATAGCCTGCACTTAAGTGCAGGCTATAAAGTATGTAAGAATAAATATAAAAAAATATTGTAAAAATAAAAAAAAATTATAAAATGACATATTTTAAAATAAGTTACATATATTTAACATATTTTTTAAAGTTTTAAGAAATAAAAAATGTTTTATTATATTATTAAAAGGATACTGCAAATTATTCCTGTAATAATAGGAATAACAATTCTGCTTTTTGTGCTGATGTTTATTATCCCGGAAGATCCTGCAAAATTAATACTTGAAAAAGGTGCTACTCCACAGGCACTACAAAATTTAAGAGAAAAAATGGGAATAGACAAGCCCATTTATGTACAATACTGGAGATATATAAAACAACTTTCAAAAGGTGATCTTGGTACTTCATACAGATACAGACGGTCAGTTAATTCGATACTGGCAGAACATTACCCCAATTCCATCAGGCTTGCTTTGGCAGCAATAATAATTGAAACTATTATAGGAATTATTGCCGGAATAATATCAGCCGTCCGGAAATATTCATTTCTGGATGTACTTGTCACAGTTTCCACTACTGTTCTTGTATGTGTTCCGGTGTACTGGCTGGGAATGCTTCTTCAAATTGGATTTGGTCTTAAACTTGGATGGCTTCCAATGTCAGGAATGGGCGATGGAAGCTTAAGATATTATATATTGCCTGCAATTACGCTTGCTTCAGTTTCCACAGCATTTGTAGCAAGGATTACCAGAAGTACAATGCTTGATGTGATGTCAAATGATTATATCAGAACAGCATATGCAAAAGGATTATCAAATAATACCGTTATATATAAACATGCCTTAAAAAATGCAATGATTCCTGTTGTAACATATATTGGAATTGATCTTGGAACTTTAATGGGAGGGGCAATTTTAACTGAAACAATTTTTGCATGGCCCGGAGTTGGAAGAACTATTTATCTTGCCATACTGCAAAGAGATGCTCCGGTAGTTATTGGCGGAACAATTGTTTTAGTATTAATTTTTGTTTTTATAAATCTGATAGTGGATATAATTTATGCAATTCTTGATCCGAGAATCAGACTTGAAGGTGGGGGTGCCGCTAATGTTTAGAATTTTGCATATCCACAGATAAATTTAAAAATATTTTTTATGAAGATTTTAAATTTATTTTATTTTTAAAACAGTAAAAAAAATTTTAAAGAATTATATAATGTATCCATTTAAGGAAGAAAAAAGTAAAATTCTTAATGATTCAGATATCGAGGAAATATTTGATGAATCTCTTGTTTCAGAAGAGGAACTTGAAAAAAAATACAGCAAATCATCGCTATATAGAGATGCGTGGAAAAGACTTTTAAGAAACAAACTTGCAATGATTGGCCTTGCAATTGTAATACTTATGATAATTATTGCTGTATTTTCACCGTTTTTAGCTCCCTATAATCCTAATGAAAGGATAAAGGAAATTTCACAAAAAGGTCCAAGTCTTGAGCACTGGTTTGGAACCGATATTTTAGGCAGAGATATTTTCAGCCGCGTGCTGTACGGTGCAAGAATTTCGATGCTGGTTGGAGTTGTTGCAGTTGCAATATCTCTTGCCATTGGATTGTTTCTTGGAGCTCTCTCAGGATTCTTCGGAAATGTTTCTGATGCTGTAATCATGCGAGTAGCTGATATTTTCTTTGCTTTCCCCTATATTCTGGGTGCGATTGCAATAATGACAATCCTTGGACCCGGGGTATTAAATGTTTTTATTGCGATAGGAATTTTAGGATGGGCATCTGTTGCAAGGCTATTTAGAAGTTCGATACTGTCCATAAAGGAAAAGGAATATATAGAAGCAGCAAGAGCGCTTGGTGCAAGCAATTCAAGGATAATAGTAAGACACATTCTGCCTAATTCTTTTGCCCCAATTATAGTTTATTCCACAATGAATGTGGGTACTGCCATTATAGTGGAAGCAGCGCTTTCCTTTTTAGGATTGGGGGTTCAGCCTCCGACACCTTCTTGGGGAAAAATGCTTTCAGAATCACTCAACTATATCAATACAGCTCCGTGGTTAATGTTTTTCCCGGGAATTGCAATATTAATTGCAGTATTAGGGTTTGTCTTATTGGGAGACGGATTAAGAGATGCATTTGACCCCAGGCTTAAGAGGTAGATATGAATAATAATTCGGATATAATACTGGAAGTAAAAAATCTTAAAACTTATTTTCATACAGATGCTGGAATAGTGAAGGCTGTTGACGGTGTAACTTTTGATTTAAAGAAAGGTGAAACTCTTGGAATTGTCGGGGAAACAGGCTCAGGGAAAAGCATTACGGCTTTAACCATCCTTGGTTTAATTCCTGTGCCTCCAGGCAAGATTGAAAGCGGAGAAATAATTTTTGATGGACAGGATTTGTTAAAATATAAGATTAATACCCTTAAACATTTCAGAGGAAACCGCATTTCGATGATTTTTCAGGATCCAATGACATCTTTAAATCCTGTTTTCAGTATTGGAAATCAGATAATAGAATCAATTACAGCTCATCAGAAAGTGTCCAAAAAACAGGCATATAATATGGCACTGGATCTTCTTGATATGGTTGGTATTTCTGACAGGAAAAGGAGGATAAAGAGTTATCCTCATGAATTCAGCGGAGGCATGAGACAAAGAGCTATGATTGCCATGGCAATTGCAAATTCTCCAAGCATATTAATTGCAGATGAACCAACAACTGCGCTTGATGTTACAATTCAGGCTCAAATTCTTGAATTAATTGATACCTTAAAGAAAAAAACAAATTCATCAGTTATTTTAATTACCCATGATCTGGGAGTAATAGCGAAATATGCTGCAAGGGTAATGGTAATGTATGCAGGAAAACCTGTAGAATTTTCTACTATAGATAATATATTTTATAATCCTCTTCATCCTTATACGCTCGGACTTATAGGTTCTGTTTCAAAATTAAATGAAGAAAAAAAGGAAAGGCTTCATCCTATAAAGGGTACACCGCCAAGCCTTATAGATTTACCTAAGGGGTGCACATTTACTCCAAGATGTAAATTTGCAATTAAACAATGCATTTTGTCTTTTCCGCCAACAATAGAGGAGGAAGAAGGTCATTTTGCAGCATGCTACAGGTCAAAGGAATTTTTAAATGGAAGCTTGAAAAGACAGTAATTTACTTATTTTATTTTTAATAATTTGAATTTTAAAATTTATTATAAAGTATGGATAAAGCCTTACTGGAAGTAAAAAATTTAAAAAAATATTTTAATTTAAGAACAGGTTTCTTTTTTAATACAGCAGCCGGATCAGTTAAAGCAGTTGATGGTATAAGCTTTTTTATAAAAAAAGGTGAAACATTTGGCCTGGTTGGTGAAAGCGGCTGCGGCAAATCTACTGTTGCAAGATTAATCTTAAGGCTTATTTATCCCACTGCAGGAGAAATAATTTATAATGGAATAAATATTCTTAAGCTGAAACGTTCCCAAATGTTTAAATACAGAAGGGAAATTCAGATTATTTTCCAGGACCCTTATGCATCCCTTTCTCCAAGAATGACAATCGGGGACATAGTAAGCGAGCCTCTTGAAATTCACAAAGCCGGGAACAGAAATTCAAGAATTAAAAAAATAAAGCATACTTTAAAAATTGTTGGTTTAAATCCTGAGCATATAAACAGGTATCCTCATGAATTCAGTGGAGGACAAAGGCAAAGAGTTGGAATTGCAAGAGCACTGGTTCTTCAGCCTGAATTAATTATCTGTGATGAGCCTGTTTCTGCTCTTGATGTTTCAGTTCAGGCACAAATTTTGAATCTGATGGTAGATTTGCAGAAGGAATTTGATTTAACATATTTATTTATTGCTCATGATTTATCTGTTGTAAAATATGTAAGCACAAGAGTTGGAGTAATGTATCTTGGCAAGATTGTTGAAATAGCTCTTTCAGAAGATTTATATAAAAAACCTCTTCATCCATATACAATGGGGCTGCTTTCCGCAATACCCATACCTGATCCCAATCTTGAGAGAAAAAGACAAAGGATAATACTTCCCGGAGATGTTCCAAGCCCTATAAACCCTCCCTCAGGATGCAGATTTAATCCGAGATGCCCTAATGCAGAAGCAATTTGTTCCTTGCAGGAACCTGAATTAAAAAATTATCCTGAAAACGGAGAAGATCATTTTGCCGCATGTTTTTTTGCAGGAAAACCAATATAAATACTTAAAAACATATGCAGTTTATCTTAGGCTTTAAGGATAAAATATCTTAAATCTTAAGAATAAAAATTAATTTTACTTATTAATTTTTAATTGTAAAATTAATTTGAAAGCAAAATTTACATGATAAAATTTTCATGATTTTTCTTTTAATAAAATATGATTTAAAATTTATCAGCAGATTTACTTTGGATTTTGAAAATATAACCGGAAATGTCGGAATGGCGGAATTGGTAGACGCGCAAGGTTGAGGGCCTTGTGAACAATTTAAGTTCATGGGGGTTCAAGTCCCCCTTCCGACACCAATAAACTATTAAAAGATAGGCAGATTGGATGAAGGTTAAGCAGATTAAAATATGCCGGTGGCATGTTTTAAAGGGACTTGAAAGGACGGAGTGAAGCGAAGCGATAAGCGAACGGATGTGAGCGTAAGCGAAGCGAAATGAGTCCGCGTCTCTGCAGCGAACGAAGTGAGACGAAAGTTCAAGTCCCCCTTCCGACACCAATAAACTATTAAAAGATAGGCAGATTGGATGAAGGTTAAACCAGAAAGGTGAAAGAATAATAAAATGAAGGAGTGTTACTTATATAAAACTTTAAATGATTTTAAAATCAGATGCGATCTTTGCAATCACAGGTGCCTGATTGAAAACGGCAATGTTGGAAAATGCTGTGTAAGAAAAAACACTGATGGAAAGCTTTACAGTCTGGTTTATGGCAGGTTGATTGCAGAAAATGTGGATCCAATAGAAAAAAAACCTCTATTTCATTTTCTTCCGGGAACAAATTCTTATTCAATAGCAACAGTTGGCTGTAATTTCAGATGTTTTTTTTGTCAGAATTACCAGATATCTCAAATGCCTGCAGATGACAACGTTATTGACGGCAGGTATGAATCTCCCGAAAATATAGTTAAAAATGCAGTAAAATTCAAATGTAAAAGTATTTCATATACCTATACTGAACCAACCATATATTTTGAACTGGCATATGATACTTCAATAATAGCAAAAGAAAATGGACTGAAGAATGTATTTGTTACAAATGGTTTTATGACAAGAGAAGCATTGGACATGATCTCGCCATATCTTGATGCAGCAAATGTTGATTTGAAAAGTTTTTCTGATGAATTTTATAAAAACCGTCTTGGAGGGAGACTGAAACCTGTATTAAATAATATAAAATACATGAAAGAGCTTGGAATATGGATTGAAGTTACTACCCTGTTAATTCCGGGATTAAATGATTCAAAAGAAGAATTAACTCAAATTGCAGAATTTTTAAAGGAAACAGGTATTGAAATTCCATGGCATATAAGTGCATATTATCCTCAATACAAATCAACCATACCGCCCACATTGACCGAAAAAATAGTTGAAGCAGTAAATATAGGTAAGGCACAGGGGCTTAAGTACGTATATGGAGGCAATGTTCCATTTTCCAGTCTTGAGGATACTGTTTGTCCCGGCTGCGGCAGCGATGTTATTAAAAGAAGAGGATTTTCTATTACAAAAAATGATGTACAAAACAGCCTGTGCGAAAAGTGCAGTTTTAAAATTGACGGAGTTTTTTAAATATAATTAAAATAACCTTAACTTTTAACTATAATTATTTTATAATTACTTATCCGAAGGCGACTTAGCCAAGTGGTAAGGCAGAGGTCTGCAAAACCTTTATCTCCGGTTCGAATCCGGAAGTCGCCTCCAATTTTTTCAAGTACTGCAATTACAGTTACCGTTAGAGAGGAGAGGAAATATATGAATATTGAAATAAATCATGTTGAGGGCAAACAAAAAAAACAAGTAATGCTTTATGCTTTAAGCACATGCATATGGTGCAGAAAAACAAAGATGCTTTTAAATGAATTAGGTATATCGTATGATTATGTGGATGTCGATTTGCTTACCCACGAGGAACAGGAAAGAGTTTCTGAAATCATAAAAAAGTTCAATCCAAATGCAGGTTTTCCAACTATAGTAATAAATGACAGTGAAAGTATAAGCGGTTTTGATGAAAGAAAAATAAGGGAAGTACTCGCTGATGAATGAAAAAATAAATATACAGGATGCTGAGGTAGAAGAAGCATACTTAAGATTTAAAAAAGAGGCTGAGGATAACGGCTACTTCTTAAACAATGATTTATTTTTCACAAAGGAGCTTATCAGAGGACTGCTTATTAATATTAAAAGATATGGCTATCAATCCTGTCCATGCAGACTGGCAAGCGGCGATAAATCAAAAGATCTTGATATAATTTGCCCATGTGACTATAGAGATGACGATTTGAATGATTACGGAACCTGTTACTGTGCTCTGTATGTTACCAATGAAGTATTAAATGGATTAAAACAGTTAAGATCCATACCTGAAAGAAGAAATATGGTTAAAAAGAAGAAAGAAAGTGCTGCAGCAGAGTCTAAGACAGAAGAGGAGAGTAAAAAAAATTTGCTTGATCTGTCTTATCCTGTGTGGAGATGCAAAGTTTGCGGATATTTATGTGCAAGAGATAATCCCCCTGAAATCTGTCCTATATGCAAAGCTAAAAAGGAAAGATTTGAAAAATTTATATAAACTTAAATATAACTTTAAGAAGAATAATGATAATTGGTGAAATTATTGGAACTGTAGTAAGCACCATAAAAGTTGCAAAAATATATCAGTCAAGATTAAAAATTGCAAAAGTTATCAACCCGTTTGGAGAGCCGACAGGTAAATATTTCATTGTGGAAGATGCTGTGGGGGTTGGTACAGGTGAAAAGGTATTAATTTCCGATGATGATGGAGTTGTAAGAAAATTATTGGGTAAGGATAATATTCCCATCAGGTCAGCCGTTGTTGCTAAAGTTGATAAAATTAATATTTATGAATAAAGAATTAAAAATATTTTGTTTATTTACCATAGTCAACTATTATGGTTAATCAATATTTCTGAATTTTTTTTAAAATTATGTTAATAGGAAAAGTAATAGGAAATGTAGTTTCAACGGCAAAAGTTAATGAACTAAAACCTGTAAAACTTTATGTATTGCAGATTTATGACTTTCAGCTTGAACCTTCAGAAAAATATGAAGTAGCAGTTGATGGTATTGGAGCGGCAATAGGCGATTATGTACTTTACTGTGGGGGAAGTGCTGCAAGACTTTCACAATTAACCATGACAGGAATTCCAACAGACATGACAATAATTGCACGCATAGATGATTTTAAAGAACTAAAGAAGACATAATTTAAACAAGTTAACCAGGATTTATGGAAAATTTAAGAATAAAATTAAAAATATGAAATAAGAATTTATATAACAATGGACTTTGGAATAATAACAAAAGAGATAGTTTGCACAGTTAAAGATCCTAAACTGGAATCAATCAAATTATTTGTGGTCAGGTTTCTTAAACTGGATAAATCTGAAAGAAATGAGTATATAGTTTGTGCTGAAAACAGGCTTGGACTGGGTATTGGTGATTATGTTCTTGTTATCAAGGGAAGTCCATCAAGACAGCTTGAGGGAAATACGGATATTCCTGTTGACAGTGCAATTTCAGCAAAAGTTGACAGTATTTTTATTGATGATAAATACAAATATTTAATTTAATAATTTTTTTTATTTTAAAAAATAAAGGGATTTTTTATGTTTTATGCAAAAGTTATAGGAAAAACCTATTCAAATTTTAAACATTATTCTTATGACGGCATTGAAATAAAGATTATTCAGGATATCAATCCTGAAACCGGTGAGTTGATTAATAAACCATTATTTGCACTTGATGCTGTTGGTGTAGATATTGGCGAATATGTAATATATGAGGTCAGTGTCGAAGCTTCACATGCCTTCACTGAAAAAAAAGTGCTAACTGATGCTTCCATTACGGCAATTGCTGACTCCGTAGATCTGGCGGCAGGATAAAACAAAAATGATAATCGGTAAAGTAATAGGAAATGTAGTTTCTACTGTTAAGGATCCCAAATATAACGGGTATAAATTACTTGTTGTTCAGGAAATGAATGCTTACGGGCAGTTTGAAAAAAATTTTTATATTTCAGCAGATCTGATTGGTGTAGGAATAGATGAAGTTGTAATGCTTGTAAACGGGGCAGCCGCAAGAACATCAGTTGAAACCTATAATATTGGTTTTGATTCAGTAATAACTGCAAAAATTGAAACAGTAATTTTTGAAGACAAGGTTATTAAATTATAAGTTTCATTTAATAACCGGCTAAAAAGCTCAAGTTGAAAAAAATTATTTTAAAACCAGTTTCTTAATCATGTTAAAATTGTCTGCAAACCGGTAACCTTTCATATGTTCTTCAATTTCATTTTTATGCTCCAGAAGTTTATCTGCCAGTTCCTTTATTTTCCATGTATTGCTTACTGCAAGCTCTAAAGTTTTTGCTCTGTCATCTCTTGAAGAAATAATATCTATTGTGCACCATGAATTATATTTTGTCTGATTTAAATAATAAAAGAATTCAAGAAGCTCCCAGAAATTTATAGTTCCAAATACCATATCAGGGTCTGAATCTTTATAATTTTCATTTATATGAATTTGAAATAGTCTGTTCCATCTGTCAATTAATGCAACTGATTCTGCAAGATTTTCATTAGCCATGATTGCATGACCAACATCCAGAGCACACCCCACATTTTTAAGCCCAACCTCGCTTATAAGAGCAAGAGCTTTACCTGTATCACTGATATACTGTTTTTGCCTTGGATCTTTTGATTTTGCCTCAATAGCAATCTTTGTATCAGGATCATATTCTCCAATTTCCCTTATGGTTTCAATAAGATATTTCCACCCGTCCCTGTAATTTGACTGGAATGGATAATCAAGGCCGTCATGAGCAGGCCACAAAAGGACACTGTCTGCTTTTACTTCTCTGCAAAGATCGATACCTTCCTTCATCGTCTTTATTGCTTCTTTTCTTATTTTTGCTTCATTCGTAGAAAAAGCACCATTTTTCCATTTCCTGTCACTCCAGTTTTCAGGTTCGATGCTTGAAACTTTTAAATTATAATCATTTAAAAGTTTTATTAATTTATCCGGCTGGGAAGGAAGAGGATGGGTTGGGATAAATACAACAATACCTGTAAGCCCTTTTATTTTTTTAAAAATTTCAAGTTTTTCTTCCACTGCCATATCATCAAAATAACCGCCTGGAACATATCTTTCAGCATAAGATCCCAAACACCACAGATGAGCATCAACCTTTAATTCCATTTTTTCCCTTTCTGTTTTTGTTACTGCTATAAATTTTATTATAAATTACGTATTTGCCATTTTAAAATATTATAAATCATAAAAATAATAAATAAATTAAAAATATAATTTTTCAAACCGGCAGTTTATCAGCAGTTTATAATTTTGATTTCATTAATTGGAAAAATTATTTATAATGAATTTTAATTTTTTAACTAAAATACCTGATATCAGGAGCAGCATAATTGAAAACTCAAAAAGAAATACTTATAGGTATAATAGAGGACATAAGTAAAAATTTAATAAATGCTGAACAAATGCTTACAGAACTTGATTCCCATATTGGTGATGGTGATTGCGGAATTGGTGTAAGAAAAGGCTTTGAAGCTGTTCTGAAGGTTATTCCTGAATTGAGCAATATGGAGCCAGGTGATATTTTAAAAAAAGCAGGTTTTACCCTGGCTTATACAATCGGAGGTACTTCAGGTGCGATGCTTGGAACAGGTTTTATTGAGCTTGGGAAAGGGTTAAAAGAAAAAATTGAACCTTCAATATATGACTGGATTTCCGCAGTAAATTTTGCGCTTGAAGGTATAAAAAAAAGAGGGGGTAATACAAAAGTTGGTGACAAGACAATGATAGATGCCCTTGAGCCTGCTGTTATGTCAATGATAAATTCAGTTGACACAAGCAGGGATATAAACCTTATTTCCTTACTTGAAAAAGCTTTAGCTGCTGCAAAAGAAGGTTCTGAAAGCACAATAAACCTTACAGCCAAAAAGGGAAGAGCTTCCTACCTTGGTGAAAGAAGCAGAGGATTTAAGGATCCGGGTTCAGTAATCATTTGCATTATGTTTGAATCAGCTTATAACTATTTAAAGCAAAATCAGTAAATATATATTTAAAATATTACTTGTTTAAAAGGCATAAAAATGAAGAAAATAATAAATCTTCCTGAAGATTTTGTGAAGGAAATGTTAAAGGGCCTTGCAGATGCAAAACCTGATACTATAGGCTATATTCCTGAAAAAAGAATTATTTACAGAAAAGACCCTTTTACAAATAAAGTTTCCCTGATATCGGGTTCCGGAAGCGGTCATGAGCCTGATCAGGCATTTTATGTAGGAAAGGGAATGCTTGATGCAGCTTGTGCAGGTCCTGTTTTTGCAGCTCCGACTCTTGATGCAATTGTAGATGCTGCAAGACTTATTGATAAGGGCAGAGGCGTATTGTTCCTTGTTAAAAATTATACAGGAGACAGGGCTAATTTTGAAATGGCAAGTGAAATGATAGAATTCGAAGGCGGTCCGGTAGTTGAAACAGTAATTATAAATGATGATGTGGCAGTCAGGGACAGCACTTATACTGCCGGAAGAAGAGGAGTTGCAGGAGCAATATTTGTTTACAAAATTGTCGGTGCAAAATCAGAGGAAGGCACTAATATTGATGAATTAAAAAAACTTGCCCTAGAAGTAAATGCAAATGTAAGAACAATGGGATATGCATTAAAATCATGCACGCATCCGGAAAAAGGTACACCTACATTTGAACTTGGATCAGATGAAATTGAAATTGGTGTCGGACTTCATGGTGAACCTGGAAGACAAAGAATAAAAATTGAAAGAGCCAATGTAACAATTAACAGACTTCTTGAAGCAATAATATCAGATCTTCCGTTTGAACCTGGTTGCGAAACTGCTCTTATGGTTAACGGCCTGGGAGGAACACCTGTAAGTGAACTATATATTGCATGCTCTGTCGCACATGATATTTTAAAAGCAAACGGTATCAAGGTTTTCAAATCTTATGTCAATAATTATTGTACCTCACTTGATATGGAAGGATGTTCAATAAGCTTATTGAAATTAAATGAGGAATTCAAGCGGCTTCTTTTAATGCCTGCCGATATTCCAATAAAGTATTTTTAAGCAAATCAGGAAACCATTCTTATTAAAGTTTTTGCATTGTCTATGGCATATCCGTGAACATCGTTATTAAAATATACATAAGATGAAATATTTTTTGTTTTATTTTTATTTATAATACCGGCAGCTTTTTTTAATTCTTCTTCAGAATAGCTTGATGAATAAAGATTGCTGCTTCCATGCATTCTTATATAACAAAAATTACCTGTAATTAATTCATGATATGGGAAACATGGAGAATCTGAAATTACAATTCCATGTTTATATTCATTTAATAAATCATAAGTTGACTCACAGAACCAGCTTTCTTCCCTGAATTCAAAAGCACACAAGGCATTATTATTTGCATTATTTGCATAATTTGTGTAAATATCCCTAAGTATTTTAAAAAAATTATTAAGTCTTTCAATATTAAATTTCATATTTGGCGGAAGCTGAAACAGGAATATGCCCAGTTTCCTGCCAAGACCTTCTGCTGCCTTAAAAAGTCTGTCAAGCGCTTCAGAACAGTCAAGCAGCCTTTTTATATGCGTTATATATCTTGATGCTTTAACTGAAAATAAAAAATCATCCGGAGTTTTTTCTGCCCAATTTTCAAAGGTTTGTCTTTTAGGAAGATGATAAAAACTGTTGTTTATTTCTACTGTCCTAAAATGCTTTGAATAATATGAAAACCAGTTGCTTCTTTTTAAATCTTCAGGATAAAAAATACCGTTCCATTCATCATAACTCCAGCCTGAAGTACCAATATAAATTTTAGAAATATTTACAGGACTCATATTGTTTTACCTTGGCCTGATCAGTAATACTATGTTTCCTTTAATTTTACACAAAATCAGCATAAAATCAGAAATTTATGTAATTATTATTAAAAATTATTTTCTCATGTCACTTGTCAGTTCAGGATTTATTAAATTTTTGAGCTGTTTCTGCAATACTGACCTTGCCGCTTCCAAATTTACTGTTAATTTCAGTTATTGCTTTTGTAATATCTGCGCCCTTGTCTTTTTGATCAAAAAGAGTATTTTTAATCAGATAATAAGGTTTAAGACCGGAAACTGAAATTCCTATCATCCTTACTTTTTTTCTGATGAGATCAAATTTGCCAAGAAGAAAAAAGGATATCCTGTATATCTCAAAAATACTGTCGGTATATTTGCTCAAAGTAACTCTGGCAGAGCTGCCTTTAAAATCAGAATATCTTATTTTTAAAGTTACAGTTTTTCCCCTGTATCCTTCGCGAACAAGATTTGATGATATTTTTTGGGAAAGCATTAAAAGAATGGATTTTAGTTTGCCGCTCTCAGATGTGTCTTCGTTAAGGGTTGTTTCTCTTCCTATTGACTTGGGTTCACTGAAAGGAATAACTTCACGGTTATCAATGCCGTTTGCCATCTTGTGCATAAACTCTCCCATCTCTCCGAATTTTAGCCTTAGAACTTCAAGAGGGATGTCGGCAAGTTTTCCAATGGTCTTAATTCCCATGCCGGCAAGATTTTCTTCAGTTACTCTTCCAACACCCCATATGCTTGAAACCGGTAAAAGCCTAATCCTTTTTATAATATCAGGTGTATTTTCAAGCTTTGTAAGTCCATTTGGCTTGCCCAGATTTGAAGCAAGTTTTGCAAAAAACTTGTTGTGCCCTATACCTGCCGATGATGTAAGATTTGTCTTTTCATAGATTACTCCCTTTATTTTTCTTGCTATTTCAACAGCATCACCAAAGAGTTTTTCGCATCCTGTCACATCAAGAAAAGCTTCATCGCACCCCACAGGCTCAACAAGCGGGGTAAACCTGCAGAATATATCTCTTATCTTTCTTGATTCATAAAGATATTTTTCCATATCCACAGGAACATAAATTCCATCAGGACACAGCTTCCTGGCTTTATAAAGAGGCATTCCTGAATAAAGGCCATATCTTCTTGCTTCATAAGATGCTGTAGATACAACACCTCTGTTTAATGGTCCTCCAACTACTAACGGCTTGTTTTTATACTGAGGGTTATCTCTTTGTTCGATTTGAGCAAAGAAGGCATCCATGTCAATATGAATTATTCTTCTTAAATTTTCCATGATAAAGCCGCCTTTGCAATCAAACCTGATTTTTGACCCCACAGGTTAAGTCAGATGTTTTTAAGACTTTTTAAAAAATATTTCTGTAAATGGCTATTACTCTGCCTTGTATCTGCAGGCCTTCCTTTACGACTATTGGCTCATACAATGGATTTGAAGATCTCAGTTCAACTGCACCATCCTCGCGTCTGTAATATCTTTTTACCACTGCTTCATTATCAACAAGCGCAACAACTATATCTCCATTTTCTACAGAATTTTGGATTTTTACCACAAGAGTATCTCCGTCAACAATGTGATCTCCCGACATGCTGTCTCCCTTCACTTTTAAAAGAAACTGTCCCTTTGTTTTTCCCATTATCTGGCTTGATACAGGAACATATTCCTGGATGTTTTCTTCGGCAAATACCGGTTTTCCTGCAGCAATGCTTCCAAGTAGAGGCAGATAATCAATATTGTTTTCCGGTAAAGGATTTGGCACTCCAAGATACCATAATGATTTTTCAGTAAGTCTTATAGACCTTGCCAGGGAACTTTTCAGAATGTATCCCTTTCTTTCAAGGATTAATATATGATCGCTTACTGCTTTTGGTGAAGAAAAACCAAGAATTTCCGCAATGTTTCTTATAGAAGGGGAATAGCCATTATCAGCAATAAATTCATAAATTTTCTTTAAAACATCGGACTGGCTTTGGGTTAAGTTTTCTTTTTTTACCATTTTTAAATTATTTATTTACAATTATATGTCATTATGCTAATATACAAAATGATAAATAATTATTTGATAATTTACATAAATTATAAAAATCAGGCAATTTTTTATATTTGTACTAATTTTTTACAAGTTTTTAACGGCATCTTTAATGTATGTGCTTTAAAAAATATTTTAGCTTTTATGTCCTGATTATACTATTTTACTATACATTTGTATAGTGATTTATTCATAAAAATTTTTTAGGGTTGATTTTTAATATTTTATCTCTATAATCTAACGGAATTTCTGATTTGATGAATAATTATCTTCAATTATTCATATATTTATTAATCTTAAGATTAATAAATTACAGAAAATTTGGTCCCTGAAAAGTACTCTTAGGATAGGGGCGGCTTGAAATGTTCTTACAGTTAAATATTTACAGAATTGATTCAAGCGAAAAAGTAGAGAAAGGTACAGATTGAGGAAGTATAATATTATTATTAATGTTCTTTTCTGGACATTAATAATCGCCGTTGCTTTCGCAGCGGTTTGGTCCTACGTTAAATACGCGGACAATATTAAGAAAATTATTACAGGAAACATCGCGGCTGAGGAAAAGGTGATTATCAAACAGGAACCTGTAATAGTAAACAAGACAGAAACAAAAATTGTGGAATGGTACTACTTCATAGCAACAGGATACAGTGCAAATGATTCCACACAAGGCACAGACACAAAGACTGCAACCGGAAAGGAAGTTTATGAAGGCATAATTGCAGTTGACCCCAAAATAATTCCACTTGGGACTGTAGTGGAAATCAAGGATCTCGGCAAATTTATTGCTGAAGATACGGGAGGAAAAATCAAAGGAAACAGGGTAGATATTTATTTTAATTCCAAAGCAGAAGCAAAATCATTTGGAAGGCAGAATATCTGGTTAAGAATTATTACGGACAAAACCGAAGTTGCCGGAGATTTTTCAAATAAGAATTAAAGAAATAAAAATCTAAAAAAAACATATAAAGTTAATCGTGGCTTTATATCATATAACTGTTTATTGAGGCGCGTAAAATTATTAAATATGCGCCTCATGATTTAATTATTTTAACTGTTATTGTAAAATACTTTTGAATGACACAGGAGGAAAAATGGAAATAAGCTATGATAAAAAATATAATATAGCATATATAAAAATACGAAATAAAACAGTTAAGGTAAAGACGGTCAAAATAAGTGACGAATTAAATGTTGATATTTCTTCTGAGGGGAAAATTTATGGAATAGAATTTTTAAATGCAAATAAACAGTTAAGAATAGGGAAAAGTAATAAAATAATTTTTATCGATAAATCTTCAGGTAAAAAAACCCAAATACCTATTGCTTCATAAAAATTATTATTGTTTTTGCTGGTAATGGAATTTAAGAATGCAGAGGTTAGGTATGTGGAAAGAATTTAAAAATTTTATAATGAGGGGTAATGTTGTAGATCTTGCTATTGGTGTAATCATCGGTGTCTCTTTAGCGCTATTGTAAATTCCATAGTCAATGATATTATCATGCCTCCAATTGGCTTGGCGCTTCGCAAAGTTGATTTTTCCAATCTTTTTGTGGTATTGAAGGAAGGAAGTACCCCTGGTCCGTATCTTTCACTTGCTGCAGCAAAACAGGCTGGAGCTGTAACCTTAAATTATGGATTTTTTATAAATACAATCATCACTTTTTTAATAATTTCTGTTGTGCTTTTCTTTATAATAAAAGCGGTGAATTCTTTTAGGAAAAAGGAAGCTCCCACAACCAAACAGTGCCCTTATTGTTTTACAACCATAAATATCAATGCTACCAAGTGCCCAAATTGCACTTCTGAGCTAAAATAAAATTAAATAATTTCGCATTTCCAGCAGGATATGAAGAGGTTGAAAAAATTCTGGAAGATAATACGCTTAAAACTTTCTGATAACTTCTATAATATTTTTAAAAGATAATAATAATTATCAGATAGATTTACATAAATATTTTATGTAAAATTGGATGCAGGTGAAATAATATGAGAACAAATAAAAATATTTCGGAAGAAATTATTAAGGAACCCAGGGTGCTATATAACACTACCAACAGATCAAGAGCAGTGGAGTATGCAATAAAAGATGCTGTCAGGTTTAAAAAACTGAAAGAATTTATGGCTTTGAAATCAAAAATATCATTTGATGAAAAATATATTAAAATTATAAGAGATGCCGAAATTAATGAGAAGTAATATAATAATCGGTATATTTAAATTAAAAATTAATATTCTTTAAAGGAAACATATATCATGAATGAGATAATATTTATTGTTGAAGAATCTGCAGAAGGCGGATATGAAGCGAAAGCTTTAGGATATTCAATATTTACTGAAGCTGAAGATATGAAAACATTAAAAGAAGCTGTCAAAGATGCAGTTTTGTGTCATTTTGATAAAGAAGATACACCAAAGATAATAAGACTGCATTTAGTTAAAGATGAATTAATAGCAGTATGAAAATACCTAAAGATGTTAACTATGAAAGTTTAATTAAATTATTAAAAATTTATGGTTATTCCATAACAAGACAAACTGGAAGCCATATCAGACTCACATCAATTATTAAGGGAAATCAACATCATATAACTGTACCCAAACACAAGAATTTAAAAACTGGAACATTGAATGGTATTTTAAATGAAGTTGCCAATTATCTGGAAATTGACAAAGAAAGTTTAATCCATAACTTATAAATTTTGAGCAGTTATATCAAATTCCGATGCTCCAGAATAAAACTATTTTTCTCTGCAATAAAATTAATATATATACCCCTTGAAATATTTATTCAATTTAAATAAACCAAAGTTTAATCCAATAAATTAAACATATTTGCGGAGTTAATATTACAACGTATTAATACCCTAGTCGTATACGAACGTATTTATTGCTGCTTAATAATTTAATAAATTTCCCGCCATTATTTTTGATAGTTTTTAATATAGTTGTATAATATGAATTTAATGTTGCTTGAAAAACTTAAAATTATATTTAAATATAAATATGATTTTTAAAAATGTTTAATTGAATTTTAAGTAGATCATAAAATATGCACTTAATGGTTACACAGAATAATCTATCTTTTAAATTTAGCTCTATAACAATAGTATATGAATTAAAGGAGGCGGAAAATGAAAGAAAAAATATTTGCGATGAAATGTAGAAATAGTAAATGCAGTGCAATTATCGCATATTTAGGGGAATTAGGTCCAGGTACTTTTGGTTTAATTACTGATCCTGATTTTGAGAAAAGGATGAGTATTAAAAATAGCACAATGTATATAATTTGTCCGAGTTGCAACAAAGTAAACGTTTTAATATCAACAACTGAAAATAACTTACCGATTTTTAAGTTAATTGGAATTAAAGAGGATGTTGAATGATTTGGGTTTCAATAGTTGGATTATTTTTTAATTTGATTGGTTCGATTTTATTAGGGAAAACCGTCATAAAATCAGATAAGGAAATAGATAAAATTAGCGGTACATATTGGGGTTCAAATGCAGATTTAGCAAAAAGTTTAAAAAGAGATAAAATAGTTGGGAAACTTGGTATTTGCATTTTAATTATTGGTTTTGTTTTACAATTGGCTTATGTAATATTAAGAGAAATAATAAAATAAATCAGGAATTAATTTTGATAAAAATTGTACTCATGCAATTATCAATTCAATGTTGTTTAAAAAATAAAAATTATTTCTAGTGTAATAGAATATTGCTAATAGTTTTTTTCAAAAAAATAAATTATTTATTGAAGATAGACAAAAACCTTCTTTTAATTATCAGAATATTAAAATAAAACAAGATAAAATTGATGGATTAGTTACAATTGTTAAAAATCTCAACTTAATGAGCTTTTTTATAAGTTTTAATAAATAAAAAACATCAATATGAAATAAAAAATTAATATGCAAATTAATAATAATTTATCTGAAGAAGAAATTATTGATTTTCTAAATTTAAAAACAGAAACAAAGAATATTGATTTTAAAGAAGATTTAGATTGGAATTTCTCTTCAAAAACAGAAAAGATAAAAATTATTAAAGATATTTTGGCTATGGGTAATACACAGGATGGTGGAGTAATTATTTTTGGAGTAAGAGATTCAGATTATGAATTTATTGGTTTAGGGGAACAAAGTTTTGATTCTTTTGATCAAACAAAGGTTAATGACTTATTATATGAATATTCGGACCCAAAATTTACTTGCCAAGTTTATAAAATTATTTTTCAAAAATTAATTTATACTGGTAAAAGAAGTATTGTTATTATTGTTCCTGAATTTAACCAAATACCTATAATATGTAAAAAAGATTTTGATTGTCTACAAAATAAAATTTTAAAACGTGGTGAAGTTTATATAAGAACTGAAAAGGCAAATAGTGAATCTGTATCTTCCTCTTATGAAATGCATGACCTAATACAAAGAGCAATGTTGAAAAGTGGAGATAAACTTTTAAAAAATATAGAATTGTTAATAAAAGGCCAATCACCGATAATACTAGAAGAAGAAGCTCTTAAAAAAATAGAGGATGAAATTTCGGAAGGTCTTGAATTTTTAAAGGATAGGATTGGAAAAGAAATAAATAATTACGGATATTGGCAATTTATTTCTTATCCATCAGCTTATACCGCAGAAAGGTTTGAAGTACCAAAACAAATAGATGATTTAATAAAGAAATCTGAAGTTAATTTATTAGGTTGGAATTTACCACATACTGATCATAATGGAAACGCTTCAAATTTTATTAAAGGGAGACAATCATTCACAACTTGGGAAGAATTCATTGAGGGATATAGAGCATATTTTAGTGGATTATTTATATGGCAAAGAGCTTTTGTTGAAGACACTAAATTAATTAATATTAATGATAAACCTGTTTTAGAATTTATAAGAACCATTAGATATGTTACTGAAATACTTTTTTTTCTTAAGCGCTTTTATGCTGAAATAAGTGAGGAAAGTGACTTAGCATTAGAAATTACTTTAAAAAATCTTCTCGGAAGACAAATTTATACCACGAATCCGACATTAGATATATGGCAGGATTATTATATCTCTAAAGAAAAAAATATTTTGATAAAAAAGAAAATTTCATTTATAGATTTAAAAATAAATTGGTTAGAGATTGCAAATGAAATTATTAGAAAAATATTTATGGTATTTAATGCCGATGATATAACTGAAAATACAATTAAGACTTGGCAGGAGAAAATATTAAAAAAAGATTTATGAAATAATAATCTTGGCTAGGAGGTTTTTTTTGCATTTAGAAGATAATGAGATTAGAGATATAACAAAATATCTTGAAGAAGGAAAACCGTTACCGGACAAATATAGATTTTTACTTTTTGAAGAGAAACGAGAAGTTGAGCTTGTTTGGAATGGGAAAACAAATGAAGTATGTAATATCGTGTTACCTTTTCAGATAATTGAACAAATCGATGAACCAAGAGAAGAAAAAAATACCAACCTTCAATTGGATTTTTCCAATTTGGATGAAAGAGGAAGGCAACTTAGGGGTTGGACCAATAAACTTATTTGGGGTGATAATAAATTAATTCTTAGCAGTTTAAAGAATGGACCCTTAAGAGAAGAAATTGAAAAGGAAGGCGGGATAAAATTAATTTATATTGACCCTCCATTTGATGTTGGCGCAGATTTTTCTATGAATATAGAAATTGGTGACAATACTTTTACTAAAGAACCTGGGATACTTGAAGAAATAGCTTACAGGGATACTTGGGGAAAAGGGGCTGATAGTTTTATAGTGATGCTCCATGAAAGACTAACTTTAATGAAGGATTTACTTTCAGATAATGGTAGTATTTTTGTTCATTGTGATTGGAGAGTTAGTGCTTTTGTGAAATTAATTTTGGATGAAATATTTGAAAAAGATAATTTTAGAAATGAAATAGTTTGGAATAAGGTTACTGCTGTGAAGTCACAAAGTAAGTATTTTAGTAATATTAAGGATAGTATTTTTTATTACACTAAATCAGATAATTCTATTTTTGTTCCACAATATGTTAAGAGTGAAAAAGATGATAAAAATTATCCATATCTTGAAGAAGAAACAAAAAGAAAATACGGGTCTTTTGATTTTACACAGAAAGGACCAGGTCCAGCGAGAAAATTTGGAGACAAAATTTTAACTCCTCCACCTGGTAAGCACTGGATTTGGAGTCAAGAAAAAATTGATGAAGGAATAAAAAATGGAACTATTATTTTTACTTCTTCTGGTTTTCCTCGCGTTAAAAGATATCTTGATGCTAAAGAAGGTAATTACTTAGGAGATATATGGTCAGACGAATTGGTTTTGCCAATACAAGCAAATTCTTCAGAGAGAAATGATTATCCAACACAAAAACCAGAGGCACTTCTCGAACGTATTATTAAAGCTTCTTCAAAAGAAGATGATCTAGTTGCTGATTTCTTTTGTGGTTCTGGAACTACATTAGCTGTTGCAGAAAAACTTGGAAGAAAGTGGATAGGATCTGATTTAAGTAAATTTGCGATACATACGACAAGGAAGAGGATGATAGAAGTCCAAAGGCGGCTTAAAAGAGAAAAAAAGAATTACAGAGCTTTTGAGATTTTAAATCTTGGAAAATATGAGCGCCAGCATTATGTAGGAATAAACCCTAATCTTAGGGAAATTGAAAAACAAAAACAATTAGCAAAAAAAGAAAAAGATTTTATTACCTTGATATTAAAAGCTTATAGAGCGGAAGAAGTAAACGGATTTAATATTTTTCAGGGTAAAAAAAATAATAGGCTTGTTTCAATCGGCCCGGTAAATCTTCCGGTCACAAGACTATTTGTAGAGGAGGTTATCAAAGAATGCATAGACAAACCAATCACAAAAGCAGATATTTTAGGATTTGAATTTGAAATGAGTCTTTTTCCAAACATGCTGGAAGAAGCTAAAAATAAAGGAATAGATTTAGCTGTAAAATATATTCCGAGGGATGTTTTTGATAAAAGGGCAGTTGAGAAGAATCAGGTTGTTTTTCATGATGTTTCATATATTGAAGTTAAACCACATTTTAAAGGAAAATCTATAGCAATAGAGCTGACAGATTTTTCTGTGTTTTATAATCAGGACATTGTTGCAAATGTAGAAGCAAATTTAAAAAATGGAATCAGTAAAGTAGTTGTCGAATGTGGTCAGATTATAAAAATTTTAAAAGATAAAGATGGAATAATAAAAAGAGAAGTATTAACAAAGAAATGGACTGACTGGATTGATTACTGGTCTGTAGATTTTGATTTTGAAAATAAAAAAGAAATTATAAGAATAAAAATTGAAGACTATCGCCCGATGAGTTTAAGTGGGAAAGATGACCATAATCAATTACAAACTGAACAATATAAAGATGTCTGGACGGGAGAATATATCTTTGAAAACGAATGGCAATCATTTAGAACTAAAAAAGATCGAAATCTTGAGTTAATAAGCATTTTTAAAGAATGTATTCCTGGACCAAGAAAAATTGCGGCAAAAGTTGTTGATATTTTTGGAAACGACACAATGAAAGTAATAACGGTAAATATATAAGGTGGATATTTTATGGCATTACATAAAAATTTTCCTAAATCTCCATATGAGATATTGAATCCAGAGATCAGATGGTTTCCTGCTGAAGAACAGTTAAGGCTAAAAGGTTATGAAAAACTGCTGCCGCCATTAGTTGCTGCTTTAAGAATAAAAGTAAAAGAATGGCGAGATTCTGATTATAAAGATGCAAGTGTAACCAGCTATGCTTTACTTGATTGGTGGTTTAAAAACAAACATAAAGTTAATGTGAAAGATGGAAATAACTCCGATTTTAATTATTATTTTGCACAAAGAGAAGCTGTTGAGACGGTAATTTATTTATATGAAATTGCTAAGGTAAAAGATAAATACGATCTGATTAGGTATGACAGCAGTGGAATTGTATCTGCCGGAATGTTTGATGAAGACTGGAGAAGGTTTGTTATTAAAATGGCAACCGGCAGTGGTAAAACAAAGGTACTTAGTTTGATTTTAACATGGAGTTATTTCCATAAGCTATATGAAGAAGAATCAGACTTGGCAAGAAATTTTTTAATAATTACCCCAAATATTATAGTTTTAGACAGAATCAGAGCTGATTTTGAAGGATTAAAAATATTTTATAATGATCCGATACTACCTGAAAATGGATTTTTTGGAAAAGACTGGCATAATGATTTCCAGTTAGCTGTTCATATTCAGGATAATGTAAATGTAACAAAAGATACAGGAAACATTTTTTTAACAAATATCCACAGAGTTTACGAATCAAATAGAAAAGAAGCTTCTTTTGAAGATGACAATACTATTGAATATTTTCTAGGCGGTAGGTCTGTAAGCCAGACAACAGAATCCAAGATCGATTTAGCTTTAATAGTAAGAGATATTAATGAGCTCGTAATTTTAAATGATGAAGCGCATCATATCCATGATCTAAGAATGGCATGGTTTAAATCCATTCAGGATATCCATAACAAACTTTTACAGAAAGGTGCAAAACTATCACTTCAAATAGATGTAACTGCTACTCCTAAAAATGATAATGGCTCGATATTTGTCCAGACAATTTCAGATTATCCACTGGTAGAGGCGATTTATCAGGATATTGTAAAACATCCGGTACTGCCGGATGCGGCAAGTAGAGCTAAATTGATTGAGAAACAAAGTTCAAAATATACAGAAAAATATGAAGACTTTATTCACCTTGGTTTTGTTGAATGGAAAAAAGCCTATGATGAGCACGGGAAATTAGGCAAAAAAGCCGTCTTATTTATTATGACAGATGATACTAAAAATTGTGACGAAGTTTCGGCTTATCTTGAGAACAGATATCCCGAGCTAAAAGATTCGGTTTTAACTATTCATACAAAAAATAATGGAGAAATAGATGAAGCGGCAACAGGAAAAAGCAAAGAAGAACTTGATATTTTAAGAAAAGCAGCAAATGAAATTGATAAATCTGATAATGAATTTAAAGCTGTTGTCTCTGTTCTGGTTTTAAAAGAAGGGTGGGATGTAAGAAATGTTACAACAATAGTTGGATTAAGACCCCTAAATTCAAAAAACAGAATTCTGCCGGAACAAGCGCTTGGAAGAGGACTCAGAAGAATGTATAGATATGATGATGTTACTGAGCTTACAAGCGTGGTTGGAACAGAGGGATTTATGGATTTTGTAGAATCAATTAAAAGTGAAGGTGTTGAACTTGAGATAAGAAAAATGGGTGAAGGAACTGCTCCAAAAACTCCTATTGTTATTGAAATTGATACCCAAAATTTGAAAAAAGATATAAAAGAACTTGATGTAAATTTACCGGTTTTATCACCGAGGATAGTAAGAGAATATAAAAATTTATCTTTACTTGATGTTTCAAGTTTCAAGAATAAAAAATTAAGTGTTATTAATTTCTCCGAAGATGAAAAAAGAGAAATAATATTTAAGGATATAACTACGGAAGAAATTACACATAAAACAATTTTAAATGGAATTATTTCTCCTAATTTTCAGAGCGTAATAGGTTATTTTACCAAAGTTATTATGAATGAACTAAGACTTATAAGTGGATATGATATTTTATATGGAAAGGTAAAAGAATTTATAAAGCATTATCTATTTGAGGTTAGTGTGGATTTAGAGGATTTAAATATCTTAAGAAATTTATCTGAACTTGTAGCAACAAAGACCATAATTGAAATTTTTAAAAATGAAATTAATGAATTAACCGTAACCGATAGAGGAGAAGCAGAAATATGTGATTATATAAAGATAAGCAATTGCAGGCCTTTTGTAGTAAAAGAACAGGAATTTATTGTACCGAAAAAGAGCGTATTCAATAGAATAGTTGGTGGTAGCCATTATGAATTGTTTTTTGCCAATTTCTTAGATAATTGTGAGGATATTATTTCTTATGTAAAGAATTTCTTTGCAGTTCATTTTAAGATAGATTACCAGGATTATAGCGGGTTTATTAGAGACTACTATCCTGATTTCATTGTTAAAAAATCGGCTAAAGAAATTTTTATTATTGAGACAAAAGGACAAGAGGATTTAGATGTACCGCTAAAGATTAGAAGGTTGAATACTTGGTGCAGTGATATTAATATGCTTCAGGAGCAAGTTAAATTTGACTGGTTGTTGGTTGAAGAAAATAATTTTAATAAATACAAACCACGGAATTTTAAAGAGCTGATTTCCTGTTTTAATAAATATAAAGATTATTTTATTGTAACTAATTGTCCAAAATGCAATTCAGTAAATATTGTAGTTAATGAATATAAAATTCAAGATAATTTAGAATTTCTTAATTCAGAAAAAAGTTCTCTGGGCAATAAAATAGCTGCGGAAAAACCTAAAAACTGGTATTGCAGAAATTGCAAATATGAATGGTGATTTATTGTAGATAAAAATTTCTATAGATAGTTCAAATAAATATATTGTATTAAAAAAATAATGTTTTTCCATTTTAAGTAATGATTGAAATAATTGAAATAACTAAGAAACTGAATAATTTTTTAGAAGAGTTAAATGCAATTGATTCCTCCGCTAATTCAAAAATGGATGATTCTACTGGTAATCAAAAATTTGGAAGGTGGAAAGAAAGACTGATTGTCTATATTAAGGATAATATTTCAAATAGAGAGTCAAAGAAATGTGAAAGTTTGTCTTATCCTATTGTAATGGAAACAAAACCCCTGCAGAATTTTAATAGAAAAATTAAAGCTTATAGGTCTTACCTGAATGTATTAATAGAAGAGCTGAAAACTAATCCAGAAAGTATAATAGAATATATGAACAAAAGTTCTAAGGTTATAGAAAAGGAGAAGATTAAAACTCCAAAAGATAAAATAAAAGTATTCATTAGTTATAGTACAATTGATAAAGAAATTGCTCATCAAGTTAGTCGAAAATTAGAAGGATGGGGTTTGGATGTTTTTTTAGCGCATGAAGATATTGAAGTTAGTGAGCAATGGAAAGAAATTATTTTAAAGAATTTATATAGTTGTGATGTGTTTATTCCAATAATAACAGAAAATTTTAAGAATTCTGATTGGACTTCTCAGGAAGTGGGTATAGCTTTTGCAGGTGAAAAAGATATTTTTATAGTACCACTTAAAAAAGGTAATTTTATACCATTTGGATTTATTTTTCCTATTCAAGCTAAAGATATTAACGAAGATAAATTCGAATTATCAATTATAAAAAAATTGAACATAAATATCCAAAAAGTTTAACTAATGGATTAATGGATTACCTTTATAAAAGTGTTAGTTTTAAGGAAGCCGAATCTAGACTTCAATTTATATTAGAATGCATTGGAGAACTATTAGATAAAGAAACTCTAAATATGATTTTAAAAGTTGCTTTAGAGAATAAGCATCGTCAAATTCTATATGCAGCGAGGTGTAAAAAATGGTTGATAGAACAATTAAGAGATAATGCGAATGTTGATAAAGATATTTATGAAAAGTTCAAAGGTTTAGAAGAATATAAGGATGAATTATAAATAATTTCTATATTTTCCGATTAATTATGACAAATCTATTTTCAAAACGTTGTAAAAAATTATTAGATAAAAAAGAATTAATTGTTAGCATACCTATTTCTGTAAGACGTAGGATATTAAAAACTTTATATGATTATAATGAACCATATAATTATATAAATGAAGCTGGCCATCATTATAATTCATCAACAATAAATGATATTCATGGATTATTTGAAAGAGCATGGCGTTGATATGAAAGTCTATTGTGCTGATGGGTCTGGAGAAATTATCCAAGGAGAATTTGGAGATTTTGTATTACGCGGAACTTATCCTCCTTATCTTTTTGATGTTTTAGAAATGTTTTATGAAAATGTTAATGATGCGCATAAATATTCTTTTTTGTCGTTAATAAATGAAATTATGAAGGAAAGTGATTTACCATGGAGAATGTTTGATGGAGAAATCTTTCCTATTGATTCAGACTATATTAATGAAGTTATTATAAAAAAGACATTTGAGTTAATAAAAGATATAAAATTTTTAGGAGCACTAAAAGAGTTTAAAAAAGCAAGGACCTCCTTGTCAAATAGCGATTATGAAGGTGCAATTAATAATGCAAATTTAGCCATTGAAAGTGTTATTAAAGAGATATTGAATGTTAAAAAGGCAAAGCCTGGCGAGTTATTTAGAACGTTAATTGATTCTGGATTGATTCCCAATTATTACGATGGATTTTTAAAAGCTTTTGAGGAAAACATATTGCGTTGTGTAGCAATTATGAGAAATGAAGAATTAGGGGTTGGTCATGGCAGAGGTGCTTCAGATAATATAATACCTCCTGAATTAGCTAAGTTTGCTGTAAATTTGTCTGGTGTAATTATTAGTTTTTTAATAGAAAGAGTATTAAATAATAAGGGTGACTTCGAGAAAAATAATAAAAATCTTGATTTCACAGATGAAGATATACCATTTTGAAAATTAATATTAAGTGCGTGATCTTATGCTTACAAAATATATTGCAAATGCTATGGCCAAAGCAAAATATGAAATTTTGCAAGAAGATAATTCTTTTTATGGTGAGATTTCCTGGTTTTGAAGGTTCTAAAACTATTTTTTAACTTGTATTTGTCTTAAAAAGCAGTATATTATACGTATAAAATAAGTATATTGAGGTGAAATCCATGAAGAAACAAAAAATAAATTTAACCATTGATTCAGATTTAATTGAATTTGCAAAATTATATATGCAAAAGAGCAGAGAACAACTGTTTCAGAAATAGCGACCCAGTTTTTTTTAAATTTAAAAAAAACAAAAACTCATGATTATACTGAAATAATAATTTCAGATCCTGATTTTAATGACGTAATTCTTGAAACAATAGAAAAAATAAGAACTGGAAAAGAAAAATGGTATTCATATGAAGAGGCATTAAATGAAGACTGCATTAAAATTTTTCTGAATTTGATTTATATTGAAATTCCAGTAAAATAAGGTAAATTTCAATACTTAACGATAGAATGGAGATGGATGAGATTTAAGAATTATCTTAAATATTTTTTAATTGTTTTTGTGCTTGCAATTATTGCTGTTGCTGTAGTAATCGGCATCAATATAAAAAATAAAAATAAAGAATTAGCTAAAACTGAGACAAGCAGCACGCAATCATCTATAAAAGAATCAACAACCACAGCTTCATCAAAAATAAATACAGATTTTTACAGCAGTTCTTCAATGAAATTTGAAAATTATTCTTTTGTATCTCCAAAAGGCTGGTCATTAATTGAAGAAAAAAACGGTGAAAGAGTCCTATTGAAAAACAGCAGTTCTTCAGTTAATGAAAGCATAGTTGTATTGGTAGAGAAGTTGGATGGCATTAAAGATATTAAAAACGAAAACGAAATTCCACAAAAGTATTTTTCAGATCTTGAGAAAATTGATGATAAAAAGGACTTGCCTTCAGAGGCAGTAAGTATATCTGAAATCAAGTCTGATATTTATGGATATGAATATACTTTGCTGCTGGAAGAAAAGCAAAAAGCTGTAGATCTTATAAGTTATTTTAAAAATGGCACCTTTTTGTATGTTATTAAATATATGAGTATTGATATAGACAGTAAAGACGCAATATCAAATTTTAAGGAATTCCTGAAATCTTTTTCACTTAATTCTTCGGAAAAAAATGCAAAAAAGCCGGAAAAACAGGATTCTGTAAACATATTAATTTTAGGAGATGACAGCGCATTTGACAGGCCCGGTGGAAGAGTTAACGGCAGAACAGATATAATTATTATTTTCCATCTTAATCTTGAAACTGATGAAGGAACAATCGTTACAATTCCAAGGGATACCTGGGTTAGTATTCCCGGTCATGGGGATGGTAAGATTAATGGAGCTCATGCAATTGGAGGAAACGAATTAACGGTCAAAACAATTGAAGAATTATCAGGGCTTAAAATAGATAACTATATAATTACTGATTTTGATGGATTTAAGCCTTTAATAGATTTTTTAGGCGGGGTTACTGTTGAAGTAAAAGAAAATTTGTCGGATTCATTTTCCGGGTGTTATTTAAATAAAGGTATTCATCACTTAAACGGGGAGCAGGCACTGGCTCTCTGCAGGAACAGACACAGAAATGGCGAACCGGGACAGCAGGGCGGAGCTTTTGCAAGAGAAAGGGAAGCTGCAAAGGTAATACTTGCTTTATATGATCAGCAAACCACATTTGAGAAATTCATAAAAATGCCGGTTTTTGTGAATTATTTTTTGAATTATGTATGGACTGATTTTACGTTTGAAGATGTTATTAAATTTTTACCTTCTTTCGGTAAAATAAATATACAAAAAATTAAAATAACCACCATTCCATCATGGCCCGAAATGGTGGGAAATGCAAGCGCTGTTGTTTACGATAAGAAAGCCACAAAAGAACTCTTTGAGGAAATTAAAAATCAGTAGCAGATTTTAACTTTATCATATTGGCAATAAAGCTCTCATTAAAAATTTATTGAAATTAACTACAATTCAGGCCTGCCTTCAAAATCGGTTGCTGCTTGTAAACCTTTTGCGACCTCAGGAATTATTCCCTTTTTTATGTATACAGGTCTTACTATTTTTCTTAAGGCTGGAAGCCTCAGTGTCAGGATAACTCCACAAATAAGGCTTATTATTCCGCTTATCATAATTGTTAACGGGCCGCCAATTTTATTGGCAACTGCTCCTGCTGCAAGGCTTCCAAATGGCGCCATTCCCATAAAAGCCATTGTAAAGAAACTCATTACTCTTCCACGCTTATCATCATCAGTAATTGTCTGCAGGATCGTATTACTCGTAGCAATCAGTGCTATGAAACCAAATCCTGCAAAAAGCAGGATAATCATTGAAAGTATAAAATTTTTTGAAAAAGCAAATATTATTATTGTTGCGCTAAATAAAAAAGTGCATATTGCCATTATTTTTCCAAGCCCTAGCACATTTTTTCTTGAAGCAAGATAGATTCCGCCAATTAGGGCACCGACACCAGTTGAAGCCATTAAAAATCCCAGTGTATCGGAACCACCCTTAAGTATGTCTTTCGCAAATACAGGCATCAAAACTGTGTACTGCATTGTTGCAAAGCTTAGCACTGCAAGCAGAATAAGCATATCTCTGATTGGTGGAAAACCAAAGGAATATCTTAATCCTTCTTTTAATTCAGCAAGAACATGTCTGTGAATGGTTGTCTGATATGTTTTTTTAATTCTCATAAATAAAAGTGCAATTATTACTGCAATAAATGTTACCCCGTTTACCATAAAACAGATTCCTTCTCCGAATTTTGCAACTATAATGCCTGCAACTGCCGGACCAATCAGTCTTGTCATATTAACAAGTGAGGAATTTAATGCAATAGCATTGCCCAGATCCTTTCTGTCTTCGATCATTTCAATTACGAATGCCTGTCTGACCGGCATATCAAAAGCATTTGTCAGACCCAGCATTACGCTAAGGAGCATGATATGCCATACTTTAATATTTCCGGTTAATGTTAAGGCTGCAAGTGCAAAAGCCTGCAGCATTGAGACAGCCTGAGTAAAAATCAGTGTTCTGTGTTTATTCCACCTGTCAACATATACACCGGCGAAAGGCGCAAAGAAAAAATTTGGTACCTGGCTTAAGAATGTGACAAGTCCCAGCATGAATGCCGAATTGGTCAGATGATATACAAGCCAGCTCATTGCTACCTGCTGGATCCATGTGCCGCTCATTGAAACAAATTGACCTGAGAAAAAAAGTCTGTAATTTCTGTAATTCAATGAGCGTAAAATTGCTCTTATATTGGAATTTAAATTATTCTTTTCGTTTTTTGGCATCATGTTAAATATTTTTAACAAAGCATCAATTCGTCTTTTTTTAAATTTAAATCATATCACAAAGATTTAACATCAAAAGGATTATTTTAAAAATAATTTTAAAAGAATAACATTAGCAATTAATCATTTTTAATAAATTTCATAGTGATCATTATATATATCATAAATAAATTTATTTGACTCAAAATCTGCTTCTTCATATAAAAAAAATCTAATAAATGAAGCATAGTCTGTTGCGTCATCTAAAAAAGTATCTGATAACAGCAGTATCCTATAGCAGTATCTGATAGCAGTTGACTTTTGAAAAATTACTATTTAATATTATAAATTGTTTTTCAGTGCCCGAACTTTTTTAAGCGGAAGTGGCTCAGCTGGTAGAGCATCACCTTGCCAAGGTGAGGGTCGCGGGTTCGAGTCCCGTCTTCCGCTCCAATTTGTTCAGCAAAAACATGTCTGTGAATGGTTGTCTGATATGTTTTTTTAATTCTCATAAATAAAAGTGCAACTATTACTGCAATAAATGTTACCCGTTTACCATAAAACAGATTCCTTCTCCATATTTTGCAACTATAATGCCTGCAACTGCCGGAAGGAAATAATTTTTTTATTTTTTTATTGAAAAAAATAAATATTACAAATAGTATTAAAAAATACCTGTAATTATTAAATTTCAAAATAAATTAATATATATTCGGAAAAGGTCCATGATAAAAATACAAGTTGAAGGTTTGGGTGAAATCAAATCAAATGAAGGTTTAAGTATATTTGATTTGATAAGTATTAAAGATAAAGTAATGGCAAAAAGAGCAGTTCTGGCAGAACTTACTTTAAAAAACGGTTTAAAGGAATTTGCAGATTTAAGTTTTAAAATTAATAAGGATCTGAAAATAAAATTATTATTTCCTGAAGATGAGAAATCAATTGATACTTTAAATCACAGCACCTCGCATGTAATGGCATCTGCAATTAAAGATATTTATCCTGAGGCAAAATTTGCAATCGGTCCATCAATAAAAAATGGTTTTTATTATGATTTTGAGATAGACAGTGCTATTTCTCCTGAAGACTTAAAAATCATTGAAGACAGGATGAAAAAAATTGTGGCAGCAAATTATCCTTTTGAAAGAAGGGAAGTATCCAGGGATGAAGCAAGGGAAATTTTTAAGGGGAATCTTTATAAGCTGGAACTTATAGATGATATAAAAGATGAGAAAGTAAGCATTTATAAATCAGGGGATTTCATAGATTTATGCAGTGGTCCTCACATTCCTTCAACAGGCAGAATTACAGCATTCAAACTATTAAGCATTGCAGGTGCTTACTGGCGGGGCAATGAAAAAAATAAAATGCTTATCAGGATATACGGAACAGCATTTTTCAGTAAAGAGGATTTAAAAGAATATCTTGACAGAATTGAAAGAGCCAGATTAAGCGATCACAGAAAAATTGGAAAGGATCTTGACCTCTTCAGTTTCCATGATGAAGCTCCGGGATTTCCGTTCTGGCATCCCAAGGGTATGATTATAAGAAATTTAATACTTGATTACTGGAGAAAAGTTCATGAGGAAAACGGTTATCAGGAAATTCAGACACCTATCATATTAAGTAATGAGTTATGGCATACTTCAGGACATTGGGACCACTATAAGGAAAACATGTATTTTGTTAAAATTGATGAATGTGATTTTGCAGTCAAACCTATGAACTGTCCTGGCGCAATTCTTATTTATAAATCGAGACAGCATTCCTATAAGGAATTTCCCATACGATATGCTGAACTGGGACTTGTTCACAGGCATGAAAAATCAGGAGTTCTTCATGGTTTATTCAGAGTAAGAAATTTTACACAGGATGATGCACATATATTTGTTCTTGAGGAAAATCTTGGATCTGAAATCACAGGTATTATCAATATGATCGGGAAAATGTATGAGGTATTTGGATTTAAGGAATACCATGTTGAATTATCAACAAGACCTGATGACAGAATAGGATCTGATGAAATGTGGGACAGGGCAGAACTTGAACTTGAAAATGCAATTAAGGAAAATAATCTTGAATACAAAATAAATCCAGGGGATGGTGCGTTTTATGGACCAAAAATAGATTTTCATATAAAGGATTCCCTTGAGCGAACATGGCAATGCGCAACAATACAGCTTGATTTTGCAATGCCTGAAAAATTTGGTATCGGTTATATGGGCGAAGACAATTTAAAACACAGGCCTGTAATGATCCACAGAGTTATTTTAGGAAGTGTTGAAAGATTCATCGGAATACTGATAGAAAATTATTCAGGGATTCTGCCTTTATGGATTGCCCCTGTGCAAGCGGCAATTCTGCCCATTTCAGATAAATTCAGTTTATATTCAGAGAAAATTTATAATATATTAAGGGGAGGTGGTTTTAGGGTAGAACTTGACAGCAGAGTTGAATCATTAAACAAGAAAATCAGACAGGCTGAACTAAATAAAATACCTCTTATGATTGTAATAGGTGAAAAGGAACAGCAGTCTGAAACTGTCACAATCAGAAAAAAGGCTGGAGGTGATATCAAAAATATCAGCATTAAGGAGTTTTTAAATATTTTTAAGGAAAATGTTGAAAACAAGAAAACTTCTGTATAAAAACACGTCTAATATTATTGAAAGATATTTTTTTAGAAAATGGTGTTATAATTTTTATGTATTAACTTGTATTGTAACGGATTCATACTGATTCATAATTTTTAATTATATCTAAAACTTTGAGGTGAACAAAATGACACTAAAGGAGAAAATAAGATTAAAATCCACTACTACTGCCATAAGGGGGGCAATGAAAATTTTGCCCAGACTTTCTGATGATCAGTGGTTGAGGGTTATAAGAGGCAAAGTTTACAAATTAAAAAAACAGGAAGAAAGAGATTTTATGGAAAACCTTCTTGTTAATCTTAAAAGGAAAGTTGTTGATGTAGCTCCCAATGTAAGAGAAAAAATCATCATGAACCTTATTAATAATGCGATGGTTCAGGGTCAGCCGCGAAGACAGGAATTTGCAAAAAAATACGGCATCAATCCTCCAAATCATCTGGTTATAAGTCCGACAATGGCATGTAATTTAAGATGTTTCGGATGTTATGCATGGGAGTACAGCAAAAAAAATGACCTTCCATATGATGTATGCAACAGGATTATAGAAGAAGCAAATGCAATCGGCATATATTTCTTTGTAATTACTGGCGGAGAACCGTTTTACTGGGATAATCTTTTTGATTTCCTTGAAAGACATAGTAATTCATTCTTCCAGATTTATACCAATGGTCTGTTAATAAATGATGAGGTAGCCGAAAGACTGGCTAAGCTCGGCAATGCTGTTCCCTGCATAAGTATAGAAGGGTTTAAGGAAGAGACTGAAGCAAGAAGAGGTGCAGGAAGCTGGGATAAGATAATGAATTCTTTTGATATTCTGAGGAAACACGGAGTAATCTATGGTTTTTCAGTAACAGCAACAAGAAAAAATAACGAACTTGTAGTTAGTGATGAATTTATTGATCTTATGATTAAAAAGGGTATCTTTGTCGGATGGTATTTTAATTATATCCCTATCGGAAAAGAACCCAATATGGATTTAATGCCGACTCCTGATCAAAGAAATTATAGAAGAAAAAGAATACTCGAAATAAGAAAAAATAAACATATCACTATTGCTGATTTCTGGAATGATGGGAATCTTGTTCACGGATGTATGGCTGGAGGGAAAAATTATCTTCATATTAATGTAAACGGCGATGTTGAGCCTTGTGTTTTTGTTCACTTTGCTGCTGATAATATAAAGGAAAAAAGTCTGGTAGATATAATTACCTCGCCGTTTTTCATGGCATTCAGAAAGAGACAGCCATATTCAGATAATTTACTTAGACCATGTTCAATTATAGATAATCCTCAAGTTTTAAGAGATATAGTAGCTGAAACAGGAGCTCACCCCACGCATGAAGGTGCAGAAACTATCATTACTACTCTGGCAAAAAATCTTGATGATTATGCAGAATCATGGAAATGTCATGCCGATAAAGCATGGGAAACAGAGTACGACCATTATACTGACTCAGGCCAAAGAGTTGCAGGATAACAGACGCGTCAATCAGGAAAATTTTTATATTGGACAAAATAATATAAAATTTGTATAATTTTACAAATTAAAAGTAGAAATCATCTATTTCTCACCAGATTGCGGCAGTTTGCAAGCTTATCTGGTTTAAATAAATTAAAACAGGTAGTAGGTGATTTATGCTGCCTGTTTTTTTTACGTAAAAAAATAGTGGAGGTGCAGGTTACATAATTAAGAAAATTCGTATAAATGAACAGATACGAGTTCCAAAAATAAGACTAATTTCTGAAGAGGGAAGACAGCTTGGGATAGTTCCCATAGAGAAAGCTGTAAATCTGGCAAATGAGGCAGACCTTGACCTTGTTGAAGTTTCTCCTGAGTCTGATCCCCCTGTTTGCAGAATAATGGATTATGGGAAATATAAGTACAAACTTGAGCTTAGCGAGAAGGAAAGAAAGAAAAAGCAGTCTCAGGTAACAGTAAAAGAAGTAAAGATAAGACCAAAAATTGATAAAAATGATTTCAGTATAAAAGAAAAATATATTGAAAAGTTCCTGAAGGAAGGTCACAAAGTTAAGATATCAATAATTTTCAAGGGAAGGGAAATAATTCATAAGGAAATTGGTGAAAATCTTGCTTCCAGATTGCTTGAAGATCTAAATGGCAAATTTGTTCTGGATCAACCGCCAAAAATGGAAGGATTTAATATTACAATAATATTAAGTCCTGCCTGAATTAATAATTTAATAGCAGCACTTTTGCATAATTAATTTTTTATAATAAATTATTTTGCTTGAATAATTTAATTTATACTGTATATTGTGCTGTATTTGGTATTTGAAATTTTTTAGAAACATATGAGGATATTTTAATGTAATGGGAGGAAAAACATAATGCCTAAACTAAAGACCAACAAAGCTGCTGCCAAAAGATTCAAAGTAACAGGAAGCGGTAAAGTTATGAGGCAGAAAGCTTATAAAAGTCATATATTGACAAAGAAAAATGCTGACAGAAAAAGAAAATTAGGTCAGACCGAAACAGTCGATAAGACAAATTTAAAAACAATAAAAAAACTTCTGGGAAGATAAAAATATTACAGAAGAATATAATTAGAAATTTTTTATCATTTTTAATTATAGTTTTAATTTAGAAAGAGGTGCTTATAAATGGCTAGAATAAAAAGAGGAACATTAAAGAAACAAAAACATAAAAAAATTCTGGAACAAACTAAGGGATATTATGGATTAAGAGGCAGTGCTTACAGAATAGCCAAAGAACAGTTGATGAAATCACTTAGCTATAATTATATAGACAGAAAAAACAAAAAAAGAGATTTCAGAAGACTATGGATTACAAGAATAAATATTGCTGCAAGGTCTAATGGGTTGTCTTATAATGAATTTATAAATGGTCTTAAAAAGGCAAATATTGAAATTAACAGAAAGATGCTTTCAGATATTGCTTTAAATGACACCCAGTCTTTTAAAAAGCTGGTTGAAACTGCAAAAATGCAGCTTTCTGCATAATCAGAAATTATTTGAAAAAAAGTAAATTTTTTTAATATTATTATTAAAAATTTTGCTTTACCAACTCATATTTTTAATGGATATTAAATTTTTAAACTATTTATTTTAATGGAAGAAAAAATTAATATATTAAAAAAAGAACTTGAAAATACTTTTTTATCTTTTATCAATGATAAAAATACGGTTAGAACTTTATCTGAACTTGATTTGCTTGAAAATAAGTATCTTGGTAAAAAAAGTTTAATTGCTAAAACTTTAAAGAATATAAATGATGTCAGGCCGGAAGAAAAACCATTAATTGGAAAGACGGTAAATGAAACAAGAAAAAAAATTGAGGATAACCTGAAATCATTAAGAAATAGTCTGACTCTTATTGAATTTGATAAAAAGCTGCGCGAAGAAAAGTATGACTTGACGCTTCCTGGCAGGACTATGACTGTTGGGAGCAAAAATATCCTTAATCAAGTTCAGGAAGAAGTTGAGGAAATTTTTATAGGACTGGGTTATAAAATTGCTGAAGGACCGGAAGTTGAAACAGATTATTATAATTTTGAAGCATTAAATCATCCACCCGACCATCCTGCAAGATCTCTTCATGACACGTTCTTTATATCCGATAATGAATTATTGAGGACTCATACATCTCCGGTACAGATAAGATATATGGAAAAACATAAATCCCCTGTATATATAATTGTTCCCGGTAAAGTTTACCGAAGAGATTATGATGTTACCCATACCCCAATGTTTACTCAAATTGAAGGGCTTGCAGTTGATAAAAATATAAATTTTGGAAATCTTAAATGGACACTTGAAGTTTTTGCAAAATCTGTTTTTGGTAAGGACAGACAGGTAAGATTTAGGCCGCATTATTTTCCGTTTACTGAACCAAGTGCTGAAGTGGATGTATCGTGCAACATATGCAATGGAAAAGGCTGCAGAATATGTTCAAATACGGGATGGCTGGAAATTCTTGGTGCCGGAATGGTTGATCCTAATTTGTATAAATTTGTTAATTATAATCCTGAAGAAGTTAATGGTTTTGCATTCGGAATGGGTATTGAAAGAATAGCAATGCTAAAATACGGTATAGATGATATAAGGTTATTATTTGAAAATGACATAAGATTTTTAAAACAATTTTAAATTTAAATTTTTAAGGAGCATTTTTTAGTGAAAATTACTTATAACTGGCTAAAGGAATTCCTTGAAGGGTTTGAGAAATATTCTCCGCAGGAGATTGCATCCAGGCTGACAATGAGTGGAACAGAAGTAAAGAAAGTGGAGTACTTTGGAGAAAAATATAAAAATATTATTGTTGCCCAAATTGACGGTTTTATTAAACATCCCGATGCAGACAAGCTGTCTCTCTGTAAGGTTAATACAGGAAGGGAAATTTTAAATGTAGTTTGCGGAGCAAATAATTTTAAAACCGGAGATATTGTAGCTCTTGCTCTTGAAGGAGCAAAAATTGGAGATTTTACTATAAAAAAAAGCAAAATAAGAGGACAGTTTTCTGAAGGTATGATGTGCTCTGAAAAAGAGCTGGGACTTTCACAGGAATCTGAAGGAATTTTAATCCTGAAAGGCGATTATATCCCCGGAGAAAGCTTTGCAAAACAAACAGGTCTTGATGACTGGGTTTTTGAAATTGAAATAACTCCGAACAGGCCTGACTGTATGAGCGTTTTTGGAATTGCAAGAGAGATAAGTGCGGTTACTGATTTGAAATTAAATAATCCTGATTGCAATGTTGATAATGAAATCAATCTGGATAAAAAATTTAAAATAGAAATAAAAGATTTCAGGCTGTGTCCAAGATATTCTGCAAAAATTTTTAACAACATAATTAAAAAAGAAACTCCTGTCTGGATGAAAAACAGACTTCTTCTATGTGATGTTAGATCTGTAAGTTTAATAGTAGATTTAACCAATTATGTCATGCTTGAGACAGGGCAACCTCTGCATGCTTTTGACAGTGATCTTCTGGCTTCAAAAAAAATAATAATAAGACCTGCTTCAGATGGGGAATTCATAATTGTAATTGATGGAACTGTAAGGAATTTAAATAAAAATATGATTGTAATTGCTGATGAAAAGGAACCTGTTGCAATTGCAGGTATTATGGGCGGAAAAAATACTGAAATAAATGAAAATACAAAAAATGTATTCCTTGAATCTGCAAACTTTGATGGTCCGTCAATAATGAAGACCTCAAAAAAAATTGGTTTAAGAAGTGAAGCTTCAAACCGATTTGAAAAGAAAATTGATCCTCATTTAACTGTAGCTGCCATTAAAAGATTTGAAAATTTACTAAATAAGATTACAGGACAGCAGTTTGAAAAAGAAATATATGACAGCTATCTTGAGATTAACAGAGAAAAACTTATAAATCTAAGATTTAAAAAAATATTTCAGGTGCTTGGGATAAAGATACAAAAAAATACTGTTTCGCAAATACTGGAAAAACTTGGAATAAAAAATAAGATTGAAAAAGATTATGTTTCTGCGTTAGTGCCTTCATTCAGATTTGAAGATCTGGAAAGGGAAATAGATTTAATTGAAGAAATTGCAAGAATTTATGGTTTTGAAAAAATTCCCACGCAGAAAATCAAGTCTGATTCAAATCAGGGCAGATATACGTATTATCAGAAAATAATTAAGGAAATCAGGCAAAGTTTAGCTGATGCAGGATTAAATGAAGTTATAAACTATTCTTTTACAAGTCTTAAGGAATTTAAATTCTTTAAATTAAACGAGGAAAAGGAATTCAGGGATTATGTTAAAATTTTAAATCCTTTAAATGAAGATTTTGAGATTTTAAGAACTTCTCTTATACAGTCTCTTACCGGAAATTTAAAGAATAATATTTCAAAAAAAATCACGGACTTGAAAATTTTTGAAATATCCAAAGTATTTTTCAAAAATGCTACTGAAGATAACCTCCCGGTTGAAAAGAACAAACTGGCTGTTTTAATTTCCGGCAGGGCAAGCCTTAAAAGCTGGAACAAAAGTGAAAGATTTTTTGATTTTTACGATTTAAAGGCAATAATTGAATATTTGTTTGAAAGATTTCAATTAAAAGACAATTTATCAATTTCAAATAATGAATACAGATTCTTTCACCCTTCAATAAGCGGAAATATTAATTTAAATAACGATAATATCGGAATAATTGGAAAGATACATCCGCAGCTTGCCAATACTATGGATATTAAACAGGATATTTATTACTTAGAAATTGACCTTGACAAATTCATTGCAAAATCCCAAAAGGAAAAAAAATTCTTATCCATTCCTCAATTTCCGTCAGTTAATATAGATATGGCAATTGTTATTGATGGTAAAGTGTCAAATAAGGACATTGAAGATGAAATTTCAAGAAATGGCGGACAAATTTTAAGAAATATAAGATTATTTGATCTTTATAAGGGGAAACAAATAGAAGATGGTAAAAAAAGCCTGGCTTATTCTCTTGAATTCAGAGCTGATGACAGGACATTAAAAGACCTTGAAGTTGAAATAGTTTTTAAAAGGATAGTGCAGAATCTTTCCAGGAAATTTAATGCAAAATTAAGAGAGTAAAGAATACATAAAAGTTAATAGGAATCATTGGCTCAAGAATCAGGCTTAGATATTTCGAAAACACGCAAGCTTTGCCCCAGCGAGTCAAAGCTTGCTCAGATTTCAGGCTTCGCTCTCCTCTCTAAAGAGAGGAACCCTGCCCGCTCCGCCTTCAAATGGTTTTCTCAACACTTAAGCCTGATTTAATTATTTATTTCGATTACGAAAAAAGGAAATGTTGACAACATTTAATGATTAAATATTAGATAATATGATAAAATAAATTTAAGTCTCTTCCTTAACCATTGGAACGAATGAAACCCCGCATATTTCCTGTCTGATAATTTTTTTACCGTCCTTTTTTATTTTGTAAAGAGTTTGAGACCACCCTGAAAAACCTAGCGGAATAACCATTATACCGCCATCCGTTAACTGTTCAAGCAGAGGCTTCGGTATTTCCTTTGGAGCGGCGGTTACAATTATTTTATCAAATGGAGCTTCTTCAATCCAGCCGTCATATCCATTGGAATTGCTGAAATGTATATTTTTATAATTCAGACCGTTTAAAATTTTTTCTGCTCTTTTTATTAAACCTGTTATTTTTTCAATTGTAAAAACTTGTCTGGTAATTTCAGCCAGCACTGCTGTCTGATAACCTGAACCTGTACCTATCTCAAGAACTTTGTCGTCTTTTGTTAACTCCAGCTCCTGGGTCATCAAAGCAACAATATATGGCTGAGATATGGTTTGACCAAATCCTATGGGCAAAGGATAGTCCGAATAAGCTTCTTTTAAGTAATTTGTTTCTACAAATAAATGCCTGGGGATTTTTTTCATTGCAGTTATAACATTATTATCAGTAATGTTTCTTGCAATTATCTGTGTATTTAACATATTACTTCTTAAATTACTAAATTTTTCATTTTCATCCATAATTTTTAATTATTAAAATTTTAATAATCAAATTCATAGCTTCATAATAAAACAGGATAAATTTTTTTTAAATAAAGTGAAAAAATAAATTTAAAATTTGTTTTTATTTGTTCTTATTGTTTTTTTCCTCATTTATTATGGATTTTTCGAAAGCTTGTTTTATGGCAATGTTTTCATTTAATTTTGTGAACTTTTCTTCAAGAAATCTTAACTTTTTATATATATTAAATAAAAATAAAAATATTATCAGTATGGATAATGCAATAAAAAAATCAAATCCTGATTTAAATCCAAGAAAATGGGCAACTTTAACGGATAATTGCGGAAAAACTGAAATTAAAATAAGAGCTGCAAGGATTAAAATCCAGAAAATCAATTCATTTATAATAAGTTTTTTATTTTTTATTTTTATAAAAATATTTGCAAGAACAGCTATACCCAGAATAATTGTAATTATATAAACAGGATGCATTTAAACCTCCCTTATCCGAAAATCCATTTTAAAAACATCTTTGAGACAATATAAAAACTATTGTAAATTTTCTGACCTTTTTTTATTGAATAATTTGAATATTTTACTGTAACAGGAATTTCCTTATATTTGATTTTTTTGAGTTTGATTTCTTCTATGATTTCCGAACAGTATTCCCATCCATTGGATTTTATATCTATATTTGATGCTGCATATTTACTCATGGCTTTCAGTCCATTGTGGGTATCGCTTGAAATAATTCCATACATTAAGAACATGAGAAATGCGCCTGATTTTAAAATAATCTTTTTAAATAACGGCACATTGCTGCCATTATTTAAAAATCTGTTGCCAAGTGTTATTTCTGCTTCCATATTTATTATTGGAGTTATAAGGTTATTAATATCTGCTGCAAGATGTTGCCCGTCAGCATCAAAAGTAACTATAATATCTGCATTTTTTAGCAGAGCATAATCTACTCCTGTTTTTATTGCAGCTCCCGGTCCCATGTTTACAGGATGTTTAACCAGATTTACATTATGTTTTTTTACTATTTCTGAAGTTTTATCCGAAGAGCCGTCATCAACTACAACAATATTGCAGTATCCGTGGTCCATTAAATCTCTTAATACATGACTTATCATCTCTGCTTCATTATAAGCAGGTATGACAATATAAGTTTTAAATGCCTCATTCATTAAAGTATTTAAAAAGTATTATCAGTTAACCTGAAATGATAAATCTTTTGCATTAAAATAAATACCCCCTGTTGTCATTTTTAATTTTATATTAAAAATTCCTATTTTTGCTGCCGTAACTTTAAAAATTAAATTAATATCACTTTCAGAAGGAACAATATAGTCGCTGACCCACATATACATTCCTCTGCTGATTCCCGGATCCTGTTTAATGTATCCATCCTGCAGTACCCCCGAAAATTTTAAACCTTCCGGTAATTTCAATTCAATGGAATTAATTTTTAAAATTTCATTGCCGTTATTTTTTATTTTATATTCTATAATAATTTCTTTGCCGAATTTAAGATCGTTACTATTGATATTACTTATTATTTCAACTTTTGGGGCTGCTTTTGTTATTTTATATAATTGAAGATTTTCATCATACCTGTCCCAATAAAAAGATTTTCCAACTTTTTCAGTCACAAAAATCTGATTTATTGCATCATCATTTCCAACAAAATAAACTGGAATGCCTTTTTTTACCTGTTCTGCTATCTTATCAAAATTATACTCAGCCTCACTGTTTCCAACAAGCCGGATATTTTTATCTTTTTGCTCAAATTTTTGTATAAAAACTGCAATATTAATTGACGCAGAATATGCATAAAGTTTTGCATTTTTATCCATTGACCTGTAAGCATTATCCCAAAATACATAAATGCCTTTGGGTTTTCTAAAGTTGCATTTTTCAAAATTATTTATGATTAATATAACAGGCTGAGAGGCAAATATTAAAAAAAGAAAGGTAATTAATATGTATTTGGCAGAATTAATCGTTTTAATTTTTGTATTATTTTTTGAAAGTTTTTCAAAAATTAATTTCACCATATCTGCAATAAGCAGAAATCCGCAGCCTATATAAACAGACATTATTAATAAAATATTTAAAGTATAATTCTGTACAGCCCAATCAAGATATTGTGTAGTAATTATTAAATTTATGATAATGGCAATAAATGTAAATAGTGCAAATTTCCAGTTCTTTTTAAAAAGATAAACAAGGCCAATGACTGCAATTATTATTAAGAAAATTCCATAAAAATTTCTGACTAATTTCAGATAATCTAACATAACTTTTAATATTCCTGAAAAATTTTTATTCCCAAAACTGCCGCCAAAAGTAGCACCTGATTCTTCACGACCTGTAATAAAATAAATGAACTTTATAAGAGTGCCGGCTTTCCCGTATCCCTGAACAGATCTTATATAAATATAAGAATAAGTAAGGGAGGGAAGTATAAAGAAAATAATACTTAATAGTATTGCTTTGAGGTTTTTAAATATTGCAGGTTTAATTATTATAATCAAAATTAAAAAAGCTGGAATCAAAAAAAATGCGATAGGATGGTTTGTTGTTAAAAGCCCGAGACTGAAAAAACATAAATATAAATTTTTTCTTATGGGATTTTCCTGATATTTCAAAATGGCAAATAACAAAAATGCTATAAAGAAACTGTTTAAAGTATCAAATTCAAGTCTGTTGGCAACAAACCAGTATGGGAAAACAAAGGCAAAAGATAATGATGATATAAGGCTTAGAAATTCATTTTTTATTATCTTATTTATAGCAAGAAATAAAAATAATATGGTAAGTGAGCCGAAAACAGATGAAATAAGATTTAATCTTAAGGCAAGAGGGCCTATCGGGATAATGGAAAATAATTTTCCGATAAGTGAAAAAACAGGATAACCGGTGGGTGGAAGAAGCATCATTTGGGGAAGTTCATTTGCGTACCATGAGGTGTCTCCTCCAACTAATTTTCTTTCAAGAGTTATAAGATAAAATGCTAGGGGGATAAGGACTGGAGCAATACCGAAAATCAATAATTTATTTTTAAAATAAAAATCTTTTAGTTTTCTAATCCTCATTTTTATTGCCACATATAAGATATGTAAGATAATTATTTTTTAAAATTTACAAATATGAAAAATATTTGGAAGACTTCAACTTTGCTAAAATCTGTCTCAAGCTTTTTCAATATATCAATTTTATCCAAATTCCGACTAATATTAAATGATATTAAAAATTTTTGTTTTTTACATTTTATTTAAATACTTTTAAAAATTAATTCCGGTTCTTAAATTAAATTTTTTTTAAGAAATATTGACAGCGAATTAAAATATGGTTATTATGTAAATGTTTACAGTAAATGTTTTCATTCTTTATTTTTGAATTCTATAATCATAAAATATCTAATTTAATATCTAATTTAAGTTAAAAAAATATTTGAAATTTTATGGAAGAAAAAGAAATTAACGAAAATCAAGATGGCAACAAACTTCTCAAAGTAGAAAAAATTGTCAAAGTTTTCCCTGGAACAGTTGCGCTCAGTGAGGTTGATTTTGATTTGGACAAGGGAGAAGTCCATGCAATAGTTGGAGAGAATGGTGCGGGAAAATCTACACTTATGAAAATACTTTCTGGTGCATATATAAAAACTTCAGGTTCAATTTATATTGACGGGAAAGAAATAGAAATCAGCAATGTTTTAAATGCAAGCAATCTGGGTATAAGCATGATTTATCAGGAGTTGGAAAATATTCCAAAAATCACTGTTTCAGAAAATATTTTTATAGGAAGATTGCCAGGTACAAGATTAAAGGGTTTTGTTAATTTTAAAAAGTTATATTCAGAAACTAAAAGAATATTAAACGAATTTGAAATAAACATTGACCCCGGTACAAGAGTTAGCAAATTAAGTATTGCTCAACAGCAATTTGTAGAAATCATTAAAGCAATTAATGCTCAAAATGCAAGAATAATCATAATGGATGAACCAACTTCTTCACTGACAAAAGATGAAACTGAAAAGTTATTTTCGATAATTAAAGAGCTTAAGAAAAAGTGCATAAGTATAATATATATTTCTCACAGACTGGATGAGGTCATTGGAATTGCGGACAGGGTTAGTGTATTTAGAGATGGTAGAAATGTCGGAACATTAGACAAGAATAATTTTGATGCACAGAAGATAATCTCATTAATGATTGGCCATACGATTGAAGAAGATAAAAAGGAAAAAGTTGAAAGAAAAAAAATAGTTTTTGAAGTTAGAAATTTAAACATAAAAAATAGGATTAAAAATTTTAATCTTAAACTTCATGAGGGTGAAATACTTGGAGTTGCAGGACTTATGGGTTCGGGAAAAGATGAATTGGTAAAAAGTCTTTTTGGAATCTGGCCTACAACCTCTAAAGAATTATATTTTTATGATAAAAAAATATCTGTCAAATCGCCGAGAGATGCAGTGAATTTAGGTATAGTTTATTTACCTGAAGAAAGAAAGATTCAGTCATTATTTTTAACTTTAAGTGTGAAATATAATATCTCCCCAATCTGGCTTTTTAATAATTACAGAAAATTTTTTATAAATGATATAAAGGAAAATGAGTTAAGCAAACAGTTCATAAAAAAGCTTTCTATTAAGACTCCTTCCGTATATCAGCAGATAATAAATTTAAGTGGTGGTAATCAGCAGAAAGTAATATTTTCAAGATTAATTGCAGTTAAACCTAAATTAATGATTTTAAATGATCCGACAAGAGGTGTTGATGTTGGCAGCAAGGAAGAAATTCATAATTTAATTCACCAGATGGCTCTTGATGGGACTTCATTTATAATACTTTCCTCAGAAATTCCTGAAATAAGTAAAATTGCAAACAGAGTCATAGTCTTATCAAAGGGAGAAATTTGCGGTGAATTTATTGATGAAAAGGTTACTACTAAAGATATATTAATTTGCGCTACAAGGGTTTAAATATGAAGAATAAAAGCTTAAATTTTTTAAAAATTCAGACAAATCTGGTTATATTAGTTTTACTTGTTATTATTCTATCAATTACTGTTCCTTCATTCAGACAAGTATCAAATTTTCTTAATATTTTAAAAAGTATTTCTGTTATTTCAATAATCAGCTGCGGAATGACCTTAGTAGTAATTGGTGGTGGTCTTGACTTGTCTGTTGGTTCAACCTTTTCACTGGCAGCAGTTATATCAATTGTTATGATCAATAAAAATAGTGTTGTTCTGGCAATTATCGTTCCCATTATTGCTGCAATTATAATTGGGATTTTAAATGGTGCTATTACAAGCTATTTTAATATTAGTTCAATAATAGTCACTTTAGGTATGTTATCTGTTGTTGGAGGTTTTGCTCTTTTTTATGTAAATGGGGGGACCCAAGTAGCAAATCCAAATAAAATATTTGAATCAATCGCAAAAATTAATTTGTTTAAGATACCTTTATATTGCTATATCTTTATTATTATAGCCATTATTTATGAAATATTATTAAAGAGAACCACTTTTGGTAGGAATCTAATCTTAATAGGAACTAATCCAGAGGCGGCAAAGATAATTGGTATAAACATTACCTTAACAAGGTCGTTAAGCTTTATCATATGCAGTGTTTCAGTGGCAATAGCTGCAATTCTTTTATCATCAAGGTTAATGACTGCTGCTCCAACTGCTGGAGTAGGTTATGAATTTGACGTAATAACTGCAATAGTAATAGGTGGTATTAGTTTAAGTGGTGGAAAAGGAAATATTTATAATACAGTTATTGGAGCTATATTACTGGGTGTAGTTATAAATGCTTTAACACTTACTAATGTTCCGTTTGCATTTCAAGCTATTACCAAAGGATTTTTAATTATTTTAGCTATTACTCTGGATGTAAGAGCAAGGAGTAGTTTTGAAAACTAATAAAGTATTAGATTTTTTTAATGAACAAAAAATTTTTGTAGTTATAATTTTAATAGCTATTATTTTAACCATCAAAACAACTTATTTTATTAGTTTTACTAACATAATAAATATCCTCATGTTTATTTCTATTGAGGGCATTATTGTAATAGGAATGACCTATCTCATTATTTTAAAAGAACTTGATCTTTCCATCGGATCTACCATGGCTTTAAGTGGAGTTTTAGCGATATATCTACAAAAATATGGAATATTTGTTGGAATAATTTCAGGATTATTACTAGGGATGGCTGTAGGATTATTAAATGGATTTCTGGTTACCAAATTGAAATTGACTTCCATTGCTGTAACACTTGGTACGATGGTCATGTTAAATGGTTTTGTTTTTGCATTTACCAATAGTGCAACGATTAAGGGTACTAATAAATCTTTTCCTTTAATAGCAAATACAACAGTTTTTAAAATTCCTATTCCCATAGTTGTTTTTTTAGTCCTCGTCATAATTTTTGAAATTATTCTAAAGAGAACCTATTTTGGGAGAAATATATATGCTGTTGGTGGCAATATTATCGCCAGTAAATTTTTTGGCATAAAAGTAGAAATGGTTAGAATAGCTGCCTTCGTTTTAACTGGTTTTTTGGCAGGCCTAGCTGGAGTTTTACTTGCATCAAAAATAAATATCGCCTCTGGAAGAATAGGTCTCAATACAGCCATATTGGTAATTACAGCAGTACTCTTAGGTGGAGTAAGCCTTTCAGGTGGAGAAGGATCAGTGTTTAAGGCATTTCAAGGAATGCTACTCATAGGTATTTTAAATAATGCAATGGTTATATTACAAATTAATGACTTTATTCAAGATATAATCAGGGGTTCAATTCTGATAATAATTCTTATTATTGCTGGTGTAAGTATAAATAGGGCAAAGTATATTTAGATTTAAAAACTTGATTGTAAATATCAATATCATTAACACGTAAGGAGGTGAAAATAGGAAACTTCTTTAGAGTCTGCAATAAGAAATTAAAAAACAGATATTAAAAAACGATAGGGAGGTGACTTAAGAGATATTTTATTTATTTTTTTAAAAAAAATATTAAGAAAAGGAGTTCTTCAAGAAATGAAAAGAATAAAAATTTCTACAATTGTTCTTGTGACTTTTGCAATTATTGCTACTCTTGTTATTTTGCCAGGTTGCAAAACAGCAGTTACAACGACAACTGCAGCAGCAGCTACAACGACAACTGCAGCAGCAGAAACTACCGCAGCTGAAACTACTAAAGCAGCTAAAACTTATAAAATAGTTAATCTTTGGCTAGGTATGGCAGCACCATATTGTCCTCCGTATAAAGCTACATTTGAAGCCGGTGCCAAAGAAAATGGGTGGGATTTAACATTTTTTGACGGTAAATTTGATGCTGCTCTGCAAGCAAATCAAATGGACGAAGCAATTGCTATGAAGCCTGATTTAATTATTCTATGTGCTCTTGATGCATCAGGTATGGCTGCCGGTATGAAGAAAGCATTTGATGCTGGTATTCCTTTAATAGTGGATCATACTCTTGCAAATAAGGAAGATCAGCAATATACAATTGCTTATACAGGTCCTGATAATTATACAGAAGGTCTGTTAGGCGGTGAGCTTATGAATGAAGCGCTTGGCGGAAAAGGTAAAGTAGTTATAATAACTGGCGCAACAGGTCAGGAAGCAGCAATAAACAGGCCAAAAGGTTTTAGAGACAAACTAAAAGAGCTCAATTCCCAAATAGAAGTTTTAGCTGAGCAGACTGCAGAATGGGATAAAGCTAAAGCAACAAAAGTTATGGCAGATTTCATAACCAGATATGGTAAAGAATTAAATGGAGTTTATGGAGCTGATGATACATTAGCTGTAGGTGCTTTTATTGCTCTTCAGGAAGCAGGATATAAGAAGGGTGATCTTATACTAGTTGGAGTAGGCGGAAGCAAGGAAGGCCTTGCTGCGATTAAAGATGGAACTATTTATGGTACAGTTCTACAGTCACCTGTTGCAGGGGCAAAAGCTGCAATTGAAACCATAAAGAAGGCATTGGAACAGGGTATCAAACCTCCTAAACAGATGGATCCATATTTGAGATTCATGCCATTACCAAAAATAACTGCTGCAAATGTAGATCAATATCTACCTGGGGAATGGTAAAAGCATGGTTGTTTGGCATAGCAAGTTCTATCTTGCTATGCCAAGTCTTTTTTGAGAAAACAAGAAAATTATAACCTAATTATTTGAGAAATTTAATCAATATTTTTAGTAAAAAAAGAAATATAAAAAGGAAATATAAATGTTATGCAGAAATGAAAAAACAAAGGTTGGGCTTATAGTTACAATGTCAGAAGATGTTTGGCCTGATGATTTCGTTTCTTTAGTTGCAAGCTTCATAAAACCTGCAAAAGATATGCTTGAAAAGCTGAATTTTGAAGTTATTACAAGTGGAAAACTTTGCAGGAGTATAGCTGATGCAAGAGAACAGGGAAAGTTTCTAAGAGATAAGGAAATTGATGTATTAGTTAACCATGTAGGTACCTGGACTTATGCCAATGACAGCATAGCTGTTACTCAAATTGTAAATGTTCCCGTGATAGTATGGCCTGCTTACAGCAGGGACTCATTGGGAATAGCAGGTGGAGTAATAGTCAGGGGTTCTCATGAAGAATTAAACTTGAAGAATTACATAGTTTATGGTGATTACAACGATAAAGAACTTCAAAAAGAAATTTCAGTTTTAATTAAGGGAATAGCAGGAGCTACAAAACTTAGAGGTTTAAGGTTTGGAATAGGCGGGACTAGAAGCATGGGAATGATTGCTGCACAACCTGATCCCAATCAATGGTCCCGTGATTTTGGAATTGATGTTGATGGTTTTGAGCAGGTGCTTCTTATAGAGAGAGCAAAAAAATATGGACAGAAAAAAGTTGATGAATTTTATAACTGGATGCTAAAGGAATTTAAAGGCATACAGGTAAAAAAAGAAGTAATGGATGCTCAAATAAGAATGTATTTTGCTCTTAGGGATTATATTATTGAAAGGGATTATGATTTTGTTGCAGTTAAATGCCTGCCTGAATTACCCTATATATACACAACTTTTTGCCTGGCACACAGTTTGCTTAATGACTCAAGTAATGATGGTTTTGGAATAAAATGTCCGTTTGTTGCAGCATGTGAAGCTGACTGTAATGCTGCTCTGACAATGCAGATTCTAAAAAGTATTTCAAATAAAACGTCCTTATTTACTGACATTCTTTATCTGGATTATGAGAAGAAACTTGCAACCATGGGAAATTGTGGCTCACAACCTACAGATTTGGCTCCATCAAGAAAAGATGTTTGCTGGGTTAACGAAGGTTTCATAGGACATACTTTTAAGATTGGTTGTGCTTGTCCAAGATATTTTGGGAAAGAGGGTGTGGTTACTGTTGCCAGACTCACCAGAGTGAACGGTAAATATCATATGCTTGTTACTTCAGGAAATTCAATTAGGTTTGACCCAAAACCAGAAGAAGAAGCTGGTTCGAAGCAACACCCGAAACATTTTATCAGGTTTAATTGTGATGACCATAATTTTGTAAGATCACTTAGAACAAACCACTTACATTTGGTTTATGGGGATTATGTTGAAGAGTTAAAAACCACATGTGAAGTTTTAGACATTATTCCTGTAGTACCTAAATAATTATTTAAACATAATTAAAATTTTAAAAAATTTCAGATCTTAAGAATATGGGAAAAAATAAATAGACTCCTAATATTTTATTTGGATAAATAACTAATTTTGAGAAATAAAGAAATGATGGAAAAACAAATAAATTTCAAAGAAAAATTTAAAGAAATAATAGAACATAAAACCAAGAAAAATTTTTTACTGGATTATGGTGGAGACCAGGCATCTGTTTCTATTTTTGCTTACAATAATGTTCTTGCAAAATTAGGGATTAAAAGAACACCTCGTATAAACAACTTTGTGCAATTGTCATCCTTACCTGAAAAAGAATTTCTTGATAAATATAGTATTGGTTTCAGGTGGCTTTATCCAAAACCTTCAAAAAAGACAAAAAAATTACTTGAGCAGTATAAAGAAACAGTAAATATTAATATTGGTGAAGAAATAAAAAAGGGCTATGTTTCAGGTGGGACAGGCAAGGTTTTTTTAGATGAGTGGGGTGTAAAATGGAAAAGATCTGCTTATTATTTTGAAATGATCGAGCACCCTCTTGAAGGAAAATCTCTTGAAGAAATAAAAAAATATAAATTTCCGGATCCTTCCGATAAAGACAGAATTGAGAATTTAAATAAAGAACTTGACGCATATTTAAAAGAGAATCTGGATTATATTATTTCTCTTAGCCAGTCATATGGAGGAATACTGGAAACAGCATTGTGGATCAGGGGGTTTATGGATTTTTATATGGATATTGCTTCTAATAATAAAGAGGGAAATTATATTCTGGACAGCATTAAAGAATATTTTATTGAGTGGAATAGAAACTATGTCAGTTCAATTAATGGCAGAGCGGATATTGTAGCAACGGGGGATGATTATGGGATGCAGGACAGAACAATACTTGCCCCTGATTTATGGAGGAGGCAAATAAAACCAAGATATGAAGAATTAATATATGATTCAAAATCTAAATATAAAAACATAAAGTGGTTTCATCATTCATGCGGTTCCATATACCCAATAATAAATGATATGATAGAAATAGGAATTGATATATTAAATCCGATTCAACCTACGGCTAAGGATATGAATCCTGAAAAGCTTAAAAAGGATTTTGGAGATAAAATTACTTTCCATGGAGGTATAGATGTTCAAAAATTATTGCCTTTTGGTACTCCTGATCAAATCAGAAATGAAGTTAAGAAAATAATTAATATACTCTCAGAGAACGGCGGATATCTGGTTGCTCCTTCTCATAATATTCAGGCAAAGACTCCAGTTGAAAATGTCCTGGCATTTTACGATACTGTTAATGAATGCTTTAATGAAATAAATATGTAAGAAACAAGTAAGGTAAATTATTGTGGTAATATTTAGTAAAATCGGATTATTTAGACTTAGGTAAAAATATTAGCAATTAAATTTTTATATGTTTTTTATAATTTTAAATTGAAAGGAAGACTATTATGGAAGAAGAATATGACCATGTAATGTTCATGCAAAAAATAAAGTCTGAAAAAACCGAAGATTATATAAAAGCTCATCACGAAGCCTGGCCGGAACTGCTGAAAGCCATAAGAGACTCAGGTATTGAAAGAGAATTTGTCTGGGTTAATGAGGATACTTGTTATATTTATATGATGGCTAAAGATTTTAACAAGGCAATGTCTGATTTGGCTAAGACAGAAATATTTAAAAAATGGTCGGATAAAATGGAAGGGTTCCTGGCTAAAATGCAGGATTATTCTGAAGGTGGTCAGAATGTTGTTACTTTTAATAAGGTTTTTGATTTAGAGACTCAGCTCAAGAAAATAAAATAAAAAAATAACTTATAAAGACATGACAGACATAAAAGATGTGGCAAAACTTGCAGGGGTAAGTATTGCTTCAGTTTCAAGATATTTAAATTCTCCGGAGGTTGTAAAGCCTTCAACAAGAAAAAATATCCAGGAGGCGATAAAAGAACTTAATTACAGACCTTCTGATATAGCTCAGAGCATGAGAAATCAAACTTCGAAGTATATTGCTCTGGTTCTTGAGGAAGTATCCAATCCTTTTTATACCGAAGTTCTTAACGGTGCAGAAGAGTGTGCATTAAAAAATGGTTTCAATATAGTTGTTTTAAACATCAATAAAGATTTGAACAAAAAAACACTTTATTATGATATTGTTTTCAGAAGAGGATTTGTCGGTGTTATATACTGTTTTTCAATGCAGGAAAGTGATGAAAAAGTCTTAAATAACCTTAAAAATAAAGAAATCCGCTTTGTTTTAATAGAAAATGAAATGTTTAAGGATAAATTTTTGTGTGTAAATACAAATAACTATAAAGCAGGATATGATGGAACAAAATATCTTCTCGGAAAAGGTCATAAAAATATCGCATTTATAGGTTTTAACAGATTTTCTGATCAAATTAACGCAAGAAAACAAGGATATCTCGACGCTCTTGGAAAATATTCAATTAAGAGCGATGAATCGATAATTTTCGAGACAGATTTGAGTGTTGAAGGTGGTCTGAAAATTGCAGAAAAATTGATAAAAGATATTGATAAGTTTAGTGCAATATTCTGCTGCTCGGACACAATAGCTATTGGTATTATTAAATATTTTAATAAAAATAAAATAAAAGTGCCTGATGATATTTCCATTTTAGGATTCGATGATATCGAATGGGCAAAAATAATTGATCCTGCATTAACCACTATCCATCAGAGAAAGAAGGAACTTGGGTACAAGGCAGTTAAAAAAATAATTTCGATGATCGGGAAAAACAGAAAACAAAATTCCGTTATTTTGGATGCATATATCGTTAGTAGGGAAACTGTCAGAAATATTAATAAATAATTTTTTACTAACTTTTTAAAAATTTTAGAATAGGGAGCATTTTTATGAATATCACTAAAGAAGAAAGAATTTTAAGAACAACAAACAGAAAAGAAATTGATTATCTTCCAAGTCAGATTGTTTTTGCTGACAGATCAAGATACGCGGAAATAAGCAAAGCCTTAGGTTTGTCTTCGGAAAACGAGCTTGACGATTATCTGGAAAATCATTTTTTTATTACTTTCACAAAGCAGGATAAACCGATGATTTACAGAGATGTTAAAGATGAAATAGAAAAGATGAAAGTAGATGGTTATGCAAATCCTGACTGGGAAAATAATGTCGTTTATGATGATTGGGGTATGGGTTATAAGGTAGGAGTCGGCTCTTTTTTTGTTTCCTTTCATCCCTTGCAGGGTAAAACAACCAAAGAGATATTAAATTTTATGCCTGAAAGAATAAAAGATGCTGTAACTGAGAAAAATATTAATATTGCTGTTAATAAATATACCTACCCAGATGCATATCAAAGAGGTAATTTTGATGACTGGGAAAAAGATCTGAAAACTTACTCCGGCGATTTTATGGTATGGCCATCGGGTTATGGCGGTATTTATGAAAGGTCTTATCATATTCTTGGCTGGAATGAGTTAATGACTTATATTGCTTCTGAGCCATCAATTGTTGAGGAAGTATTTGACAAAGTTCTTGATTATAAGTTAAAGATAGCTAAAAAGACGGTGGATATCGGATTTAAAATGGGACATACCGGAGATGATTTTGGAACACAAAGCAGCGGGTTTTTTTCTGACAAAATGTTTAAAACTTTAATTCTTCCGAGATTAAAAAAATTGTTTGAAGTATTCAAGAATGCACATATTCCTATTATGATGCATTCTTGTGGAAATGTTTCCCAGTATATTCCTGATCTTATCGGTATTGGTCTTGATATTCTGGAACCCTGTCAACCTTGTATGAATCTGAGTTTTTTGAAAAAGGAATACGGAAATGATCTTATATTTTATGGAGGAATAAATACGCAGGTTTTACCGTATTTAAATGAAGAACAAACAACGGAAATGGTAAGGGAAACTATAAAAACTCTTGGAAAGGGTGGCGGATATATAATTGCTCCGGCACAGGAAATAATGAATGATGTACCCATAGCAAACATAAAAGCTCTTATTAAGACAATAAAAGAAGAGCGGGAAAAAGTTTTAAATTTATAAATAAGATTTCGTTAATTTTTTAAGGAGAATAATTGGGAGCTTTTAACGCAACAGGTGTCTGGACAGAGGTAAATTATGGGCAGAAAGCAATTTTTGCAACGGCACCATCTGATGAAATTAACATAAATAAAAAAGATAAGGAAGTATTAAAAGATTTAGCTTTCAAAGTCCAAAAATTTGCACTTGAAGAAAAAAATCTGGAAAAGAAAAAACTATGGTATGAGCATAATGAGCTTAAATCAAAAAAACCTTTAATATTTTGCGATCCTGAAAATGGCTGGAATGAAATTATTACGGAAGATATGCTTAATTGCTCCGGGAGACTGGCAAGAAGATGGGAAGTTGTTCTTTTAAAAGAAATATTTTATGGCCGGTCAATGCAAGATGATAAACCAATTGAACTTTTTTTCGATTTAAGCTACTCATTTAGTGAAAGTGACTGGATTGATAGAAGAGTTATTTCAGGAGGCTTGCACGGCGGTTCCTACAAATGGGAGGGCCAGATAAAAAGTCTGGATGACATCGATAAAATAAATTTTCCAAAGATTGAAGTTGATTATAAAACCACATTGGAGAACTTAAATCTTGCAAATGATGTATTCGAAGGAATACTTATACCACGGATAAAAGGGCAATGGTGGTGGACTCTTGGTTTGACTTATGATCTTGCAAGTTTAATGGGATTAGAAAATATGTTTTTATATTTTTACGATAATCCAGAATTGATTTATGCAGTTTTAGATAAATTAATAGAAGGAACACTTTTAAAACTCAAATTTTTGGAAGAAAACAACCTGCTCTCACTAAATAATGATGACTCTTATGTTGGGTCAGGGGGATTAGGTTATACAACAGAACTGCCGATTGGAGTTTTTCCGATTAAGACAAAGGATATATGGGGATTTGCGGAAAGCCAGGAAACAGTATCTGTTTCACCCGAAATGTTTGAAAAATTTATATTTCCGTATCAGTTGAAAATTTTGAAACAATTTGGCCTGAACAGTTATGGTTGTTGTGAGCCTTTAAATAAGAGATGGCATATTATAAAAAATATTCCTAATTTAAGAAGGGTATCGGTATCCAAATGGGCAGATTCTTTAAAAATGGCAGAATATCTTGAAGACAAATATATTTATTCATATAAACCTTCACCCACGGATCTGGCAGTTCATAATATCAATGAAGATTATATCAGGAGGAATATAAGGGATTTTTTGGAAACGACCAGAGGGTGCATAATAGAAATAATAATGAAAGACAACCATACGATTGGAAACAATCCGGAGAATCTAAAAAGCTGGGTAAAAATTGTCAGGGAGGAAATTGATAATGTGTATTAACAAATACATATAAATCTTTTTTGATATTTTATTTTATGGGTTTTTTTGATAAAAAGTAATTTTTTAAAGTGGAATATTTAATAGATTATTTGTTTTTAGAGAAGTTATTAATAATTTAAGGAGAATAAAAATTGATGAACAACGTAAAAACATTTACTGAAAAAGCCATGGAATTAAATAATGGATTACTACATTTACTTCCTACATGGGTCCCGAGAGTCTTTTGTATTCCTGGTAGAAGACTTAAACTCCATGTTGATGATCTTTATGCCCTTGGAGCAAAAAGGGGAGGTATAGATGAAAGATGGTTTGCATCAACTTGTCAGGCTGATAATGGTCCTGGAACTCCACCTGATGAAGGTTTAAGCTA
>JAMCSM010000171.1:802-2593 GCA_023380915.1 Actinomycetota bacterium | reverse complement strand
CAATAAGCATTATATAGGATTGTACCCTGTTTTCATAGATCAATTCCTGGGCAATGAAACCAATAATGGCCAACGGAACCAGATATATAAGTTGAACACCAAATCTGCCATAATAAAAGAATGATTCTATGCTTAAAAGTCCGGTACTCAGACCAATGCGCCCCAGAGTAAATGGTTTGAACATTTGCAGACAAAAAAGACATAAAAGTCCATACATAAGTTGTTTTTCAAATAACGCAAATGCGCATATATCCAAGATAAAAAGAATAATGGGCGTAGTTGATGTTATATAATCAAATGATTTAGCGTGCATAACGTACCAGAGTTTGATGAATTTGGAAATTTTATGATCAACTAAATATAACCTAATTTTATAATGTTACTCAATTTTTGTTTTCTTTGTTATTATGATACAAAAATATTTTTTATATAAAATACATGTTTGATTCATTAAAAATTAATAGTTACATTTCACATCTTGTATTAATACTCGTTCTATGCATCACTTTTTTTGCTGGTGCCGTTTTCTTTGTGATCAATTATGGTACCGTTGATTTTTCACAATTAACCATAAGCACACAAAAAGGTAAACCGTCAATTATATTAGATGATGAAGGCAAGGAATGGACACGATTTCAACTTGATAAGCGTGAACCAATCTCGCTTGATCAGATGCCAACACATTTAATACATGCTTTTCTGGCCGCTGAGGATTGGCAATTTTTTTCTCATGGTGGCCTTTCATTTCGCGGGATAGTCCGTTCTTTGTTGGTTAATATATACCATGGGCGTTTTGTTCAGGGAGCCAGTACAATAACCCAACAATTGGTCAAATTGCTTTTTTTTGATTCTCAAAAAACATTTAGACGCAAAATTAAGGAGCAAATTTACTCGTTACTTATTGAGTATCAATGTACCAAGGAACAGATTTTGCAAACATATCTTAATAATATTTATTTTGGTTGCGGTATTTATGGAGTAGAAGCTGCGGCTCAACGTTTTTGGGGTATTTCTGCAAAAGAGATTTCTATTGATCAGGCAGCCCTGCTTGCAGGCATTGTTCGTTCACCAGGTAATTATTGTCCGCTGCTGTGTCCTTTAAGTGCGCAACGGCGCAGAAATATTATATTGAATTCAATGCGAAAATTGAATTTCATAGATGAGCAGCAGTATAAAGACGCCGTTTTGGCCCAAGCAGATATAATTGAAGTCGAAGAGCAAGAGGTGGCGCCACATTTCTTGGCGCCACATTTGAAAGAAATGATCAGACTTGAACTAGAAGATGTTATAGGAAAAAAAGATTTATACACTGGTGGCTATACGGTTCAAACAACAATTAATAAATCTCTGCAATTGCAGGCACAGCAACTATTTAAAAATAATGTTGCAACATTAAGAAGTCAGTTCAATATGCCATTTGATGGAGCATTAATAAGCATTGACCATAATAATGGAGAAATAAAGGCACTTGTGGGCGGTTATGATTTTCATTCTTCAAAATTTAATCGCGCATTACAAGCCAAACGGCAATTGGGTTCAATAATCAAGCCATTAATTTATGCAGTTGCTGTGAAAAAAGGTATGAATTTTGCGCAAACGGAAATTGATGAACCGTTAGCTATCAATGATAATGGAAAAATCTGGAGTCCCAATAACCATGATATGCAATTTCATGGATCTATGACTTTGGCGCAGGCGCTCGCACAATCCAATAATATTATATCAATAAAAGTGTTACTCAAAATTGGCGCACAAGAAGTTATATCGATAGCAAAAAAAATGTAATTTCGA
>JAMCSM010000171.1:0-742 GCA_023380915.1 Actinomycetota bacterium | reverse complement strand
CAAAGAAGGATCATAACTAAATTGCTTTTTTTGCAATTTTTGCAAACGATGGAATGTATAGAAAGCCATATGTACTACGTTGGATAAAGGATCGTTGGGGAGCAAAAGTATTCAATAAAAATAGTCATGCACAACGTGTTATTGAAAGTAACATAGTCGGCCAAGTGGGTCGTGTGCTTGAATTAAGTATTAATAGGGTACGCAAAAGATATAATGACCCGATTGTTAATTCCCAGGTAATTTGTAAAACCGGTACTACCAATGATTCTCGTACCTGTTGGTTCATGGGATCCACGCCCGAATTGACTACCGGTATTTATATAGGTTGTGATGATAACAGCTCTATGGGGAAAAATGTATTTCCGATTCACACTGCTTTCCCTATTTGGAGAGATCTTTATAAAACGCTTAAAATAGAAAAAAAGCAATTTAGTTATGATCCTTCTTTGCATGAAGTTTGGATCGACAAAAAGACGGGAGAAATGGTCACCGGAAATCAGAAAAATGCTATCCGGATTTTAATTTAAAATATTATTTCCCGTAAGATGCTAAAATTGTACCGTCTAATGATAATAAAAATATATAAATTTTATTGGTGTTTTTAAATTTACCATAAACAACGATTTTTGAATCTTTTTGTAAAAAAAAACCTAAATGTCTTCTATCCAAGAATGTTATACCCAAATCAATCATTTTTTTTTCGGGCAGAAATATAACTCCTAAATTTCTATTTTAAGCGTTT
>JAMCSM010000170.1 GCA_023380915.1 Actinomycetota bacterium | reverse complement strand
GACATTTCTGCTAATTCTGACTATCCATTTTTTTCCATCAAACACCGCGTTTTTTAAAATAATCATTTAGTTCTGCTATTCCTAAAGTTTCATCCTCCAATCGCGATAATGCTATTTTTAAATCTTCTTCATCTTCTTCCAGTTCAACTATTTTTTCTTCTATAAGATTATTTAATAAAAAACTCTTTTTCATTCCATGCGTATCGCAATATTTATCAAATTTTAATTTCACTTTTTCAGAAATCCTCACACCAATTGGTATATTCTTATTTTCCATTTATAAACCTCTATTCAAATTGTTATCAATTGTGATCAAATGGTAACACTCATAGTAAAAAAATCAATAGAAAATAATGTTTTTTAAGAAAGATGAGAATCAAAAATTATATTTAATTTAAATCTAAAATTGATTTATAGCTTTGACAACTTCTTAAATTCACCTTTAAGATTATTATAAAGTGATTTGTAGATTTCGTATATTTTCTTATATTCCGCCGCATTATCCCTAATTGGATCCACTTCTTCCGCTTCACTGATAGTTTTATTTACGGCATCCTGTACCGATCTGAATACTCCGCATCCAACTCCCGCAAGAAGTGCCGCACCAAATGCAGGACCTTCCCCAACATTCAAAGTGGCTATCTTCATATCAAAAATATCTGCAACTATCTGTCTCCAGATTTTGCTTTTTGCGCCGCCCCCAAAAAGGACAATCTTTTTTGAACTTATTCCTAAATCTTTCATAAGTGACAGGCAATCAAGCTGGCTGAAAGCCACACCTTCCAGGATAGACCTTACAAAGTGATCCCGTGTATGAATATATGAAATTCCAAAAAAAACACCTCTCGCATCAGGATCAGCATAAGGGGTCCGTTCACCGGAAAGATAGGGCAGGAAAACCAGCCCGTTCGATCCAGCTTCGATATTTTCAGCCTGCAGGTCAAGGAGTTTGTAACTTTTGGTTCCCGGATTTTTTTCAATCAACTCTTTACTTGGACCGAAAATATCATCATACCATTTAAGCGAACCTGCTGCTGACAAAGTAACTCCCATAAGATGCCATTTTCCCGGAACAGCATGACAGAACGCATGAAGTCTGCCTTCTTCATCATAAACAGGCCTGTCACTGTAGGAAAAAACAACACCGGAAGTCCCAAGTGAATCAGATATCAGCCCGGGGCTTATAATTCCTGAGCCCACAGCTCCTGCCGCCTGGTCACCACCCCCGCCAACAATAGGAGTACCCTGAAGAAGACCTGTTAACCTGGCAGCTTTTGTATTTACTCTTGAAGATATCTCGAAAGATTCATATACATCCGGAAGCAGCCCCCTGCCAATTTCAAGCCCCTTTAAAATTTCTTCCGACCAGTTCTTTTTACTATATCCAGAAGTATTGTTCCGGAGGCATCTGAAACTTCAGTGGCAAAAATCCCGGAAAGCATATATCTTACATAGTCTTTTGGAAGTAAAATCTTGAATATTTTTTTATAATTTTCAGGTTCATTCTCTCTAAGCCAGAGTATTTTCGGAGCCGTAAAACCCGGGAGGGCTTTATTGAAAGAAAGTTTAATAAAATTTTGATAACCAAAGATTTGATAAATTTCATCACATTGCTTCTGGGTTCTCTGGTCGCACCAGAGAAGCGCCGGTCTTAATACGGTTCCGGTGCTGTCGAGAAAAACACTTCCATGCATCTGGCCCGATAAACCTACCGCTAATATTTCTTTTGGGGGAATTTTTGATTTTTCGATGATATCTTCTACCGAGATAGTAGCCGCATTCCACCAGTCTTCAGGATGCTGTTCAGCCCATCCTGATTTTGGAACAATTAAGGGATACTCGGAGTTATTTGATGCAATCACTCTGCCGGTTTCATCGATTATAATAGCTCGCGTTGAAGTTGTCCCGATATCAATTCCAATTAAATAAGCCATTTTGTATAAATCCCCTTTTCAGAATTCTTTTTAAATTCATTTTGTTCTTATGGATAAAAAACAATTTTTCCATAATAAGCTACAATTATATCAGTTTGCGTTTATTTTTAATTTTCCAATCTTATCTGCCTGCTCTTAATCCTTTATTTTTATAAATAGTTTGTCCTATTTTCATAAATTATATATATTTAATTTTTAGATTTAATTTATCTGAATTTTTGATATTATTAATTTTTTGTTTTTTTAAGTTATACTACTTTGAAAAATAATTTTAAAGAAGATAATTAACACTAAATGAGCTTTAGAAAAGGATTATGAGAGCTTTAAAGGAACTCGGACCGCTTTTTAAATATATAAGACAAAATAAATTCCCTTTAATTGGAAGCATTATTTATATATTGCTTACAAATTTAGCTGCATTGCTTACTCCCTGGATTTTAAAACTTGCAATTGACAGCATAAAAAATTTTGATAAATCTGCAGGGGTAAATAATACACTTGTCAAATACAGCTTACTGCTTTTTGGAATTGCAGCAATTGGGGGTATTTTCAAATTTTATATGAGAAAGATGCTCGTAGGTGTTTCAAGAAAAATTGAATACAGCATAAGAAAAGATTTTTTTTCACACCTTCAAGGACTTGATTCATCATTTTTTTCAAACAACAGAACCGGAAGCATCATGGCTCTTATTACAAATGACCTGGATGCAGTCCGTAACTTTATCGGGCCCGGTCTTCTTAATCTTTTCAGTACAATTTTTATTTTTACAGGATTTTTGGGTTCTGCTATTTT
>JAMCSM010000169.1 GCA_023380915.1 Actinomycetota bacterium | reverse complement strand
TCCTTCGTTCAAACTCATATCTTTTTATGGGCTTGATGACATTTCAAAAAAACTGATTTCTAAAGAAAAGTATTCAGAAGATTTTAAATTGATATCCAGGTTATTATCAATTATTTAAAAATATTGTTATCAAAATAAGAAACTCAATAAAATATGTTTAATTTCCCACCAGATAAACGTATATTTTTCTTCTGCCATATCTCATACATTCTTCAAGTGATTCAAAGCAAAGGTCCACTCTGTTGCCTTTAATCCATCCTCCAATATCAGCAGCTTGTGCTACTCCGTATCCTTCAACATATAATTTTGTACCCAGTGGTATTACACTTGGATCAACAGCAATTATTCCTTTTCTTGCCTTAAGTCCTGTATAAGTTGTTCCGGTCCCATTCAAGCCCCCGCCCCCTGAAAAATAAGCTGTTGCGACCATTTTCCACTCACCCGTAAGGATAACACCCTCAGGCTGAACCTGTGCTATTCTTGCCTTTATATCAGTGAGTGTTTTCTGGACTGTCTGTTTTTCATTTTTTACCTGTGCGAGGAGAGTATTGTCTTTTTTCAGATTAACTTCTAATTTCTTTTGCTCTGCCTGTCTTGTTATTTTTGTAGATTCAAGCTGTTTTCTCTTTTCATCGGATTTTCTCAAAATATTGTCATATTCTTCTTTATCAATTCGTATGGATTGTATAAGTTCCGCATTTCTTCTCATAATATTTTTTAATATATAAAGGGTTTTGATAAATTCATTTATATTTCTGGCACTTATTAGTAATTTTAAAACATTATTTTTCCCGAATTTATATGAACTTATAATTATTCTTTTTAATTCTTCTCTTTTGGAATCGAGTTTTTTTAACAATATCTGTCTTTGGTCTTCAAGGTTTTTAAGATCTTTTTCAATTTGTACAATACTTGCATCGATCACTTTTATTTCATTTTTCTTTATTTCTATTAATGATTCTGTCGAAAGTATCTCCTGGACAAGATTTTGTTCATTGGTGCTGAGCTGTGAAATTTCACTGCTTAATTCCTGAAGAGTTACAGCATTTATTTTTTTTGGATTTATGAACAAAAATGATGTGAAAAATATTACAGGAATAACCAGCAGGGCTATTAATTTAATAAAATTTTTCATATGGAAAGTTTATTTAAAAAGTTACCTTTTATCAAGGTTTAGATAACTTCGTTGCAAAAATAAGTTAAAATAATTATTATTACTGTTGGTTTAAATGAAGATTTTAATAATAAGTGACAAAGTAATTGATCATATTTACAGTAATACTATTCAGGATAGGCTTAAAGACCTGGATTTCATAATTTCTTGTGGCGATCTGCCAGACTATTACCTTGAATTTATTGTTTCAACATTAAATAAACCATTGTTTTATGTAATGGGAAATCATAATGAGAATGCAGTTTACGGTGAATCAAATTCGTTTTCGGGTATGAAAGAAGACTTGCTGGAAGGATGCATTAATCTTGATGGAAAAATCATAGAATACAAAAATGTAATTCTAATGGGTCTAGAGGGATCAATGAAATACTGCGGCGGCAGATATCAGACAGGTTAATGAAAAATGCAGCGAAAAATAAATAAACTTGTCCCAGGTCTTCTATTCAATAAGATTTTTAAAAATAAATATCTGGATATTTTAGTAACACATGCTCCGCCATTTAAGATTCATGATCAGGAAGATTTATGTCATAAGGGGTTTAAAGCTTTTATAGGTTTTATTAAAAAATATAAACCGAAATATTTAATACATGGCCATATTCATATTTATGGTGCCAATCCTGAATGGAGGACAAAATTTGATGAAACAACTGTCATAAACGCCTATGGATACAGAATAATAGAAATTTAGTGTCCCATAATTACATGACTATCATAAGTCTGGAATTTTATAAAAATCAAAATGGAAACAATATATCAAAAATCATTAGATGAGTTTAGCAGTGCCCGGTTCAGGTCTCTTCTTAACAATTTAAAATTCTTTCTGGTTGGCAGGGACAATGAGCTGCTGTCATTTGATAAAATCAGAAAAGGGCTTGAACTTAAAAATCAAAGATATCTTGGTATCCAGACGGTACATCTGGATAATATTGTTGGAAGTTTTGACAGATATAGAGATTTTGATAAATATTTTCTTCCAAGGAAACCTCATCTTCAGAGAAGATGGGCAAATATTCATAATGCAATTGCCAGGGACATTATTCTGCCGCCTGTACAGCTTTATAAGATTGGAGAAATATATTTTGTTCTTGATGGCAATCACAGGATAAGTGTTTCAAAAAAAATGGGAATTAAATATGTTGATGCAGAGGTAACAGAATTTACAACAAACCTTCCAATTACACCCGATATGGATCCAAAAGATATTTTTATACTTGCAGAAAGAGAAAAATTCCTGAAGTTAACGAATCTTGGTAAAAACAGGCCTGATATAAAAATAAGGATAACCATTCCTGGCCAATATGATTTTCTTTTAAGGCAAATTAATAAACTAATGGTTCAGTTAAATGAGAATAAAAAAGTGGATGAGAAGCTTTTGACTTTTGAAGAAGCTTCTAAGATCTGGTATGATAAAATATATCTGCCTGCAATCGAAATAATCAAGAATTATAGAATTCTTGAGAACTTTCCCAATAGGACTAAAACGGACCTGTATGTGTGGATAAACGAACATAAAAGGTATCTCAGTCTTAAGTACGGTCGTGAAGTAGTAATAAAATTTGCCTTAAAAGAAAA
>JAMCSM010000168.1 GCA_023380915.1 Actinomycetota bacterium | reverse complement strand
TTTTATTTTTTCTTTCACCTTTGAATTAAGTACTTTTTCCTGTGCCTCTTTTACTGAAATCATGTTCTGTCTCCTTTTTATTTTTCCTGCCAATTTTTTACCATATTTACTTTACCTGAAAATTTCAGTTTTTATGATCAAAAGAATTTGTATTGCAGACTTGTAAATTCTGAGAGTCTTAAATCATTTCAAAGTTATGTTCAATTATTTTACTAAAACCTATAACAGGATCAGTAATAATTTTATTCTCAATTATATCTGATTGCAAAGCCATTTCTGTTTCATTAAAAAAGCAACGAATTTGATACTAAAATTTTATAGCCATCAATAGTTATGGATATGGAAATGTTTGTGTTTGATACCAGTATGCTTGTGATAATATTCATCAATAAGATTTACCTTTTTTAAAAGGTCGATATCTTCAATCAACTCCTCCATTTGTGTATCAGCAGCAATACGATGGTTTTCATCAAATAAAATAGCTCTATTCGAAATTTCCTGTAAAAATTCAAGGTTGTGGGTTGATGTGATTAACGTTTTTCCACCCATGTTAAATTTAATCAGGAATTCTACAAGCCATCTCTGTGTTTTTGGATCAAGACCGTTAAGAGGCTCATCGAGTGCCAGAACTTCCGGATTCAATGAAAGTACGCAGGCAATTGCGACTTTCCGTTTCTCACCTTCACTTAAATGGTAGGGCTGCCTGTTTTTCAATCCATGTATATTCAAAAGTTCCAGGCAGTCATTTACTCTTATTTCCACTTCATTTTCGGCAATACCCATTTGCCGGGGGCCAAATGCAATTTCATCATATACCTCCGGGCAAAACAATTGTGTCTGTGAATTCTGAAAAACAAAACCTATATTCTGGTGAAAAAGCTTTGAAAATTTGGGATCTCGAAGCCTTTTTTTAGTTATCTCCTCACCATTGAATTTATATGTACCGCTATCCGGAGCAATAATACCATTTATCAGCTTCAGGAGTGTAGATTTGCCGCATCCATTAGCTCCGATTAAAGTCACCGATTCGCCTCTTGATATATTAATATTAATATTATTCAGAGCCGGAATATTTGAATAAGAATAAGAAACATTAATTAATTCGATCATCTTTGTAAATATCCTTTGAAATACACAAAGCTTAGTATTATTACGGCATTTGCAATTATATACACTGCATCAGCTAATGAGAATTTAAATTTTTTATGCCTATGATATTCTCCGGTAAACCCTCTACATTCCATAGCTTCATAAGTTTCTTCAGCCATCTCCCTGGATTTTACAAATATAGTTCCGGCAATGCCGGAAATATGAGTTCTTTTGCTTTTATTTTTTCCAACAGATCTGAGTTTCAGTGCATACAACATATTAAGGGAAAATTCCCCAAGTATTGTAATATACAAAATGGTTATATCCAGAATGAGAATGAAAATATCCGGTATAAGAAACATTTTGAATGCACTTGTTATAGAGTTCCACCTTGTTGAATGTGAAAGAATATTTATTGCAGTCACAACCGCAAAAACTTTGGGGGTAATCATTGTAATACTGTAATAATTGCCATATAAGGCTGTTGGCAATAGGATTATAAAAGTAAAAACAGCTACACCAAAACTTATTTTAAGTATGCTTATAATATCTTCAGCCTTAAGAAGACATAATACCAGGAGCAGGTAAACAATTGCAGTGATAACAAAACCCAGACTTCTGGAAACAGAAATAAGTACAATAAAAAGGATAGTAAAAATGACTGAAAAGGCGGCATTAATACCAAAGAAATCAGTTTTGTAACTGCTTTGCCTATGTATATGAGATAATATGCCCAGAAGTGAAATGATACTTTTATCGATGAAAGTATCTTTATCAGGCTGGAGAATGTAATTCTCATTTTTTAATAGCCATTTGGGTATAGTTTTATCAGTCATTAGACTTATGAACTCTGTGTCTTTTCTGTCCCGGATTTTTTAAAAGCACTGATTATTTTAAATATAATTATCAATATTGCGACACCGGCAATTGCAGAAATTATGTATCCTATTATATCGGGAAGACCTTTTATCCCGTAACCCGGAATCAATGCACTGAAGTTAAAGCCATTCTTCATGCCTTCTGGAATAAAGCCCAGGCTCTTGCCGCCTGTAATAACATTTTTTATTTCGTCTATTCTCCATTCGCCCCATGCAGTTCCTGCCGCCAGCAAACCAAGAGGCGATAGACATATAAGAGCAATAATTACAGCAAAAACAGGTTTAATTCTCTTTTTGGCGCCTTCATGAATAATTCCAGGAGAAACTTTTTTAATAAAAGCAAAAATTGTAAAGGTAAATATTATCTCTGCCGCACCTGCCAGTGTAAGATGAGTAATCATCATTGCCGGCACCGAGACCGACAAGGGATATGGAGAATACAGCGGCATCCCTGCTGCACTCTTGAAAAGTAAGGGCTGGAGACCAAGTTCTATGGCAGCAAAAAGGGCCGCCATATTAATACCTAAATAAGAACCTGCTATAATTCCTATGTACTCGCCTTTTTTGGTCTTGACCTTATCCTTTATAAACTTATAAACGAAATATCCTATAAAAGGTGCAACAAAAGCTATATTAAAGCTGTTTGCTCCAAATGCAAGTATTCCTCCGTCCCCAAAAAGTAAAGCTTGTATCAGAAGAGCTATTGTTATTGATATGGCTGCAGGCCAGGGGCCCAGCAAAATTGCCAACAGTGTTGCTCCTAGAGCATGAGCAGTTGTTCCCCCGGGTATGGGGACATTAAACATCATAAGTAAAAAAGAGAAGGCTGCGCCAATACCAAGAAGAGGTATTTTCTCTTTTGGTACCTCTTCCTTTACTTTCCTTACTGCCATAATCCATACGGGAACCATAGCTGCTCCCATTACTGCACATGTAGAAGGACTAAGATAATTGTCGGGAATGTGCATTGACATTAAAAGATTTGGTGTTATTATTATCAAGAAAGTAACACCGATTGTAAAAATTGTCAATAAAAATAACATAAAATTGTTGAATTAAGAGATTTAAAAATTTTGGGATTATAACATCTTTATAGATATGCAAACAACGATAAAAATTGATAGAATCTCAATTGTTTAAAGAATAAAACCTGGTCATATTTCTTCTGCCAGAGTGGATCTGGAAAGAGATATATGCTTAATACCTTTTAAGGATTTTAGTTTTAATTCCAGCTGATAGATTTCACTGATTTTACCTTTAACCGCTATAAGTTCAAGGCAAATGTCATGATCAAGATGAATATGCTGTGTGGAGATAATAATTTTATGATAATCATGCTGAATTTTTATTAAATGCTCGGAAAGTTCTCTTTTATGATGATCATAAACTAAAATTATTGCACCGGCAGCTTTTGCATTTTTCTGAAGCCATTCTTCTTCAACGAATTCCTTCCTTATCAGGTCTCTTAAAGCTTCTGATCGGTTGGGATAATTTTTAGACTTAATATATTCATCAAATTTTTCCAGCAGGGATTTCTCAATTGAAACACCGAATCTTTTAATATTATCCATGGATTAGTTTTTATGCCAAAACAATATGAATTGTAAAAATATTATTAAAATCCTTAAATGAATATGGATATATTCATTTATCTAATTTTCTGTATTTTATTTCTCAATTTTTA
>JAMCSM010000167.1 GCA_023380915.1 Actinomycetota bacterium | reverse complement strand
CAACGTGTCTATAATAGTGGCATTTCTAGAACATTCCCGGTCCCCTTGGACCTCTATTAAAACCCTGGCCTGTCTGCAGGCTTACCCCAATAATGACTTTTTCACCCTCTTTTATGTTTTCTGATACGAGCTGTGTATAATTATCATCATTTATTCCTGTTTTTATGGCAGCCCACAGGGGCTTTCCCTTTTCAATCAGCCATATACCTGTTTTTTTATGCACAGGATACTGTTTTGGCATACGTACTATTAAGGCTGAGTTTGGAATTCTTAAAACATTATTCTTTTTTGCCACTATTATAGACACGTTGGCAGTCATGCCCGGTACTAATTTTAAATCAGGATTGCTGACGTTTATAACAGCATCATAGGTAACAACGTTTTGAATTGTGGTGGGCGCTATTCTTACCTGGTATACTGTTCCTTTAAAGGTTGTATCCGGGTATCCGTATACAGTAAAATCCGCCTCCTGCCCGGGTTTTATACTTCCTATGTTTGTTTCATTGACATTGGTATCTATCTCCATTTTTTTAAGGTTTTGTGCTATCTCAAAAAGTGTTGGGGTCTGGAAACTTGCAGCTACTGTCTGCCCCACATCAACGTTTCGTGAAATCACAATACCGTTTACCGGTGAAATAATTTTTGTATAGCTGATATTCAGTTCAGCATTTCGTACAGCATATTGATTTCCATCAATTTCCTCTTTATCGGCTGATACGTTGGCTTTGGCAGTATTATAGGCAGTAGTGTCATTATCCAGCTGGTTTTTGGCGATAAAGTTCTGTTTGTAGAGACTCAGGTCCCTTTCCTTTGTTAGCTTATCATTTGCAAGTGTGGCTTCATCCCCTGTAAGTTTTGCCTCTGACTGTAAAAGAGTCGCTTTTGCCTGGTTTAGCGCAATTTCATAAGGGGATGGGTCTATTACGGCAATAACCTCTCCTTTTTTTACAACAGAGTTATAGTCAGCATACAGGTTTGTTATTGTTCCTGAAACTCTGCTTCCAACGTTGACGGTGATTATAGGATTAACCGTTCCTGTGGTTTCAACAGTTTCTGTGATGCCGCCTTTTGTAATCTTTGCCGTCTGAAAGGCTGAAGTATTTCCTTTTTTATGCTTCTTGTAGAAATATGTTCCTGCTATTAAAACCACTACTATAATTATCAGGCTTATAATTTTTTTTAAACTTTTTCTCATTTTATAACCCCCATTGCCTGTTCCAGCCCTGCCTGTGCAATTCTATAGTTGTACAGAGCCTGGATATAATTTTGTTGAGCAGTTAAATAAGATACAATCGCCGTAGTTACATCAAGATACGTTGCAACACCGACTTTATAACTTCCCCGGGCTATGTCTAAATTCTGTTTTGCCTGTTTTACCGTGGTTTTTGCAACCTGTATCTGCTGTATGGCTGATTGAAGGTTAAGATAATCCTGTTGGACGACAGAATATATACTCTGTCTTAACTGGTTTTCATCTGACCTTAGAACCTCTAAGTTTGCTTCGGCCTGTTTTATTTGATACTTTGTAAGGTATCCATTGAAGATGGGTAATGAAAAGGTTAACAGGACACTCCAGCCATGGCTGAGTGGAAAATCCTGTCCCCCCCAGTCATAATCTGCATTTCCGGATATTGTGGGGTAGTATCCTGTCTTTGCAAGATGTTCATTATATACTGCTGCTTGTTCCTGGAAATGCAGGGATTTAAGGTCCTGCCTGTTTTGATATGCTGAGGTTAAAGCTTTATTTAAAGTTATATTGTATGGTTTAAAAGAAAGTGTATTTTTTAATGTATAAGATGGTGGATTTGGTATTCCCATTGCAATATTAAGACTTATTTCTGCATCTTTAAGATTATTTTCTCCGTTGATAAGATTTAATTTGGCATTTCCAAGAGAAACCTGGGCATTTGTAACATCTATCAGCGGTTTTACTCCAACATTATACCCGGCTTTTGCCTGGTTTAACTGCTGCTGGTATTCTGCAATGGCCTGTTTATCCACATCCACAACTTTTTGTGTCTGTCCAACATTAAAATATGCCTGGGTTACATTAAATATTACCTGTTGCTCTGTGTTGTAAAGTGTTGCATAAGAGGCTCTTGTATTAGATTTTGCGATATTAATCTTTGAAGATGTTTTACCAAAATCATAGATATTTTGTTGCAATCCAAGTCCTGCAGAATACTGGTTGAATACACCACTGGATACAGTTACGTTTGACGGGCTTGCAGGTAACTGCCTGGAATAATTGGTTGTTGCTGAAACCTGCGGATAATAGCCTGCTTTTGCCTGTCCAATCTGACTTTCATTAACCTTAACCGTATTTTCCGCTTCTGCAATAATTGGACTGTATTTTAAAGCAATGGATATACATCGGGTTAACGTAAGAGTTTCCCCTTTTTTTATCACTTCTGCTCCGGCATTACCAAGACTGAAAAGAAGAAACCCACAACATAAAAAAATAATTTTTTTCATAATTTATTATTATTCTGTAAAGTGGACTTTAATATTTTCATAGCCTCTATTATCAATGAATATTGGGAATCTGAAAGTGGGGATATTTTTTTCCCCAGGTAATTGCAGGCTACTTTTTGCATCATGTCCATTACTGTTTTCCCTTTATCAGTAAGTGTTATTGTTATGTATCGCCTGTCTTTGTTGTTTCTCTCTCTTTTTATTAATTTTTTTTCCACGAGACCATCTATAAGTTTTGATGTGGAAGGAAGCCCTGTTCCAAGATGTTTTGATAAATTGGAAAGAGAAATCTCCTTATTCCTTCTTATAAATCGTAACGTCCTGAATTGAGGCATAGAAAATTCAGAAAATTTTTCTTTCAGGACAACTTCCTTGATGGCACAGAACATCTGCGGCATAACCTCAAGTAAAACCCTTGCACATTCTTTCCTGTTATTTTTCATTTTAATTTGCCTTTCAAATAGTTTGATAATCAAAGTATATGTCAGGATAAAAAACCTGTCAAGTTTTTGTACTTTTTACAATATAATTTGTAATATATAATTATTATATGGACAATTCTATTGATATAAAAAATCTTAAAGGGATTTCTGAAAAACAAGCCATTCAGAAAATTAAGGAGAATGGCTATAATGAATTACCATCCCAGAAAAAACGCAATATACCTTTGATTTTATTTAGTGTCTTAAAAGAACCCATGCTTTTATTGATTCTTGGGATTGGTATTGTTTACTTTATTCTTGGTCAACCCCATAATGCCCTTGTCCTGATGAGCTTTATATTAGTAATTATCTATATTGTCTTTTATCAGGAATGGAAAACAGAAAAGGCTCTTGTATCTTTACGGACTCTTGCCAGTCCAAGAGCCATAGTTGTTAGAGATGGCAGGCAAAAAAGAGTACCGGGAATAGAAGTGGTTTGTAATGATATTATTATTCTCAAAACCGGAGATAGAATTCCCGCAGATGCTATTGTCTTATCATGTATAAATATTTTGGCAGATGAATCACTTTTAACAGGTGAATCTATTCCTGTAAGAAAATCAGAATGGGATGGAGAAAAAATTTTTTCAAAACCTGGTGGAGATGACCTGCCTTTTGTATATTCCGGGTCCCTTATTGTGCAAGGGACAGGAATTGCAAAGGTATATGCTACAGGTTCAAATACAGAAATAGGCAAAATCGGGAAATCGCTTCAGAATATTACCCATGAAAAAACTCCGCTCCAAAAAGAAGTATCAAAAATTGTTTATAATATTTCTCTTGGCAGTCTTATCCTATCCGCATTTATAATTTTAATTTATGGTTTTATAAAGGATAACTGGCTTGGCGGTATTCTTTCAGGCCTAACATTGAGTATGTCAATTCTTCCAGAGGAAATTCCTGTTATTCTTGTGATATTTTTGACATTGGGAGCCTGGAGACTTTCAAAAAATCAGGTTTTAACCAGAGACATATATGCCTTTGAAACACTTGGAGATATAACAACTTTGGCTGTGGATAAAACAGGCACACTTACCTTAAATACAACAAAACTTATAACATTGTTTGCAAATGACACTTTTTATAATATTGACAAGAATAATATTGATTTATTATCTGAAGATGCCCATAAACTTATAGAATATAGTATTCTTGCAAGCCAAAAAGACCCATTTGACCCTATTGAAAAAGAAATAAAACAGATAGGAGAAGATTATCTTAAAGGAACAGAACATATACATCTAAACTGGAAATTTATAAAAGAGTATCCTCTTTCAAAAAATTTACTTGCTATATCAAATGTTTGGGAATCTCCTGATAGAAAAAATTATATTATTTCTACAAAAGGTTCACCTGAATCTATTGCAGACCTTTGTCATTTTAATGATAAACAAAGAAATAATTTGAAAGTATCAATAGGGAATATGACTAAAAATGGACTGAGAATATTAGGGGTGGCTCAAGCGTCTTTTAGAAAAACAGGGCTTCCGGAAGGGCAGCATGACTTTGATTTTAATTTTATAGGTTTAATTGGATTCAGCGACCCCATCAGACCAACAGTTATAGCATCAATAAAAAAAGCGTACGATGCAGGTATACGGATTATTATGTTAACCGGGGATTATCCCCAGACGGCTATTTATGTTGCGAATGAAATTGGACTAAAAAATCCATCCCAATATATTACAGGCGAAGAATTAGAAAAAATGGATGCTGAAAGATTAAAAGATAAGATAAAAACAGTTAACCTGTTTGCTCGAATTACATCCGAACAAAAGCTGAAAATAGTTACTGCATTAAAAAAAAATGGGGAAGTAGTGGCAATGACAGGAGATGGAGTAAACGATGCTCCCGCCTTAAAATCAGCCAACATTGGAATCGCTATGGGCGAAAGGGGAACAGATGTTGCAAGGGAATCTGCTGTACTTGTAGTTCTTAATGATGATTTTTCTTCTATTATAGATGGTATTAATTCCGGAAGAAAGGTTTTTGGAAATATTAAAAAAGCTATAGATTATGCTATAGCGATTCATATTCCAATAGCAGGTATGGTCCTATTTCCTATTATTTTTAATCTGCCGATTATGTTATTCCCTGTGCATATTGCATTTTTAGAGTTGATTATTGACCCTGTATGCGGAGTTGTTTTTGAATCGGCGCCTGAAGAAAAAGATATTATGAAAAAGCCTCCAAGGAACTTAAAAGAGCCATTACTTAACAGGCAAACATTAACTATTAGTTTATTACAGGGAATTAGTGTCCTGACAGTTGTGCTTGGAGTTTTTTTATTCGCACTGGCTATGAAAAAAAGTTATACTGAAATAAGGGCTCTTACATTTTCCACGCTTGTTTTTGCAAATATATTGCTAATCCTTGTAAATTTTTCATGGTCACAAAATATATTTAAAATTATAAAAACAAAAAACAAGTCAATCTGGTTTGTATCTTTTATATCGCTGGCTGCATTAATTTTTACAATTTATATGCCTGAGATACAAAAATTTTTCTATTTTTCCGCATTACCTTTACATGATTGGGTTGTTGTAATTGTTGGCGGGATTTTCAGTCTGTTATGGTTTGAAATTTTAAAAACAATAAAAAACATAATTTAGGATAAAACATGAAATATATTAAGCATTTTTTTATTGGGCATTTTGATTTTATTTTATTTTTTTTAATACTGATTATTATCAATTTCCCGCTTTTTATTGGTGGAAATACCAATTATTTTGCTTTTTATTTCATGGGTACAGGGCATTGGTGGCAAATCCTTACTTTTGTTTTTGCACATCTTACCGTGTTTCACTTTTTTATTGACGTTATACCCTTTCTTGTGCTTTATTTTTTTCTTGATGAAAAAAATATCCTCTGGAGAATGGTATATTTTCTTATTATCTGGATGGCTAATATTCTTGCTGTCCTGTTTTTTCACCCGGTAAATATTACAAGTATAAGAGGTCTTTCAGGAATTACGTATGGATTTATAGTAATTACCGCTCTTGAACTGGTTTTTAACAGGAGGGATAAAATTATCAGGACGGCCGGTATATTTTCTTTCTTATTTATGTTATGGCTTGTATCTTATGAAATGATTACCCGGAAATTTCCATTTCAGTTTCTTCTTCTGGGCCGCGTGGGTATTCCTGTTTTTGTCTGCCACCTGGCGGGAGTGATTTCAGCAGTTTTTATTTTTTCAGCAAGACAGATTATAGGACAAAATAATTCGGGATTTATCCAAAAATCTTAATATATGATAAAATAATAAAATGAAATCTTTAATTACAGGCTGTGCTGGTTTTATCGGACATAAAACATGTGAGGAATTTTTAAATAAGGGGTATGAGGTTTTTGGAATAGATGACCTTAATGATTATTATGACGTTCAACTAAAACTTTTACGGCTTAAAACCCTTACCTCCAAAAAAAACTTTACGTTCAAAAAGGTTGACGTTACCAATAAAAATTCTGTTGAAAAGATTGTCAGGAATTTTTTACCGGATATTATCGTAAATTTGGCGGCACGGGCGGGTGTAAGAGCAAGTATATTGAATCCTTATATATATTTTCAGGTAAATACCATGGCAACCCTTAACCTGCTTGAACTGGCAAAAAAATATAAATCTAAAAAATTTATATTTTCTTCCACGTCATCACTGTATGCAGGCCAGAAGATGCCATTTACTGAAATTTTACCTGTAAATGAACCAATATCTCCATATGCTGCATCAAAAAAATCAGCTGAGGTTACCTGTTATACATACAATTATCTTTATGGAATAGACATAACAATTCTCCGTTATTTTACCGTATACGGGCCCTGGGGCAGACCTGATATGTCAATATTCAGATTTATAAAACAGATTGACGAGGGTAAAAAAATTATTGTTTATGGTGATGGTTCACAAAGCAGGGATTTTACTTATATTGATGACATAGGCAAAGGAACATTTTTGGCAAAGAAAAGTCTCGGGTTTGAAATTATAAACCTTGGAAGTGATGACCCGCATGATTTAAAAGAGGTTATACGTACGATAGAAAATCTCCTCGGAAAAAAAGCGGAAATTATATATAAGGCTTTTCATCCTTCAGATATGAAATCAACCTGGGCAGGTATTGAGAAAGCAAAGAAATTACTCGGTTGGACACCGGCAGTTTCGTTTAATGAAGGATTAAAAAGAACCGTTGAATGGTATATTGAAAATAAAAAACAGATTTCAAGAATACAAATATAGAAAATGCTAAGTGAACGGTGTTTGAAATAAGTTTGGATTGTCTTTGAGGCTTTGTTTGAAAGAATGTTTTTACAAAGATGAGAAGAGCAATCTAAAACTTATTTCCTACTTCAGCTCAGTAAATTATTAACACTGTTTAGTGAATATTTACAAAACATAATTTTCACAGTCTATTGACAGAGATATAAGATTTATTTATATTATATGCAATATTTTTCTTTTATATGCGGGAATAACTCAGCGGTAGAGTGCGACCTTGCCAAGTTCGAAGTCGCGGGTTCAAATCCCGTTTCCCGCTCTTA
>JAMCSM010000166.1 GCA_023380915.1 Actinomycetota bacterium | reverse complement strand
ATGTAACCTTACCACTTTTTTAAATAAAGAAACAATTAAATACAAACTTAATTTTGAAAGCTGGATTAAAGAAATAAAGCAAAGGATTAAACAAAAAAAAGTTGTTATTCTTGTTTCGGGAGATCCCTGTTTCTATAGCCTTGCCCAACGTATTGTTGGCAGCTTTAAACCTGATATTCCAAAAATATTTCCAGGCATAAGTTCCATTCAACTGGCTTGTGCAAAAGCAGGAAAAAGCTGGCAGAATGTTGAAACTGTGAGTGTTCACGGCAGGAGAGCTGATATTTGTGAAATATTAAAAAATAAAGAAGAGTTTTTTTTATTGATAGACCAAAATATTAACAGTGAAACTATTAGGGAATGCCTTGTAAAATTGAATCAATCAGATAGAAAAATAAATATTTTTTCTGATATAGGGTCTGTTAATGAAAAATTTTTAAAACTTTCTGCAAAAGACCTCAATGATAATATCTTGTCACCAAACTCGATTCTTCTTTTCGAAAGATTCGAGTCTGATGATAAAAGATTTTATGGAATCGGTGTAGGAATCGGAGGTTTTGAAATGATGACAATTAGGGCTGCAAGAATACTTAAAAATGTTGACAGAATTTATACGCCTAAGGCAAGTAGCAGTTCTGACAGTATGGCACTTAGATCCGTTAAATATTTTTTAGATAATAAGATGGAAATAACAGAGCTGGAATTTAATATGAGCAGAGATGCAGATTTAAAATCCGAGTATTACCACACGCTTTCTGAAAATATTGCAGCTGAAATTAAAAAAGACATTAAAGTTGCTTTTATTACTATTGGTGATCCGTTAATCTACAGCACCTATAACTATCTGTTAAAAAATTTGAAAAAAAAGATAAAACCGGAACTGATTGAAACGATTCCCGGGATAAGTTCATATACATATGCCATGTCCGGTATAAACAAAGTAATAATTGAAGGAAACGAAAAAATGGCTGTTCTGCCATGCAAGGGTAGTTTAGGCAAATATTCTCAATTTCTCAAAGATTTTGATACTGTGGTTTTTATGAAAATCGGAAAAAATTTAAAAGAAATAATTGAATTGATTGAAAAATCAGGCAGAAAAAATGAAGCTTATTTTTTTAAGAATTTGGGATGCGAAAATGAAGTTACGGGGATTTCTCTAAAGGAAATTGGTATCAGTGAAAACGGATATTTTTCCATTATTATCGTGAGGAGGTAAATGTGCCTGTAAGTTTTATAGGTGCCGGACCCGGAGATCCGGAATTGTTAACCTTAAAAGGCTATAAAAGAATTAAGGAAGCAGATGTGGTTGTTTATGCAGGTTCTCTGATAAATCCGGAAATATTAAAATATGCTGACGATAATGCTGAAATTTTTGACAGTAAGGATATGGTACTGGAAGAAATTGTTGATATTGTAGTAAAAAGTGTTAGAAAAGGGAAAAAAGTGGTAAGGTTACATACTGGAGACCTGTCTATTTACAGCGCAATAACAGAACAGATTGCAGAAATTAAAAAAGCAGGCATTGAAGTAGAAGTTATTCCCGGAATCAGTTCGTATCAGGCAGCAGCAGCTCAATTAGGGAAAGAATATACCGTGCCAGGTGGAACACAAACTGTAATATTGACAAGGATGACAGGAAGAACACCTGTCCCTGATTCAGAAAATATTGCAAGTCTGGCAAGGCACAACAGTAGTTTAGTACTTTTTCTTAGCATGGGGATTTTTGATAATGTGATAAAGGAACTAAAATCTGTGCTTTCTCCAAAAACACCGGTAGCAGTTGCTCATAAAGTTACATGGCCGGATGAGATTATAATTTCGGGAACTCTCTCGGATATATCAAAAAAAGTAAAGAAATTTCCCGCTGTAAATAAGACTTCATTAGTTATAATAGGCAATTTTTTAAAAACCTGTGGAGAAAAATCCAAACTTTATGATAAATATTTTTCTCATGAATACCGCAGAGGGATTAAGTGATGTTGGCAATTCTGACATTTTCAAATAATGGCGCAAGAGTAGCAGAATACATTTCAAATTTTTTTAATACAAAACTTTACTATTTTGGCAGGGATGCTTTAGAGAGCAATAACGGCAAATTTTTTGTAAAAAAAGGTACTTCCGACAAAGTAAAGGATAATTTTGAAGAAATATACATGGCAAGTTCAGGCATTATATTTATTTCTGCTTGCGGTATTGCAGTCAGGATCATTGCTCCCTATATAAAACATAAGTTAACAGATAAACCTGTCATTGTAGTTGATGATGGTGCCAGATATGTTATTTCATTATTATCAGGGCATGAGGGTGGGGCTAATGAGCTGGCTGGTAGAATTGCTGAAAAATTAAAAATAGAAAGCATAATTACTACCGGCAGCGAATCAGGCAAAAATCTGGTTCTGGGTTTAGGGATGCGAAAGGGTGTTAAAGAGGAAGAGATTGAAGAAGCTGTATATTCAGTTCTGGATAAATACGCTATATCAATTGAGGGCATAAGACTGATTGCAACTGTTGATATCAAATCTGACGAAAAGGGTTTATTGTCTTTTGCGTCTAAAAAAGGATTGTCGATAAGGTTTATAGAAATTAATAAATTAAAACAAGCTGAAAAAGTAACTGATTTTTCTTTGATGGTAAAACAAAAAATAGGAGTAGGAAGTGTATGCGAGGGAGCAGCGATTCTTGCAGGGACAAGAACAGAATTAATAGTTCCAAAAACAGTTTATCAGAAAAAAATAACCATTGCTG
>JAMCSM010000165.1 GCA_023380915.1 Actinomycetota bacterium | reverse complement strand
TTCATGGGAAACTGAAGGATTCTAAATATTAAGGAAGGTGACATTTTCGCTGAATAAAACTTATGTATTTTGAGTGACATAATCGCTGACTATTGACATTACCTTTTTGATATAATTATTGCAATTTATATTTTTTTATACTCTTTTAAAAATCTTCAGGAATTATTAAGATATTAATGATAATAATTTTAAATTTTAAGCAAAGGTGAAACTAAAAATGGAATTTATTGATTTCAGAAGTGATACGGTTACAATGCCTACAAAAGAAATGCTGGATGCAATGAGGAACGCTTCAGCAGGTGACGATGTTTATGGAGACGATAAGACAGTTAATCTTCTGGAAAAGAAATCTGCTGAAATACTTGGCAAAGAATCTGCAATATTCGTACCTTCGGGAACTTTTGGAAATCAGCTTGCACTATTAACCCATACCCTGAGAGGTGATGAGGTAATAATACCTGCTGATAATCATATTGTTTTATATGAGGTTGCTGCAGCTGCAGTTATTGCCGGAGTTCAATTAAGACTTACAACTGAAAATAATGGAAAGATAGATATAGAAGAACTAAAAAAAATGTACAGAATCGATGATATTCATAATCCCCGCACAGGATTGATATGCATGGAAAATGCTCATAGTGCGGGAAAAGTTGTGCCCATGAATAACATGCTTGATGTTTGTAAATTTGCAAAATCTTTAAAAATACCTGTTCACCTGGATGGTGCCAGAATTTTTAATGCTGCAATAGCCCTAAAAATTAATCCAAGAGAAATTGCCGTAAATTTTGATTCAATAATGTTTTGTTTTTCAAAAGGATTATGTGCACCTGTTGGATCAATCCTTGCAGGAAGTATGGAATTCATAAATAAAGCAAGAAAAAATAGAAAACTTATGGGCGGGGGCATGCGCCAGGTGGGATTTATTGCAGCTCCCTGTATTGTTGCCCTTGACAAAATGATTGACCGTCTAAAAGAAGATCATGAGAACGCAAAATATCTTGCATCCAGGCTTGAGGAGACTGAAATTTTTGAAGTGTTTAAGGAAAGACTTGATATTAACATGGTTTTTTGCAGTTTGAAAAAAGAAATTACAGATTATTTTAATGAGAAAGCATTTATCAACTATTTAAGGGAATACAAAATCAAGATTAACCCGAGTGAATACGGAGAATTCAGATTTGTAACTCACTACTGGATAAGCAAAGAAAACATAAATTATTTTTCAGACCTTATAAAGAAATTACCCCGAGTTATCTTTCGCCATAGTTAGCACTTTAGGCTACTAAACATCTCGGGGTTCACTTTAGAACTTTTCTTAGGGTCTTTCCTGTACATTAACCTACTTTTTACATTCTTTAGTCAGTAATTTTCAGCCAAGACTGGAAGTTGCCTTCTATTTCTAAAGTGAATTTAATATAACAAAATTAAAATTTATTGTCAATAAGTCGAATTGCTTTATGTCAATAGTCAGCGATTATGTCACTCAAAATACATAAGTTTTATTCAGCGAAAATGTCACCTTCCTTAATATTTAGAATCCTTCAGTTTCCCATGAAATGGTTGAATTATACAATCCTTCATAAAGCCTTCTGTCTCTTGAATCATATTTAAATCTATCTGAGTTCCCACTCTTCCAGGGATGGCTGTCTGCGGGCTTTGCAGGAATCTTCCTATCCCTACTTGTCTTTACAAAGCTTTTAGCTTGAGGTTTTTCTATTCTTGCCAGAGAATATACCTTACCGGAATATTCTGCCTTTATTCCTATTTTCTGGCTTGTTAAAACTTTTACAGCTGATCTTGGAATAGCAGCGGCTGGCTTTCCGCCTGATAAGAGCTGCCAGTAATTTCCCCCATATGAAAATGCAGAACCATTATCAAGCTTTCTTGTATATTTTCTGCAGAGAATATGGTCAATGTTAATATGGCCGGCAAGCTTTCTAAATACAGAGCTGCCCTTGGCAATAACAGAAAACCTTCTATTAAACTTTGGAATATATTCTTTCATAAAGACATTAGCACTATCTATATCTTTTATTTCGTTTATTAAAAACTCCTGTACCAGCCTGTCCTGCAAAGTGCCCCAGAGCCTCTCTATTCGGCCTTTGGCCTGAGGAGAACCTGCGGCTATCATATTTATGCCTAATTCAGAAGCTGCAGCTGAAAACTGTGTATAGGGCTCTGTTTTGCCCTCTAACTGGTCTTCTATTGTTAGCCTGGCCCTTTTAGGGCTAAATAAGATGGTATGCTTATCGGTATATATAGATACCGGTATACCAGGGCCTTTAATCATCTGCCTTGTTATTTCAAAATATCCTTCAAGGCATTCCTGGCTGCAAAAGTAAAGCCCTAAAATATCACCGCTTGCATCATCAATTGCTCCATGAAGGGCTAGCTCTACGTCCCCAAGCCAGGGGTATGGTGATGCGTCAAGCTGCACCATGGCTCCGGGACAGTCCATTCTTTTCCTGTAGTGGTGAACTCTTACTTTTTTCTTTTTCTTTGGGCTTTTAAGTCCTGCACCTGAAAGTATTCTGTGCACAGTAGGCTGGCTTAAAGTTATATTCTCCCTTTCAGACAGTAACTCGCAAAAGTGGGAAAAGTTAGCTCCCTGATATTTATGCCTCTTAAGTTCTACTACCAGATCCTTTACATTATCATCTGTTGCATTTATTGGTTTTCTGGCTCTGTTGCCATGAACTGCTGCAGACGGACCAAATCTTCTCACCCTTTCTTTAATCCTTATTATCTGTCTGGTAGATAGCATAAGAACACGAGCTGCCTGGTCTATTTTCATATGTCCCTCTAAAAGTCTTTCTGCCACCTTAAGCCTTACCATCTCTTTTTCTGTCATGTGATAAGTTTCCTCTCTTTTATTCATAGGTGACATTTTCCCTGAATAACTCTAGAGTGACAATATCACAGAATTACAACATTATATCAAAAAGGTAATTGACATTATGGGCAGATTTTGCTACATTATAAGAACCTTAAGAAATGAGGCAACATTTAGGATGAGGCTAGATCTGGGAACGAAAGAATACAGTATTTAGCTTAATTCCTGAAAGTCCTGAGAAAAGTCTTAAGGAAGAACTCCAAGGTGCTGAATAGCCTAAAGCTGTAAAAAGCAAAGGTCAAAGGTAACTTGGAGTTTTTTTATTTGCAAGTTCAAAGTTTTCTCTTCAGATTTGATTTTGAATAAACCATTAAACAAGAATAATTTAAAATAGAATTCTAACCATACGGTTTAATTACACTTTCAATATCCTTATTATCCAGAATTCTGTAATTTCCTTCTTTTAAACCTCCAAGTTTAAATCCTCCCACCTGGATTCTTTTAAGTTCTATGACATTGTAACCCAATTTTAAGAAAGCCTTTCTGATTATTCTTTTCCTGCCTTCAATTATTTTAATTTCAATGACAGAATGCCCCTTATTATTTTTTAAAATTTCAATGCTTGCTGGAATTAATTCTCTTCCCTCAATATTTATTCCATTCTTAATCTTCGAAATATCATCTGTATTTATCATTTTATCTACTTCAACCATGTAAGTTTTAGGAATCTGGAATTTCGGATGAGTTACCTTATAAGCAAAATCTCCGTCATTAGTAAGGAAAATTAATCCCTTTGAGTTGCTGTCAAGCCTGCCCACAGGAAATAATTTTTGTTTTAAGTCACTAACCAGATCCAGTACTTTTTTTCTATTATATTCATCCTTAACTGTGGATACATAACCAGCAGGTTTATTTAAGGCCAGCACAATTTTTGACTGAGGCTTTATTAATTTTCCACTATATTCTACTTTATCTCCCGGCTCAATCTTATAACAGAAATCCTTGATAGGTTTTCCATTGACCCTGATTTTACCTGACAGGATAAGTGATTCAGCTTTTCTTCTTGATGCCAGACCAGAGTTTGCAAGAAATTTTGCGATTCGTATTTTCAATTTTATGCAGAAAAAATATATTTTTTTATTTAACCTTCGATATTTTCTTCTTTGAATTCATGCAATGGAGGTAGATCTTTCAAGCTGCTTAAACCCAGGATTTCCAGAAATTTATCGGTAGTTTTGTAAATTATCGGATTTCCGGGTTCTTTTAATTTACCGGCTTCTTTAATTAATCCTTTTTCAACAAGAGTTATTACAACACTATCGGTTCTGACACCTCTTATTTCTGCTATTTGTGTCCTTGTAACAGGCTGCTTGTAACTTACAATAGCAAGCGTCTCCAAGGCTGCCTGCGAAAGATAGTTTCTGATATTCGACTTAATAAAGTTTCTTAAAATGTCATTGATCGAAGGATTGGAATAGAACCTGTATTTTCCTGCTATTTTTCTTACAGTAAAACCCCTGCTGCTGTTTTTATATTCTTCTTCAAGCATGTCGAGTATTTCTTCAGCTTTTTTCTCCGTTATTTCAAGTACTTCTGAAATTTCCCCTGGTCCAACAGGAATTTCAGAAACAAACAAAATGCCTTCTATACAGGTTCTGAGCCATTCATCAGTCTTGTAAAAATTTATATCAATATCAGAATTATAATCTTCACTTTTCATTGTTTTCTCTTTTATTTTTAGATTAACTATATCTGAATTATTCTTTTTATTATTATGCTGCCGAAACTTTCAATCTGAAGTATATCAATAATTTCATTTTTATATAGTTCAAGTATGGAAAGAAAGCATATAATCTTATCAATTAATTCTTTATAGGTACCGGACAGTTCTTCAAAAGTAATCTCATTTTTGGTCCCTAAAATTCTACTTACTCTTTCCATTTCCTGATAAACTGTTATGCTGGCATTATCAAGATATATGTTTTCAAAGTTCATCTTTATTTCAATATTTTTCAAAAGTTTTGAAGCAAGATAATTGATTTCATCAATACTTAGTTTTTCAAGAAAATCAGGCATAATATCATTGAATTCTTTTTCAATAGGTGCTTCCCTCAGAAAATACAAATTTTCAACTTCTTCAAGTTTCTCGAGGTAATTTGAAATTTTTTTAAACACCTTATATTCGTCTTCCCTTATTTTCAATACATCCATACCTGTATCTTCATCACCATGAATCAAAGCACTCTTTGAAGGAATTATTGAATTTGATTTTATCTCCAGTAAAATCGATGCTATATAAAGGAACCCGGAAAGAGTCTCCAAAATTACATCTTTATATTTTCTTATATAATCAAGAAAATCTAAAATTATGGAATTTAGATTTATCTCATAAATGTCAATTTTTCTTTTTCTGACAAGTTCAAGCAGTAAGTTTACCGGACCGCTGAAGCTTTCGTATTTAATTAAATAGTTTTTTTCTTCCAATTCTTTATTATATTATTATCAATCGATTCCCATTTTTTTTCTAACATCTTTTATTGTAATACTGGCAATTTCCCTGACTTTGTTTTTACCATCTTCCAGTATTTTATATATATAATCCATGTTATTTTCAAGTTCTTTTCTTCTTCCCTGAAAATTCTTAAGTGATTCATAAATTATTTCTGCAATTTCATCTTTACAGGCTATACAGCCTATTTTCCCCTTTTTGCACCTTTCAACAATTTCATCAAGCCCTTTTTCTTTATAAATTTTATAATATGAAAAAACATTGCACACTTTTGGATTTCCAGCATCAGTCGGATGTATCCTTCCCGGATCAGTGATCATTTGCCTGACTTTTTTTTTGATAGTTGAAAAATCATCACTTAAAAATATTGCATTGTCATAACTTTTTGACATTTTCCTTCCATCTATTCCAACTACTCTTGTGGCTTTGGAAAGAAGGTCGGCTGGTTCTTTAAAATAATCACCGTATAAAAAATTAAATCTTCTTGCTATTTCCCTTGTTATTTCAATATGGGGAAGCTGATCTTCACCTACAGGAATAATATCGGCATTTACAATCAGTATATCTGCAGCCATCAGGACCGGGTAAGACAAGAATCCAAGAGTGGATAAATCTTTTGTTTTTATTTCTTTTATCTGTTCTTTATAAGTAGGACATCGTTCAAGCCATGAAAGTGGTGTTATCATGGAAAAGTATAAAAAAAGTTCCACAGTTTCCGGAATGTCGGATTGCCTGTATAGATGAGTAAGTTCGGGATCTATGCCCAGGGAAATTAAATCGATAACACAATCTATTAAATTTGATTTTATATTTTTTGGGTTCTGATATTCCGTAGACAGAGCATGCCAGTCTACCAAAAAGAAAAAATTTTCATATTCATTCTGATGTGCAATCATATTTTTAATATTTCCATGTAAGTGGCCCAGATGAAGCCTCCCTGTTGGTCTGAACCCTGTCAGCATCTTCTTTTTCATTCTGAAATTACTCCTTTATATGTAACCTTTGATATATAATGAATATTAATTAAACAGGTCTTAGAATTCACATTATATAGCGCCACCATGTAAACATCTTAAAAAGAAATGTTATTGCTGGAGATATTGCCCCCCAGAATATCCTGCCTCCCAGAAACAATATAACAAATATGAATATAAAACCAAATCTTCCAATACTCAAATACTTATACATTGCATCACCTGGAAGAAAAGAAGCCAGAATATTTGAGCCGTCAAGAGGAGGTATCGGTAAAAAATTGAAAATAGCAAGAAATATATTTATATAAATTGCAGTTTGAAACATTTCGTTTATCAAAAATACAATTTGATATCCAAAGCTTCCTCCAGAAGTACTGTTTAGGGGATAGTTTGCAACTTTTAATATGTAAAAAAATAACCCATAAAGTGAACCAACCACAAATGCTACTATCAAATTCATAACAGGCCCTGCCAGTGAGGAATATCTGATACCCTTTCTATAATGCCTGAAATAGCCTGGGTTTATCGGAACAGGTTTTGCATATCCAAATACAATTCCGCTTCCGGATAGGATCAGAAGCAAAGGTAGCAATATACTGCCAAAAAGATCAATATGGGGTAAGGGGTTTAAAGTTAGTCTTCCCATATTTCTGGCAGTAGGATCGCCGCTTTTATAAGCAATAAATCCATGAGCATATTCATGAAGAATAACACCGAGATATAGCCCGGGTGCTACTACCAGCAGCTGTTTTAAAAAAATTATAATTTCCTGACCTAAATTATTAAACATTAAAAACCAACCTACTTTTTTATAATTGTTATTACCAATGATAATTACCCATCATTATTTATTTATTTATTTTTACCATTTACTGTTAATTTCTATGGTTTAATACCATAACCAAAATAAATCAAAATTGCAAATATAAGTAAGTCGAAAATTAAATTATTTTTTATTTCTGGGGTGATATTTGAAATAAGTATCCTTGATATGTTTTTTGCTTATATTTGTATAAATTTCTGTGGTTGATATGCTGCTGTGCCCCAGTAATTCCTGAACTATCCTTAAATCGGCACCACGCTCAAGCATGTGGGTTGCATAGCTGTGCCTGAATAAATGAGGATATAAATTTTTATCAATACCAAGCTGTTTTACATATTTTTTCAGTATTTTCCAGAAACCCTGTCTTGTTAATTTTTTCCCGTTTTTGTTTAGAAAAAAATAATCAGTTTTAAATTCCCTTTCAATATTATACCTCGCATGATCCAGATAATTTTTAAGATAAAATTTTGCTGTCTCCCCTATTGGAGCAATCCTTTCTTTATTCCCCTTACCTGTAAATCTTACCAAATTTTCCTCAAAGTCAATATCGTGTAATCTCAGACCTACTATTTCACTTACTCTAATTCCACAGGAATATAACAATTCAAACATAGCCTTATCCCTTACTTCAAGGCTTGTTGAATCCGGAATTTTATCAAGAAATCTAAGCATTTCATTTTCATCTATTGTTTCCAGTATTTTCTCATGGAGTTTTGGATTTTTTATCTGAGAAAACGGATTTCTATCTGATATCCCATCTCTAACAAGATATTTATAAAAACTTCGAAGTGACGACAATATTCTTGAAACTGAAGACTCGCTTTGATTTTTATGCAAAACTTCCAGAAAATTTAAGATCTCTATACTCGTAATTTTTGTAACATCAGTAATTTTATTATTCTTTATAAAAGATCGGAATTTATTTAGGTCTCTCTTATAGGAGATAATGGTATTTGCAGATAATAATTTTTCGAATCTTAAACAATCCGTGAATTGTGTTATATAACGGTCAATCATTTTTATTCATGTAATTTCTTGTCATTAAAATGCCTATTATGCTTTTTGCATCCGAAATTTCACCCTTGTTTATCATTTCCAGGCATTTATTGAATTTAATTTTCATGATATGCAGAAATTCATCATCATCTAATTTATTATCTTTTTCCTTAAAACCTTGTGCAAGATATATATTCATTTTTTCGTCACTGAATCCAGGGGATGTATATATAGTAGCTAAAAGAATTAAGTTTCCATCCCCTGCACCCACTTCCTCTTCTAATTCCCTGCCGGCACACACAATCGGTGATTCATTACTGTCCAGTTTTCCTGCAGGAATCTCGATCAATACTTTGTTAATTGGATACCTGTATTGTTTAACCAGTATAACTTCATTTCTGTCATTTAAAGGGACAACTGCAACAGCTCCCGGATGGGAGACCTTTTCTCTGGTTGCAATCTTGTTATTGGGAAGCCTGACTTTGTCAAAATATACTCTCAAAATTTTACCTTTAAAAACTTCTTTAGAATCTATTTTTTCTTCAAATAAATTACTTTCCATTATTTCTGCCTTTTTATTTTATTAGTCTTCTCATTGTTTTATAATTTTTCTGTATTAATTGTACAAATCTCAATTATAAGTGCAGCCAATTTTTCAATTTGTGATATCTTTACGTATTCTTTGTTTGAATGTACATTTTCCATGCCTGACGAAAAATTTATTGCTTTTTTACCTCTTGAATTAAAAATATTTATGTCACTACCACCACCGGTTGAAACTATCTTTGGTTTTATACCAAGGTTACTTATGGCTTTTTTTGCAATCCTTACCGGTATTTCATTATCGGAAATTTTAAAACCTTCATATTCCCTTTCAATCTTAAATTTTATTCTGGCTTTATAATCATCTGCAGTTTTCCTGAATACCGAGACAATATTTTTTGTAATTTTTTCAAGTTTTTCTTCTTTAAGACTTCTGACTTCGCCTTTGATTTCTGTTAATTCAGGAACTATATTTGTTGCAACTCCCCCGTTAATTTTTCCTATATTACAGGTTGTTTCATAATCTATTCTTCCCAGTTTTAACTGTGAAATAGCAAGTGCTGCAATTTTTATTGAACTAATGCCTTTCTCAGGTTCAACTCCGGCATGGCAGGCTTTTCCTATTATTTTTATGTCGATTGAATTATGGTATGGCGCCTCATTAAAAATTGTTCCGATGTCGCCTTTTCCATCAAAAACAAACCCATATTTCGCTTTTATAAATTTTAAGTCAAGATTCTTGGCCCCCAGTATTCCTATTTCTTCGGAAACAGTAAAAATTATATAAATATCACCTGTATCAAGATTTTTTTCTTTAATAATACTGAGTGCTTCAAGTATTGCTGCAACTCCAACTTTATCGTCTCCTCCCAAAATGCACTGTTTGTTCTCATTTATTATCCTGCCTTTTTTTATTACAGGTATGACATCACCTCTTAACCCAACGGTATCAAGATGAGCGCCAAGAAAAATTGGAATTTCCTTTAACAATCCATATTTATTTTTTTCTTTTTTTTCTGGTCTTAATCTTGTTTCAGCCCTCTTACTGCTCCCTAAAAAGGCAATGATATTACCGGAGCTGCATCCAATTTTTTTCCCGCAGTCATCTCTTAAGACTTCAAGCCCGGCTTTATGTAGCCTTTCAGCTACAAAATCTGCAGCCTCCTTTTCATTTTTTGAGGAGCTTTTTATTCTGGCAAGCTCAATAAAAGTATTTAACAGCCTTTCTTTATTTATTAAATTAATATATTCACTGACTTTGTCTGATCTATTTTCTTTTCTCATATATTCATACTCCTTTTATCATCCATTTAGGTACTTTCATTATGGTTCAGATTTAGGCTTTTCTGTTAAATTTACACTTTCTTTTGTGAGAACCATACCTGCTATACCAGCTAATAAAATTATTAAAGAAATTACCAAAGAAGTTATAAGAAGTCTGGCAAAAAAGTCATAAAAAAAGCCAAATGGAAGCAATGTTATCAATAACGAACCTTCAGGAAAAGCCCAATTCCCCTGTGGAAATAATACTAAATGCATATTTTCAAACAAAGAACCAAAATTATTTCCAAGAAAATACAAAATTATTAAAAAAGAAATAAGTATGGATGCTGCAATTACAAAGAAACTGCTAATACTTCTTAAAAAACTTAATATATTTTTTCTTATTAAAAATAATGTTAATATAATTATTAAAATTATGCTTGAATAAAACAGCACTAATATTTTATCAAAAACTATCTTTACATCTTTTAAATGGCTTATTTCATCACTGTTCAAATAATTTATGTTGTTTTTAAGTTTAAAACTCTTAAAATCTTGTCCATATTCAAGAAATTTAATAATACTATCAGTTAATATTGCAACATCACTTCTGTCAAGTGTTTTATAAACACCATTTTTTTCATATAATTTTTCATAAAATTTAATATTGTAAACATAAAAAGAAAAAGGAGAAAATAATATGATTATTATCAAGAGTAAGGAATTTATGGCAATGATTGTTTTTTTAACTTTAACGTTAATCTTTTTTCCTTTTTGAATTGGCATTATTTATAGAAGCTGAGATGAAATCCCGGAATAATGGGTGCGGCTTGTCTGGTCTGGATTTAAATTCAGGATGAAATTGAACACCTACAAACCACGGATGATTTTTTATCTCAATTATTTCTGCCAGATTTTTATCCGGGTATATGCCTGTAACAATCATCCCTGATGCTTCAAGCATTTCCATGTAATTATTATTCAGTTCGTATCTATGTCTGTGTCTTTCATAAATCAATTCTTCCTGATATGCTTTATATGCATTGGATCCTTCCAACAGTTTGCATGGATAACTGCCCAACCTCATTGTTCCGCCCATATCATTAATATTTTTTTGCTCAAGCATCAAATCTATTACCGGATTTTTGGTATCTTTATCAAACTCGGAACTGTTTGCATCCTGCAACCCAAGGATGTTTCTTGAAAACTCCACTACTGCACATTGCATACCAAGGCAGATACCAAAATAAGGTATATTGTTTTCTCTTGCAAACTTTACAGCGTTTATTTTTCCATTTATTCCTCTTACACCAAAACCTCCCGGAACAAGCATTCCGTCTATATCCTGAAGAAGCTCCCTGCATATATCTTCATTTTCAAGTTCTTCTGAATTTATCCATTTAATGTCAATATTTTTTTTGCAGAAATAACCTCCGTGATTCAAAGATTCTACAATGCTTATATAGGCATCTTTTAAAAAAGTATATTTTCCCGCAATTCCTATCGTTACTTTTCCCTCAAGATTATTAATTACATTAACAAGATTTTTCCAGTTCTGGATTTCCGACACTCTATATTTTAGATTAAGTTTATACATTACAATTGAATCGAGACCTTCTTTCTGAAGATTAAGGGGAACTTCATACAAATGTTTTGCATCTACTGCATCCACAATTGCTTCCTGTTCTATATCGCAGAATAAACTTATTTTGCTCTTTAAGTCATCATTCAATTTCACCTCGCTTCTGCAAATTATTATATCGGGCTGGATTCCTATGCTCCTTAGCTCTTTTACGCTGTGTTGCGTTGGTTTTGTTTTTAATTCTTCTGAAGTCTTTAGATACGGGACATACGTCACATGGATATACAATACATTTTCTTTTCCTATATCTTTTTTAAATTGCCTTATTGCCTCTAGAAAAGGCAGGCTTTCAATATCACCTACGGTTCCACCGATTTCCGTGATTATTATATCTGATTTTTTCTTTTCCAGAGTCTTCTTTATACTGTCTTTTATTTCATCGGTAACATGTGGGATAACCTGGACGGTTGCACCGAGATATTCGCCTTTTCTTTCCTTATCGATGACATTTTTATAAATTTTGCCACTTGTGAAATTATTATATTTTGATAGATTTTCATCTATAAATCTTTCATAATGACCCAGATCAAGATCAGTTTCCCCTCCATCTTCAGTTACAAAAACCTCGCCATGTTGGAAGGGATTCATTGTTCCAGGATCAATATTGATATAAGGATCAAACTTTTGGATTGTGACCGAAAATCCCCTTGATTTTAAAAGTCTTCCCAGGGAAGCAGCACAAATTCCCTTTCCTAAAGAGGAAAGGACGCCGCCTGTTACAAAAATAAATTTAGTTTCCAACTTTTACTTTTTCCTCCTTTAAGTCTTTCTTGATCCTATTAGTCTGCTCCAAAAGTTCTTCAGCATGCATTACGGAAATATTACTGTCTTCCATTCCGCTTAACATTCTTGATATTTCCTTAACTCTATTACCCGTATCCAATCTGTTTATCCTTATTTTTGTTCTGCCCTTTTCAGTCAACTTTTCGATAAAATAATGATAATCAGAAAATGCAGCTATCTGGGGAAGGTGCGTTATGCAAATTACCTGGCAATTTTTTGATATCTTATGCAATTTTTTTCCAACTGTAACTGCAGTCGCACCACCAATTCCGGTATCTATCTCGTCAAAAACAAGTGTAGATATATTATCTATTTTGCTTATTATTGATTTAAGTGCAAGCATTATTCTGGAAATCTCTCCGCCAGAAGCAATTTTTCTTAAAGGCTTTGCACTTTCTCCCGGATTAAGTGAAATTAAAAATTCCATGTAATCGATTCCGCAGTCCATTATTTTAACCCTTCTATTGTTTATTTCAATTCCCGCTGTTTGGTCATTTGTTATTATGATTTCATTTCGAACCTTAAAAAAAGCATTTTTAAGATTTAAGTCCGATAATTCTTCAAATACTTCATTCTCCAAAATTTTAATGACTTCTTTTCTTTTTTCTGAAAGTGCAATTGCACTTTCTCTCAATATTTTTTTAACTTCCTCAAAGACAAAATTTTTTTGAGTTATATCCGAATCCAGGTTCTCAAAATTATCTATTTCCTGCTTTATTTTTTTTGCATATGCATTAATCTGAGAAATATCCATCTGATATTTTCTCTTAATTTCCGATATCCTGTACAGCCTTTCCTGTATTTTATCAAGTTTTTCTGCACTATATTCCAGACCTGCAATATAAGAATTCAAAAAAAGAAGAAGTTCGTTTATAAATATGCTGAATTCTTCTAATCCCTCGCTATATTTCCGGAACTTATTGTCAATATTTGCAAGTTCTGTAATATTTTTTCCCAATACTGAAGAATTATCGCTGAGTGAGAAGTCTTCATTACCGTTTTTTTCCGTTCCTTTAAGAATATCCAGGGACTGACCACAAAGATTATGAATTTTCTCATAATTTTTTAATATATTTTTTTCCTGCTCAAGTTCTTCTTCTTCGTTTTCCGTCATGCTTAATTTTTGAATTTCATCCAGCCTGTATTTTAACGCCAAAAGCCTTTCATCTTTTTCATTTTGCTGCTTTTGTAAAGATTCCAGTTCTTTTCTTATTTCAAAAAATTTCCCGTAATTGTCCGCATGTTGTGATTTTAAACTATCGATTTTTTCCCCGCCGAAATCATCAACGATATCGATATGAGTATTCTGATCGAGTAAATATTGATGATCATGCTGGCCGTTAAGATCCAGAACATATTTTCCCAGATTTTTTAATATATTCAATTGAACGAAAATTCCATTTACAAAAGCTCTGTTTTTCCCATTTTTATTAATTTCTCTGGTTATGGCAATATCATCTGCTGAATCATTTTCATCCAGTAAATTTTCAGTTTTTAAATAATTATTTGCCTTTTCATTATTACTTAAGTCAAAATATCCCTGAACTATTAATTTATCTTCATTATCCCTTATCAGGTCACTGTCAGCTCTTTCACCAATTAAAAAATTTATAGCTTCTATTATTAATGTTTTACCGGCACCTGTCTCACCGGTCAGGATATTGAGGCCTTTGCCAAACTTTACGGTCACATCATCGATCAATGCAAAATTTTTTACTTCAATTTCCTTCAACATTTAAGCAGCTTTTCCTTGAATACTTTAAAAAATATTGAGAGAAAGTGCAATTGCAC